>JBFGFX010000092.1:0-12289 GCA_041579335.1 Woeseiaceae bacterium | reverse complement strand
CCGAGAACGTAATCGCTCCCTCGATTGGAACGGCGTTCGCGGACCACGAGAAAGCCAGGAGGCCCAATGCCGCCAATGTCGAAAGTTTGTTTTTCATTGCTTGTTTCCTAATAGCCCAAAACGACTGTAGAGAAACAAGTGCAAGAACCGGACCAGAGCCTCCGCCGACCGTCAATTGGCGGCCAAATCGGGGATTTCGGCGTCCGAACTGTGACGCCGCTCACAATTTCTGTGGCCCGAATGACGGCGTCGAGCGGCTGCGTAAAGGGGGAGTGTCGAATGTGTAAAGAATGCCGACGTTATCGCGGGTCGGCGGGTTTCAAGACAGCGCCAGCGGATAGTCGTCCAGCACGCCTTTCTCGAGGCGTGCGCCGAGCTGCTGGATGATCTGCGTGGCGCACCAGGTGCCCAGGCGAGCGCACTCGGTCAAAGGACGCCCGCCGGTCCAACCGAACAGGAAGGCGGCCGTGTAGGCATCGCCGGCGCCGGTCGTGTCCACCACCTTTTTGACCGGGATCGCGTCCTGAACCACGGTCTCGTCGCCATGCACGATGACGGAGCCCCGCTCGGAGCGGGTCATTACGAACAAATTGTCGAGCCCTTCGATCGCTGCCAGCACGTCTTCGAACGTCGAGACGTCGTAGAGCGCCATCACCTCGTCTTCGTCGGCAAAGACCATCTCGACGCCGTTCGTCACGGCGGCCATGAATGCATCGCGGTGACGCTCGACGCAAAACGAATCCGACAAGGACAGCGCTACGCGGGTGCCGTTTCCGCGGGCGATCTCCATTGCGGCGTCGGCCAGCGCAGGTCCCTCCGGAATGTCCCAGACGTAGCCTTCCAAAAGCGCGACCATGGGACGCCCCATCGTCTCGATCGTGATGTCGGCGACGCCGAGCTCCGTGCACGCGCCGAGGTAGGTCTGCATCGTCCGCTGCCCGTCGCTGCTGATCAAAACGTGGCTGCGCGCCGTCGGCGCGCCGTCCGTGGCCGGTGCCAGACGGACGTCAACGCCCAGCGAGCGCATGTCGTGCACGAAGATTTCGCCGAACTGATCGTCCTTGACGCGGCCGATGTACGCCGCTTTGCCACCGAGGTTGGCGAAACCGGCGATCGTGTTGGCCACCGAGCCGCCGGAGATTTCGGTTGCCGGACCCATCATCGAATAGATCTCGTGCGCACGGCGTTCGTCGATCAAGATCATCGAGCCGCGGGGCGCGCCGATCTTGTCGAGAAGCCCGTCGTCGACATGCGCTAGTATGTCGACGATTGCGTTGCTGATGCCGAGCAGCTGAACTCCATCGGTCATTGGTGACGCTCTACGCGGACAAGAAACGCGCATAGCGTATCATTAGCCGACTACATGCGCCCGTTGAGCTAGAATTGACGCGCTGTCACGACCCCAGGGTGCCGCAATGAGAAAGTCGGCAAACTTCATGATCCCGCTGACGTTGATCTCGCTGTATTACGCGCTCTGGATCGGCGCGATGGCGTTGCTGCTCACTAAGATACCGGCGCTGCGCGATTTCTTTCCGGTCGGCGGCATCGGCGACCTCGCCGATCGTAACCTCGACGATTTCGAGCCCATCTATTCGAGTATCGAGGACACGGTGCTGGCGCCTAACGGTCCGTTTCGGCTGGTGCTGGCATGTATGGGCGCCGCGGTTCTGATCGTGCCGGTATCCTGGGTATATTTCATCACCAGCCGAACGAAGGAAGTCGACCAGTCGTTCGCGCAGACGATTGTACTGATGCCGATTGTCGTTACCGGTATTGCGATGATCGTGCTCAATAGCCTTGCGCTTGCGTTCAGCCTCGCAGGTGTGGTCGCCGCAGTCCGGTTCCGTTTTGCGCTGCGGAATCCTGCGCATGCGATGTACATCTTCGTCGCTATCGGCATCGGCTTGGCGTCCGGTATCGGCGCCCTCGGTGTCGCGACCGTCATCTCGATGGCTTTCGTGTACGCCACTCTCGTCATTTGGAAGCTCGAGTACGGCAAGACAATGTCGGGCTCGTTCCTGTCGATGTTGACACGGCGAGATCGAGCCGAGGAAGACTACTGATCGTCGGACCGGTCATGCGTGCCATGATTCTGTGCGCGGCACTCGTTGCGGCGCCGGTCAACGGCGCGGAATCGCTGCTCGACGAGCTGCCGCTGGCCGGCGAGTTCCAAGCGCAGTGGGCTTTGCCTTCTCGTTTGCGCGAGATCTCCGGGCTGGCGACGACCGCCGACGGTCGGCTGCTCGCCATCGACGACGAAAAAGCGATCGTTTACGAGATCGACTACGAGCACGGGCGCCTCGTAAAAGCGTTTGCGCTCGGCAATCCGGTTCTCAGAGGCGATTTCGAAGGCATCGCCGTTGTTGGCGACACGGTGTACCTGCTCACGAGCGACGGCGTCTTGCATGCGGCTCTCGAAGGCGGCAACGGCGAACGCGTCGGTTACCGGCGGATCGACACCCGCCTCGACGAACAATGCGAATTCGAGGGATTGGCTTACGATCGTCTCGGCAACCGGCTCTTGCTGCTCTGCAAGGACGTCAAGGCGACGGCCAGCATCGACACCGTCGCGATTTTTCCATGGCGGCTCGACGATCAGACTGTCGGGTTCGACGAGCGTATCGAGCTGCCGATCGCTGAGATCTCTCTGAAGCTTCGCACACGCCACCTGCACCCGTCCGGCATCGTCGTGCATCCGGAGCGTCGCGCGCTCCTGATCGTAGCCGCCCGCGAGCGCGCCCTGATCGAGCTCGACGCGGACGGCGGCTTCGTGAACGCTATGATGTTCCCGCAGCGCGAACGGCATCCGCAGGCGGAGGGTATCGAGGTCGGTGCCGCGGGCCAACTGATCATCGCCGACGAGGCGCGCAACGGGCCGCCGCGGCTGACACTGTACGCGCCGAGTCAGTCACCAACAACAACAAGAAATGACTGAAACAGCTCACTTAAGCGGCAACTCGGATCGGAGCATCGTCTTAGTCCACGGGCGCGGCTGCAAACCCGCCGCGAGCGGCTACCTGGAGCTTATGAACGAGACCATTACGGCCGGTCTCGAGCAGGACTGGCCCGAAGTGCTCGAAGCCTGGGCCGATACCAGTAAATTTCTGGCCTATTACGGTGACCTGAGCAACGAATTCCTGCAGTCGCAAGGAAGAATCTACGACGAAGCGCTCGATATCAACGATCTCAAGAACGCGCTCTATGAGCTCAAAACCGTGGACCGAAAAAAGGGCTTCGGCGTCGCCAAGTACGATCGGCTGCCCGGGAAATCCGCCTACCGGGAGTTTGCCGTCAGCGTATTCGCGCCGCTCGTCGCGGCCTTGGGTCTGGGCAAGAGACTGATCTCGGGCGGGCAGAAGGACCTTGCCGAGTATTGGAGCTTGGATAGCGCGTACCGCGACGCCGTGCTGCGTCGGGTACGGGACACCATCGAGACCGTGCTCGACAACTACGAGCGCGTCGTGGTGCTCTGCCACGGTACGGGTTCCATCGTGACCTTCGACGCGCTGTGGCAGCTGTCGCACGAACCCGAACACAACGAAGCGCTCAAAGACGCGAAAGTCGACGTGTTGCTATCGGTCGGTTCGCCGCTCGGAGATACGCTGGTGCGTCATCAGCTTCTCGGACGCGATCGCGAAGGCCGCGAATGCTATCCCACGAACGTCCTGGCTTGGCACAACGTGTCGGCCGAGGACGACTACATGTCCCATGACAACACGGTGGCCGACGACTTCAAAGCGATGCTGTCACAGCGCCAGATCAGCAGCATCCGCGACTATCACATCTACAACATGACGGTACGCTACGGTCGATCCAATCCGCACAACATCCTGGGATATCTGATCCATCCGCGGGTTGCGAAGATCCTGGCAGATTGGATTGCGCAGGCGTACGGGCGGCCGCTGCCCAAGAATGCGGCGCCTACGAGCAGTCCTTGATGAACTTGGTCTCGACCCGCTGCGGGTTCGAGATGTCCTCGTAGAACTTGTCGATGAACGCGCTCGCCCTTCCGCGAACGCTCTTCGAGAGCCCGTCGAGATCGTTCACCAAAGCCGTGACCGCCGCCTGCTTTTCGAGGAACAGCGCGATTGTCGCGGGAATTTCCGGCGTCTGTGCGCAGGTTCCGCGGTAGAGGCGCGTCTTGACGCTTTTTATCTTGAAGCGCGGGTTCGGCTCCGCGTAAGGCGCATCCACCAGGCCGGAGAAATCGAAATCGTACGGCACCGGATAAAAGGTTTGCTGATCTGCGGTGAGAAGGATGCCGTTGTGGCAGCAGGGCTCTTCCGGCGGACCGGCGACCATCGAGAAGTCGGTGTTGGCGATCAGGTACTGGAAGATGGCGACGATCGCCGCCTGCCGCTGATCGAGCTGCTCATACACGATTCGGTGATTCTCGGCGGGCACCATACCTTGGCGCTCGGCGAGCGCATCGTCGTGTTCGATAACGAAGCCATAGCGCTCGTCCGGCTTGTGCTTGCCGTCGGTATCGATCCAGTTGATCCTCATCAGGCGGGTGCGGAAGCTCATCGGCGAATGCAGCTCCATGAGCTTGTACGCGAGGTACTCTTTGAGCACGTATTGCTCGAAGCGATTGCTGCGCGGCCGGCAGTGCGCGACGAGCTTGAGGGCCCGTTGGCCCTCGAACACCGTCCCTTCGACGTCTTTCTTGGTGAACCTAAACCGGACCGGCGGAAATCGGCAGGTGTCCTTACGGCGCCGGTACTTGCCACGCGTGCGAAATCTGAGATCGATCTCGTAGTCTCTACCGTCGTCGTAGCGCAGTTTGCCCTGGTAGTAGTCGGTCTCGCTGCGCTCACGCATCATCGTCGCGAGCGGGCCTTCGATCGATAGCCTGAGCGTATCCTCGGACGCAAATAGCGGCGGCGTATCCTGCGCTACCGCGGCAGCGGGCAATGCGACCAGCGCGACGCACAGCCGCGCTCGTCTCAGCAGGCCTTTGCTCATGCGTTACTCGGTTTGCCGTCAGTGAGTGCACGAGTTTACCATGGTGGCGGGACCTTCGATCGCCGCGGCGCGGGCTCGCTGGTTCAGGGGCTGTTCACGCTAAGGCTCTAGAATTCATAGCAATAATGTATCTTCCCAGGCCCGAAGTGGAGGAGACTTTGCAAAACAATACCGCCCGGCTCACGGTCAGGCTCGCGAGCGTTTGTCTGCTCGCACTCGCCGCGTACGCCCCGTCGGCGGCGGCTGACGACTGGCGCTACACGGGCGTCAATCGCATCGTCGCCATCAGCGACGTACACGGCGACTACGACGCGATGGTCGCGACTCTGAAGAATGCCGGCGTGCTCGACGACGCGCTCGATTGGGCCGGCGGGACGGCGCACCTCGTGATCACGGGGGACCTGCTCGATCGAGGTCCGGAGTCGCGCAAGGTCATGGATGTGCTCATGCGCATCGAGCCGCAGGCGGCCGCCGCCGGCGGTCGAGTGCATCCGCTGCTGGGCAACCACGAGGTGATGAATCTGGTCGGCGACCTGCGCTACGTCGCGCGCGAGGAATACGCGGCGTTCGCCGAGGATGAGCGCCCCGAGGATCGCGAGCGGTGGTTCCAAAAACACTTGGCCGAACAGCTGATGGTCACGGACGAGGCGGCGCTGCGGCAGACCTTCAACGATCGCCATCCGCCCGGCTTCTTCGGCCATCGCCGCGCCTTCCGCAGCGACGGCAAGTACGGACGCTGGCTGCTCGAGAAGCCGCTCTTGGTCGTCATCGATGGAATCGCGTTCGTGCACGGCGGCCTCAGTCCCAAGGTCGCCGAGCTGGGACTCGATGGCGTCAACGGCCGCATGAAGGCGGAGCTCGCCGACTACGTGGCGCAGCTCGAGATCCTGAATGACGCCGGGCTACTGGACCCGGCCGAGAACTTTTATCGGCATGCGGCCACGCTCGAAGCGCTGCCTGCCGACTTGGCGCAGCCCGAGCCGATCGCGGCCGCAATCGAAACGGTCATCCGCCTGCAGGACGCCGGCATCCATGCCCCGGACTCGCCGCTTTGGTATCGCGGCAACGTCGGCTGTGGGCCGCTGATCGAGCACGACCGCATCGGGCCGGCGCTCGATGCTGTAGGCGCATCGCGCGTCGTCATCGGCCACACGCCTACGCTGACTCGGCAGGTCTTGTCGAGGCTCGAGGGTCGCGTGATAGAGATCGATACCGGCATGCTGAACGCGTATTACGATGGCAGCGGCAACGCGCTGATCATCGAAGGGGACGCGATGAGCGTCGTCAACGAGCACGGCGGCGATGCGCGACAGGTCAGCGCCCATCCGCGCCGGGTCGGTCGGCGCGAAGAGTCGATCAGCGCCGCGGATATCGAGTCGATTCTGCTGCACGGCAACATGCAGGCGGTCGCCGCGGCCGAAGGCGCCCCGGCCACATTCAAGGTGACCCGCGGCGGTGAGACGGTGGACGCCGTGTTCCTGCCGAATCCCCGCAGGAAGGGTCTCGCACCGGATCTCGCTGCCTATCGCCTGGATCGCCATCTCGAGCTCGGCATGGTGCCGGTAACGGTCAGCCGCGAGCTGAACGGCAAGTCGGGCGTGCTGCAATTCTTGCCTGGCGCCACCATCAACGAAGCCCAGCGCATCGAGAGCAGGCAAGGGAGCTCCGCATGGTGTCCGTTACCGGACCAGTGGAACGCGATGTACGTCTTCGATGTGCTCGTCCACAATCCGGGTCGCAATCTGCAGCACATGGCCTACAGTCAGGACAACTGGCAGCTCATCCTGACGGGTCACGGCGCCTCGTTCGACACCAAGCGCTCGCGGCCCGATTATTTGAAAAGCGTGCCGCTCGACATCGGGCTTCGCTGGCAGGAACGGCTCGAGGCGCTTAATGACGAGGTCATCGAAGAGCAGTTCGGCGACGTCCTCGACAAACGCCGCCGGCGGGCCCTGCAATCGCGCCGCGACGCGCTCTTGGAAGAAGCCGCCGCCGGCACCTAGTCATCGCCCGGTCGTCAATCGACGACGGCGATGCACTCGATCTCGACGCGTGCGCCGAGCGCCAAGCCGTTCGCACCGAGCGCGCTGCGGGCCGGCGGATGCTCGAAATAGGTGCGGTAGACGGCGTTCATCGCCGGCCATTCCTGCATGTCCGCAAGGAACACGGTGCACTTGACGATCTTGTCCATCGACGAGCCGAACTGCTCGACGACCGCTTTGATGTTTTCCATCGTCTGCTTAGTTTCGGCCTCGATGCCGCCGGGCACGAGCTCGTTCTTGCCCGGCACGTTGCCGAGATTACCGGACAAATAGAGCGTGTTGTCGACCTGGACTGCCGACGAGAACGGCAGGCCCAAGCTTTCCGTGCCCGGCATGTTGTGGTGGGTGATGGTCGCCATGTCGTCCTCCACTGTCGGCGCGTCGCAGGCCGCAAGCACGACGCCCGCAAATGACGCCGCGAGCCAAGCGCAAAGCGAGCGCGAACCCCGACGCATCAGATTTCGTTCGCCCCTGCGGCCTTGGCGATGTGCTCGGCTGCGCGGAAAGCGAGCGCCATGATCGTCATCGTCGGCTGGCCCCTGCCGGAGGTGACCATGCTCGAACCGTCGCAGATAAAGAGGTTCGGGACGTCGTGGCTGCGATGATAGCGATCGACGACCGACGTCTCCGGATCGTCGCCCATCCGGCAGGTGCCCAGGAGGTGCGCGCCGCCCGCCGAAGGGGTGACCGGCGGGCTCCACTGTTCGATCGCGCCGGCCGCCTCCGCCATCTGCTCGGCGAATCCCTGCATGTAACGCGCGTTGGCGAGGTCGTCGTCGTGGTCACGGTAGGTCATGCGCAGGCTGGGCCGGCCCCACTTGTCTTTGTGGGTGGGGTCGATCGTGATGTTGTTGCGATCGAGCGGCAGCGAAGTCGCGTTGCAGAGTATGGCCATCTGACGCGTGAAGTTGTGCGCGAGCCGGTCCTTGAACTCGGCGCCCCATTGCGGCCGGTCGCGGCGCTGCTGGGTCAGCGAAAACATGATCGGCGTCGCGCCCAGGAACGGCCGCGCGTCGAATCCGCCGCCGCCATAGAAGCCACGCTTCGGATCGGACTCGTAGAGGTCGTGCACGATCCGCGTCACCTGTACGCCTTTGTAATCGTTGAGTCGATGCTCGAACACGGCGTGCACCGTCGCATGCGCGTTCATCATCAGATTGCGACCGACGAAACCGCTGGAGTTCGCGAGGCCGTCGGGATGCCTGGAATTCTCGGACAAGAGCAGCAGCCGCGACGTCTCGGCGCCGTTCGCGGACAGGATCACGGCG
Organism: Woeseiaceae bacterium; assembly: GCA_041579335.1. Lineage (GTDB taxonomy): Bacteria > Pseudomonadota > Gammaproteobacteria > Steroidobacterales > Woeseiaceae > JBFGFX01. The sequence goes on along the minus strand of JBFGFX010000092.1, from coordinate 4,014 downwards.
CGCGCTTTTTGGCCGCGCTGATTGCCGTCTGCGTCGATGTATTGGACTTCGCTGACGCGGCCGTCTTCAGCCAGCTCGAGATTGAAGACGGCGCTGTCGGGGCGGATCTCGCATTTACCGCTCGCGAGCGCCTGCGGGATCATCGCTGCGAGGGTCGACGACTTCGCGCCGATCTCGCAGCCGAAGCCCATGCAGTAGCCGCAGTTGATGCAGGCGGGCCGGCCGTTCAGCGGTCGTGACAGGATCGCGAGCGGCGCCGGCTGCGCGTGAAAACCGATCGCCTTCGCACCCTTTTCGAGCAGGACGCCGGACGACTTCACCGGCATCGGCGGCACCGGGAACGGCCGCGAGCGCGGCGAATCGAACGGCCCGGGCGCCCCGGACACGCCGATCTCCCAGTCGACTTTCGTGTAATACGGTTCGAGCTCCTCGTAGCTGATCGGCCAGTCGGCGAAATTCGTGCCGCCGATGGGGCCCAAGACGCTGCGCTCCTTGAAGTCGATCTCGCGCAGGCGCCAGAAGTTCGCCGTGAAGTGCACGCTCGCGCCGCCGACGCCTTCGTAGTACCACGCCGGGTTGCGACGGAACGGTACCTTGGCAACCTCGTCCTCGTCGTGGCGGAAGGTCTGCGGGTTCGCAGACGGTCGACCGCCGGTCAGGCTGCTGTTCAGCACGACGTCGAACTCGTCGTGCGTGAACTCGCTGGCCTCGCGATAAGGTCCCTGCTCGAGCACGACGACGCTGAAGCCGCTGACCGCGAGCTCCTTGGCCAGGATGCCGCCAGCCGAGCCGGAGCCGACGACGACGAAGTCGACCGGCTGGGTCAGCGCGTATTCGACCCGATTAACGATCGCCATCGCGCTCGGCCTCCATGTACTGCGCGTCGTAATAACCGAACGGCGGCTGCGCAGCGCCGTGGCCTTCGAAGCCGATCAGCTTCCAGCCGACCGAGTCTCGGTTGCCGCCGTAGCGCTCCATCGCGAGGAAGCCGATCAACGTCAGCATGCGCATCGTGCCGAAGAACCGCGAGCGCTCCCGCTCCGCCAAATACGCGTCCTGAGCGGACTCGTCCAACGCCGAGAAGCGCGTGGGGCCGGCGAGACCGGCCTGGAACTCGACCAGGCCACTGCGGACCCGGTCCAGCATGCCCGCGAGCTGCTTGCCGAGCACGGTATCGATGAAATAGATGACGCCGGCATCACGCGCGCCGGGCGTATGGGTCGTCGGCAGGATGCGGGCCGCGATTGCATCGAGCTCCCGCGCTTCGTCCTCGGTCAGCGTCTCGAACACGGCGCCCTCGTCGCGGGCCGTGCACGCCGCCTGCGCGGCCGCCATCGCCGCCGGCATCCCGAGCCGGATCAGCGTGCCGCCCGCCACGGCGCCCGAGCCCTGCATGAAGTGTCGCCGACTGATCGTATCGCGGGCCATCGCCAATCCCCCGATCGGTAGGTGCCTTTGGACAGGCAAAAGTAGCACACCGGCGTAGCGGATTCGCTACACAGTTCCGGGCCGCCGTAACCCCCTGACTGGTATATCATTAGCCGTCAGGAAGTCTCGTCATGAGAAAGGGAGAGAGGCCCCAAGTGGGACGTCTGACGACACACGTGTTGGACACGGCGCACGGCCGACCGGGAGCCGGCGTCTCGGTGCGGCTTTTTGCCCTGGCCGACGGTCGCGACTTGGTCGCAGAGGCCGTGACCAACGCCGACGGGCGCACGAACGAGCCGCTTCTGGACGAGAACGACTTTCGGCCGGGACCGTACGAGCTCGAGTTCGCGATCGGCGCCTACTTCGATGCGATCGGCGTCGCCGCCGGCGAGCCGCCGTTCTTGGACGACGTCGTCGTCCGCGTTCAGCTCTGCGACAACCAGCACTATCACGTGCCGCTGCTCGTGACGCCGTGGAGCTACTCCACCTATCGCGGCAGCTGAGTCCACCATGCCTTCGAACATGAAAGACAGGCGCTACGCACACGTCGTCCGGTTCATCCTCGACGGCGAAGAGATCGAGCTCCGGGACGTCGATCCGACGCGGACCGTGCTGCAGTACTTGCGTGAAGATCTCCGCCGGACCGGCACCAAGGAAGGCTGCGCCGAGGGCGATTGCGGCGCCTGCACGGTCGTCCTCGCGGAGCTCGACGGGAGCGGCCGCATCAAAGTCGAGGCGGTCAACGCGTGCATACAGTTCCTGCCGACCTTGGACGGCAAGGAGCTCTTCACCGTGGAGAGCCTCAAAGGCGTGGATGGCGCGCTGCATCCGGTTCAGCAGGCGCTGGTCGACTGCCACGGTTCGCAGTGCGGCTTCTGCACGCCGGGTTTTGCGATGTCGATGTTTGCGCTGTACAAGAGCAATCGCGAGCCGTCCCGCACAGACATCGACAACGCACTCGCTGGCAACCTGTGTCGCTGCACCGGCTATCGGCCGATCGTCGACGCGGCGCAACGGATGTACGCGGAGGCGTCGAGCCGTAACCTGAAGAGCGATTGGCGACTCGCTCCGAAGGGGCAGGAGACCAAGCGCCAGATCCACGCGAAGGCAGTCGCGCTCGAAAAGATCCGCAGAGAGGACGAGCTCTCGACCGGCAACGGGACGCGTACGTTCTACGCGCCGAGGTCCGCCGACCGGCTGGCGGAGCTCGAAGAGCAGAATCCCGACGCGACGCTGCTCGCGGGGGGCACCGACGTGGGGCTGTGGGTCACGAAGGAACACCGCGCGCTGGACACGATCATCTACACCGCTCACGTGCCCGAGCTGCAGTCGATCGCGGTCACCGACACGCACATCGAGATCGGCGCCGCCGTCACTCTGACCGACGCAATGCCGGTGCTGATCGATCACTACCCGGCGCTCGAAGAGCTGCTCCTGCGCTACGGTTCGCCGCCGATTCGAAACGCCGCCACGCTCGGCGGGAACATTGCCAACGGCTCGCCGATCGGCGACTCGATGCCGGCGCTGCTCGCGCTGAACACCTCGCTGGTGCTTCGGCGTGGCGGCAAACGACGGGAGCTGCCGCTCTGCGAGTTCTATCTCGGTTATCAGGAGACGGCACTCGCGGCCGGCGAGTTCGTGGAGACGATACGCATTCCGATCGCCGCGGAAGCCGTTCACTTCCAAAGCTACAAAGTGTCGAAGCGCTTCGATCAGGACATCTCGGCCGTATGTGCGGCGTTCTTCCTGGCAATGGATGGCGACGCGATCGCAACGGCACGGGTCGCGTTTGGCGGGATGGCCGCGACGCCGTCGCGCGCCGGTCGCTGCGAGGCGGCGCTCGTGGGCAGGCTCTTCGATCGCGCCACGATCGATGCGGCCATGGCCGCGCTCGACAACGACTTCCAGCCAATCTCCGACGCGCGGGCAAGCGCCGACTACCGCCGCCGCGTGTGCCGTAACCTGCTGCGCCGTTTTTACGACGAATGTGCCGGCGGCCCTGATTCGAGGCTGTACGCCTATGGACGCGCCTAGGTCGGCCCGGTCGGGGATTGCAGGGTCGGTAGGCTCGCCGACGCCGCACGAGAGTGCGCATCTGCACGTCAGCGGCGAAGCGACCTATACGGACGACATCCTCGAGCCGGTCGGGCTCTTGCACGTTGCCGTCGGCCTGAGTCAGCGCGCGCACGCGAGGATCCGCTCGGTCGATCTCGCCCCGGTACTGCGTGCGCCCGGTGTCATCGACGTCATGTGCGCCGCCGACATTCCGGGCGAGAACAACTGCGGTCCGGTCGTTCACGACGATCCGATTCTCGCGCCGGGGGTGGTGCAGTACGCGGGCCAGGCGCTGTTCGCTGTTGCGGCGACGAGCGTCGACGCGGCGCGCAAAGCCGCCCGACTGGCGGTCGTCGATTACGAGGATCTCGAGCCCATCCTCGACGTCGTCACCGCGCTCGAGCACCGGTCTTTCGTATTGCCGAGCCAGACGCTCAAGCGCGGCGACAGCCGCGCCGCGCTCGACAGCGCCAAGCACCGGATCAAAGGCCAGAGCAGGGTCGGCGGGCAGGACCAGTTCTACCTCGAGGG
>JBFGFX010000091.1:0-12317 GCA_041579335.1 Woeseiaceae bacterium | reverse complement strand
CCCCCCCGCCACCTGGCCTTCGGGCAGGTCGATGCGGAACTCGACGCCGCCTTCGACGTTCTCCGCGCTGATCGTGCCGCCGTGGCCCTCGGCGATCAGGCGCGCGATGTAGAGACCGAGGCCGAGATGCTCGCCGGCGTTGCCCGTCCGCATCGAAACCATGGAGTCGAAGAGCTGGTGACGCATCTTCTCCGGCAGCGGCGGGCCGGGATTGAATATCGAGATGCGGGATCGACCATCGTCCCGCGACAGCCGAATCACGATTTCGTCGCCCTCTCTGCTGAAGCCGACGGCGTTGTCGATGAGCTTGTCCAGCATCTGCATGATCAGCTCGGGCGAACCGTGCAGCACCGCATCGTCAACCTCCGCATCGAGGCGAAAGCGCCGCTTTGTCCAGGCGTCGGCATATGCCGAGGTCGCGGACTCAAGGGCCGAGCGCAGGTCGAACGACTCGGGTTCCACGTTCTGCATCAACTCTTCGACGCGATTCGCTTCACTCATCGCATCGAGGATTTTTTTCAATCGTGCCGCCCCGTCGCGAGCGCGGGCCGTGTACTGCGCCGCCTCGTCGCTCAACGCCTCGTGCTCGAGATTCTCGAGCGAGGAGCTGACGATCGTCAGTGGCGTTCGCAGCTCGTGCGACAGCTTGGATGCGAGCGTCCGCAGGTAGTCGTTGTAGTTGCCGAGCTGGCGCAATACCTGAGAAAAACTGCGCGACAGGTCTCCGATCTCGTCGCTCGACAGCGCGCTCGGCAGGGCCAGGCGGGCGGCGTCGTCGTCTAGCGCACGCTCGGCCGCCGCGCTCAGCCGGCGGATGCGCAACGACAGCCAGCTTGCGTATCCCAATAGAGCCAGCGCAACGCCGAGTGTCGCGATCAGGGTGAAGTTCAGCAGACGGCCGAGCGCGGTGTTGGTCAAGCTCAGGATCGCTGCCGTGCCCTGCTGGAGGATGACGGCGCCCGTCTGTACGTTCCCCGACCAAACGGGCTGCGCGACCGCGACGATAGCGCGCCCGGTGTCGGCGGAGCGGAACCAGGCGCTCGCCGGCTCGCCGTTCAATGCGCTGACGATATACGTTTCCCGCTCCCTGCCAAGCGGATGAGGCTCCGCCAGCGCGGCCTGCTCACCTTGCTCGACGACGAGGTTGTATGCGGCTCGCAGCCAGCCCGCCGATCCGGCCCGCTCGCGGCCGCCGACAATCTGCCCCGCCGTTGCCAGCCGCCACCCGGCGCGGTCCGTGACGATCAGCCGCAGGTCCGGCTGCAGGTACCCGGCGATCACGGTGGTCAAGAACGGCGACGCGGTGATGAAGCGGCCGGGCGCTGCGCCCTGGAAGCTCGCGCTACGGACACCGCGACGGTCGACCGCATCGGTATTGATGACGGCAAAGCCTAAGAACTCGCCGACGAGTCTTCGCGGCATCCGTGCCTCGAGCCGGTAGCCGTCAGGGGTCGATAGCCAGTGGGCCTGAATCCGGCTCTCTTCGACCAGGCCGTCCTCCGTCCGCCGCCGGCCGATCAGCGCGCCGGGCGCTTCGCTCGCGAAAACGAACAGATCGCGGTTGCCTTCGGCGTCGACGCTCGTGAGCTCGATCCGGTCGTAGTTTGCCGCCGTTCCCGTCGCGGGCGACGGGGCATACACGACCGAGTCGTCTTGCACGTGCGCCTGTAAGAAGACGTGCTGGCGAAATGTGCCGAACGTGAAGCGGATGTCACCGTCGACGCCGCGTAGCGAGCGCGAAGACGCCTCGGAGACGGTCCAATCGTCGGCGTAGCCGTCGATCAGTGGTTCGACCTCCAGCGGATGCGCATAGATCTGCCGCTCGCGGAAGATGCCGTCGCTGCCCGACGCCAGGAACTGGGCCGGAAACTGGGACAGCGAGTCGGCGATGGCCTGCGCAGTGCCGCCGAGCATGTTCTTCTGGCCTTCCCGCAGCGCCGACTCGGTCTCGCGGATGAACTGACACCCCGCCCACGGCAATACCAACGTCAGCAGACTGACGAGGAGCAGCTGGCGTCGCAAATTCATGGATGTCCTCGTTGGACGAGCGCACGCGGCTCAGGCGATCCAGCGATAGCCCATGCCGTACACGGTCTCGATCGCATCGAAGTCGGCATCGACGGCAATGAATTTACGCCGGATGCGTTTGATGTGCGACGTGATCGTGTTGTCGTCGAGCACCGCCTGCGCCGCGTCCATGAGCTGCTGCCGGTTCTTTACGTGTCCCGGAAAACGCGCGAGGGCATGCACCATCCAAAACTCCGTCAAGGTCAGCCCGACCGGCTGCTCTTTCCAGCGCACGGTCATGCGATCGATGTCGAGCTCGAGATCGCCGCGATTGAGCCGCTCTTCCTCGCCTCGCGGCGCCTGCAACGCATCCAGGCGGCGAAACAGGGCGGCCACCCTCGCCATCAAATGCGGCATGCTGATGTCTTTGGTCAGATAATCGTCAGCGCCGAGCCTCAGGCCGGACACGGCATCGAACTCCGAATCGCGAGCGGTGAGAAAAATGATCGGTAGATCCGCCGACTGGGCGCGCAGGTGTCGGCAGAGCTCGAAGCCGCCTTCGATGTCGTCGTTCAAATTGATGTCGATCACGACGAGGTCCGGCAGCCGCGCCGCAAACGCTTCCATCGCCGGTTTACGCGCGTCATACAGGTCGACCGAGTAACCCTCACGACGGAACGCCGCCGCATAGTTCTCGCGGATGGCCGCTTCGTCTTCCACGATGGCGATCCGTTTCGACATAAGCTCAAAGCCCAAGGAACGATATCCGCACAATTTGCCACATTCCGCCTGTGTATTGCCACGCGGGAGCCCGCGCCGCGTCGCAAAAGCCGGTTTTAATGCCGGCTAACAACGACGGGAGCTTCGACATGTGCGATGACGCGGCCGGCAAAAGTAGACACGAACAAAGCTCGTCAATCGGGTTCCGGCGGCGCCGGTCCTGGCATCCACGGACCGCGCAACCGACGCCAGCGCGCTGTCTCGAGCTGTTGCGGAGGGCGTATCTGGGCCGCCGCCTGGCGGGGCTCCTGGTCGTCGCGATCATTTCCGGGCCGGCCCCGGCAGCGCCCGAATCCGAGATCGGGTCCGCTCCGGGCGCGCACGAGCGTGCGACCCCCGAGCAGATTCAGAGCGGCAGCCTTCTCCTGCGCATGCGCTCGGGCTATCGGATCGCGACGCGCATCAACAGCGACGTCGCGATCGTCGTGAGCGGGATCACCGTGCGCGCGACGCTCAAGCAGGAATTCCGCAACGACGGCGCCGAGTGGGTCGAAGGGGTCTATGTTTTTCCGCTGCCGGACGGCGCTGCCGTCGACCGGATGCGACTGCGCGTCGGCGAGCGCTTCATCGAAGGTGAGATCCGGGAGAAGCACAAGGCGAAAGCGGAGTACGAGAAGGCGAAAGCCGAGGGCAAGCGCGCCAGTCTGGTGAATCAGCAGCGTGCGAATCTGTTTACGACGGCGGTCGCCAACATCGGGCCGGGTCAGACCGTCAGCATCGAGATCGAATATCTCGACACGGCGCGATACGACGAGGGCACGTTCAGCCTGCGCTTTCCGATGACCATGACGCCCCGCTACATCCCGGGACATGCGACCGGTGACCGCAAAGGCTCCGGCTGGTCTGCCGACACGCATCGCGTGCCCGACGCGTCGCTGATTACGCCGCCCGCGGTGACCGCCAGCGCCGATCACCGGGTTGCGCTTCACGCCGTTATCGATTCCGGCCTGCCGCTCGAGTTCGTCGCGAGTCGCTATCATCCGATCAATGTCGACGAGGTCGGCGATCGCTACGAAGTGCGTTTCGCGCAGTCCGGGGTCGCAATGGATCACGATTTCGAGCTGATCTGGCGGGCGGTGAAGGATGGCGCACCGAGGGCGAGGCTGTTCGCGGAGACCATCGACGACCAGCCGCATCTGCTGATCATGTTGGTGCCACCCACCGACGACGCAGCGCCCGCCGTCGTCCTGCCGCGCGACCTCGTGTTCGTCATCGACACGTCCGGATCCATGCACGGTACGTCGCTCGAGCAGGCGAAGCGGGCACTGCACCTGGCGATCGATGGCTTGAGACCGGTCGATCGCTTCAACATCATTCAGTTCAACTCGGTCACTCGATCGCTCTACTCGCACAGCGTGACTGCCGACGCCGCGAATCTCGCGGTCGCGCGTCAATACGTCAATGCGCTCACCGCCAACGGTGGGACCGAGATGCGGCCGGCGCTAGAACGCGCGCTGACGACGAACGCCGACGGCAAGAAACCCTCGCATCTTCGCCAAGTCATCTTCATCACCGACGGCAGCGTCGGCAACGAGTCGGAGTTGTTCAACGTCATCGAGCGGCGCCTCGGCGAGGCGCGCTTGTTCACGGTCGGCATCGGCTCCGCGCCAAACGGCTGGTTCATGCATAAAGCAGCCGCAGCGGGCCGCGGCACCTACGTTTTCATCAGCGCGTTGCACGAGGTCGAAGAGAAGATGGACCGGCTCGTTCGCAAGCTCGAGCGGCCGCAGGTGACGGACATCGTCGTCGAGTGGCCGTCGGACCTCGAGGCCCTCCCTTACCCCGAGACCGTGCCGGATCTCTACGCCGGTGAGCCCGTCGTCATCAAGGCACGTCTGGCGCGCAGCCCGCGGGCCGGTGATCAGCTCGTCATCCGCGGGCGGTCCTCCAGCGGCGACTGGGGCGTGGAGCTCGGTCTCGACGTGAATCGATCCAGTCCCGGCACCGCCGCCGTCTGGGGCCGTGCACACATCGCGAGCCTCGTGGACCGCGAACGGCGCGGCGCCGAGCCGGCGGCCGTGCGTCAGGCGATCGTCGCGACGGCGCTCCGCTACCATCTCGTTAGCAAGTACACCAGCCTTGTCGCAGTCGACAAGACGCCGGTGCGGCCTGCGGCGGCGGGCATCCGCAAAGAGCAGGTGCCGAATCTGCTGCCGCACGGCCAGAGCCACCGGGCGATTCTCGGCTTTCCGGCCACCGCCACCAACGCACCTGCCTTGAGGCGCACGGGCTCGTTGTGCCTGCTCTTATCGACCCTGCTGCTGTTCAATCGGGTGTGGACCGTTCGAGGACGCGGCCGTGCGCCGGACTAGGGGCATCGTCGTGGCGTGCCTCTTGTGTTTCGGCTTCTGGCAGCTCGGCCAGGGGGCGTACATCCCGGCCAAGGCCTGGGTCGCCCAGGAGCTGATGCAGCGCGCCTGGCGCAAATCCGGCGAGACGAATGCGCCGCACGCGCCCTGGCCGTGGGCCGATACCTGGCCGGTGGCGCGGCTGTCCGCGAAAGGCGGCTCGATCGCGCTGATCGTCCTCTCCGGAGGATCCGGCCGGACGCTCGCGTTCGGGCCCGGCCACATGAGCGCGAGCGTGCTGCCCGGCGAGCCCGGCAACAGCGTCATCGCGGGGCACAGAGATACGCATTTCCAGTTTCTGAAGTACTTGAGCGTCGGCGAATCGCTGCTGATCGAGCTGCCCGACGGACGCAATCATCTGTTTCGCGTCTCCGGCATCGACGTCGTCGATTCGCGTCGCGGCAGCCTGGTGCTCGACACCGACACGCCGATGCTCAGCCTCGTGACCTGCTACCCGTTCGACGCCGAAGAGGCGGGCGGGCCGATGCGCTACGTCGTCTCCGCCGACCTGATCTACTAGCGCTGATCGCATCGATGCCGTAGGAGCGCGTCCTGACGCGCGACCCGGGTATCGAGCCCTCGATCGTGTTCGGGCGCGAGGATAATGCCGTCGCCCGGTAAGGGCGGGGGCCTACAGGCCGACCATGCTGACGTGCATCAGTGCCACGCAGCTGACGGCATCGGTGATCTCACCGTGCAGCACCATGTCGAGCGCGTCGGACAGCGGCAGCTTCCGGAGTACGATGTTCTCGGTTTCCTCGGGCGATGCCGTACCTTCGCTCAAGTCTTGGGCGATGTAGACAAATCCTTCCTCGTCGGTGATCGAATTGCTGAGGTGCAGGCGCATCGCTTGCGACCAGCGCGCAGCGACCAGGCCGGCTTCTTCTTCGAGCTCGCGGCGTGCCGCGGCGAGCGGGTCCTCGTCGCGTGGCGCGCCGCCCATCGGGACTTCCCAAGAGAACTCCCCGAGCGTGTATCGATCCTGCCCGACGAGCCACGTGTTCATGTCATCGTCCAACGGCACGATCGCGACGGCCCTGTTCTTGAAGTGCACGTGCCCGTATTGATTCTCTCCGCCTCTCGGATTGATGACGCGGTCCTCGTAAACCGTGATCCACGGATTGTCGAAGATGACCTTTGATTCGAGTTTCTTCCAGCTCATTGTTTCTCTTTTGCAACGTCTGTTTCGACCATCAGCTTGAAGCGCTGCATATCGTCTTCGGTGCGTCGGCGAATGGACTTGATCAGGAACAGCGACAGCAGCTTCGTGAAACCGCGGAAGCTCATGTTCATCCAGGCGGTCCACCGGGTCCCACCGCCATCGACCGTTTCGAAGGTGTTGACGATCAGTGCGCTGCTCCGGTCGGTTTCGTAGATGCCGGCCATGAAGTCCGGCCTGCGCCGCTCGGTTATCGTCTCGGTCATGACGACCGTGCGGCCGTTTTCCGCGTAGGTCAGCTCTGCGACCATACCGGGCCGTCCGGCTTCGCCCGACAGGTGACGGTAGCCGTCTAGGGTCGGCTGCCAGCGCTTCAGGTTGTCCGCGTCATCGAACGACTCCCAGACGGTGTCGCGATCGGCGTCGATGACGAGCTCGTATTTCAGTTTCATGGGCCGATACCGGTCGCGCCGACTCGGTCCATGATAGCTCAGCGTAACGGATCGTGAACGGGCCGATTGCGCCTCGCCGCGGGCTGGGCCATAGTTGACACGTTCCGGCGACCATCCCTGCCCGGAGCGCAACGCTTTCCCCGGACGATCATGGAAACGCAGCAAGCCCGGCTCACACACGGACCGGTGGGTCGACATTTGGTCGACATGGCCGTGCCCGTACTTTTCGGCATCTTCACGATGATGCTGCAGGCGTTTGCGGACGCGTATTTCATCGGCATGGTCGGCGACCGGGCTCTCGCGGCGCTGAGCTTCGCGTTCCCGATCCTGATGATCGTAACCAGCGTCGCGATCGGTCTCGGCGCCGGTACGTCGTCCGTGGTCGCGCGTGCCATCGGCGCCAACGACGAGCGACGCGCACGGCGCCTCGCAACGGACAGCCTGATCCTGTCGTTCCTGATCACGGCGACGATCTCCGGGATCGGTATGCTGACCATACGGCCGCTGTTCACGGTCCTCGGCGCACCGGACGACATGATTCCACTGATCGCCGGCTACATGAACATTCTTTATGTCGGCGTGCCGTTCGTGGTGGTCGGCATGGTCGGCATGAGCAGCATGCGCGCGACGGGAGACACGCGCCTGCCGAGCATGCTGATGGTCATCGCCTCGATCGCGAACGTCATTCTCGATCCGATTCTGATCTTCGGCCTCGGACCGGTTCCGGAGATGGGCTTGAATGGTGCGGCCATGGCGGCGTTGCTGTCTCGCGCGGCGATCTTCGTCGGCACGCTCTACTTCATGCGTCATCGGCTCAACATGCTGAGCTTCAATCGTCCCGAGATGCCCGAGCTCAAGAACTCGTGGCGGGACATCCTGCATGTCGGCATACCCGCCGCCGGGACGAATGCGATCATCCCGATCGCGACCGCAGTCATCACGGCGATGCTCGCGCGCCACGGCCCGGAGGCCGTTGCGGGATTCGGCGTCGCGAGCCGCGTCGAGTCTCTGATGCTCGTCATGTTTTATGCGCTATCCGCGATCATCGGGCCGTTTGTCGGCCAAAACATGGCGGCTGGTAAAGCCGATCGGATTTTCACGGCGCTGCGCCTGTGCACACTGTTTTGCCTCGGCACCGGGCTCGCAATCGCGGTCGTGCTGGCCGCCGTAAGCGGCGTTCTCCCCCGGCTCTTCAGTGACAATCCGGAGGTCACCGACGTGACCACGCTGTTTCTCTGGATTGCACCGATCAGCTATGGCACCTACGGCATGGTCATGGTGATGAACGCCTCGTTCAATGGCATGGGTAAGCCGATACCCGCGGTGTACATTAGCGTCGGTCGCATGGGCGTGATCTATGTGCCGCTGGCCTTCATGCTCGATCCGACGCTCGGTATCGGCGGCATATTCGCGGCGTACGCGATCGCGAACGTCGCAACAGGCGTCGTCGCCTACGCCTGGGCGCGTGCATCGGTCCGGGAGCAATGCGACAAGCACGGACAGCCAGTGCTCGTCACGGAAACGATTTGAACCGAGCGCTACGGAACGGCCCGAACGCTGGCTGCGGCGACCGACGGAACGACTCGGCGCCGGTAGAAGAAGTGCATGCCGATACCTCGTGCGGCCATGAACAGAATGAACGCCAGCCACAGCCCGTGGTTGCCCAAGGGCTGCAGCAGATACCAACTCGGCAGGAACACGACCAGCACCGAGGCGAGCATGATGTCGCGCATCTCTCTCGCTCGTGTCGCGCCGACGAAGACGCCATCGTAAAGAAACGACCACACCGAGACGAGCGGCGACGCAATCATCCACGGCAGGTAGGTGAAAGCCGCGTCACGGACATCCGCGAGGTCAGTCAGCACGCGAATCAGGGTTTTCCCGCCGACCGCAAACAGCGCGCAGAACGCGATCGCGACGTACAGCGACCAACGCAGCGTTACGCGCACCGCGGCCTAGAAGGCGTCGAGATTTCTGCCCCCGATGGCCTTGCCCGCCAAGGCTTCCGCGGCGTGCGCGAAGCCATCGAGTGCGAAGGAAATCAGGTTCTGCATATTCATGAGCACGGCGTTCGCCGCGAGAACGAGCCCGCCTAGGCGCGCCCCTTGGGCCGTCACGAACGTGAACGTCGATATCAGGGCGATCGTGCGCACGAACAGGTTAGCGTTGATGGCGAAGAACGCGCGGTACTGGCGAATCTCGATCAGGGCCGCGACGTGCCAGCGACCGCTTCTCCTGTCGAGCTCGCGAAACACAAAGTACGCGCCGACGATGAGGCCGCTCGTCTCGGCGATGACGGAGGCCAAGGCCACGCCGTCGACCTTCATGCCGAGCACCAACACGAAGAAGAGGTCCAGGACGATGTTGATCAGGTTCGCCGTCAGCACCATCAGGAGCGGAACGTGGGCGTTCTGCAGACCGATGAACCAGCCGATCAGTGCGTAGCCAACGAGGGTTGCCGGAGCGCTCCAGATGCGGATCGAGAAATAGGTCGCGGCGTGAACGGCGACCTCGGGGTCCGGCCCGAGCAGGAAGAGCCCGGCGCGTCCGATCGGCGCCTGTAGCGCCAGCAGCGCGATCGAGATGATCAGCGCCGTGGTGACCGCCTGGCCGAGCGAGGTACGCAGGCCGTCGTGATCCCCGGCGCCGAGCCGCTGCGCGGCGATGCCGGTCGTGCCCATGCGCAGGAAGTTGAAGCCGATGAACAGGAAGCCGAACAGGGCGGAGCCGACGGCGACGGCGCCGAGATAAGACGCATTCTCGAGGTGTCCGGTGACGCCCGTATCGACCATGCCCAAGAGCGGCACGGAGAGATTGGACAGGATCATCGGCGCGGCGATGCGCCACACGTCACGGTTGTGCGGGATGTCGGCTATGTCACCGGGCCGGTTGTTCGATCGGTCAAAATGCGCTGGTGCCGGTCAACTCCTTGCCCACGACCAGCTGATGGACCGTCTCTGTGCCTTCGTAGGTGATCACGCTTTCGAGATTGAGCATGTGGCGAATGGCGACGTATTCCGCGCTGATGCCGCTGCCGCCCAAGAGATCGCGGGCGTCGCGCGCAATGTCCAAGGCCGCGCGGCAGTTGTTCCATTTGGCCACCGACACCTGGGTCGGGCTCATTTGGCCGGCGTCTTTCAGGCGCCCGAGATGGAGCGACAGCATCTGCGCCGCCGTGATCCGTCGTGCCATGTCGGCAAGCCTTATCTGCACGGCCTGATTGTGCGATAGCGGTCGCTCGAAGAGGATGCGATCTTCGGTGTAGCTCAACGCCTCTTCGAGACACGCTTGCGCGGCGCCGATAACGCCCCAGGTGATGCCATAGCGAGCCTGCGTCAGACAGCCCAACGGTCCTTTCAGACCGACGACGCCGGGGAGCACGTTGGAATCGGGCACGCGAACGTTGTCGAAGAACAGCGCGGCCGTGACGGATGCGCGCAGAGAGAACTTGTTCTCGATTTCCTGCGCGGTGAATCCCGGCATGTCTTTTTCCACGATGAAGCCGCGAATGCCCTCGTCGGTTGCCGCCCAGACCACGGCCACGTCCGCGATGCTGCCGTTCGTGATCCACATCTTCGATCCGTTCAGCACCCAATCGTCGCCGTCACGCTTTGCGTGTGTCTTCATGTTGCCGGGATCTGAGCCGCCGTGGGACTCGGTCAAGCCGAAGCATCCGATCGCCTCGGCGCGGGCGAGCTGCGGCAACCAGCGCTGTCGCTGTTCTTCGGAGCCGTAAGCGTGGATCGGATACATCACGAGGCTGCTCTGTACCGACACGAAGCTGCGCAGGCCGCTGTCGCCGCGCTCTAGCTCCTGGCAGATCAGGCCGTAGCAGATGCTGTTCAGTCCGGCGCAGTCGTAACCCTCGATGGAGCTTCCGAGCAGACCGAGCTCGGCCAACTGCGGTACGACCTCCGTCGGGAAGTAATGCTGCTCGAATGCATCGCGAACCAGCGGTAGGAACTGATCGGCGACGAATCGCTGCACGGTATCCTGGACCATGCGCTCTTCATCGCTGAGCTCGGAGCGCACGTCGTACAGATCGAGCGGATCGAGTCGCTTCTTCGCGCGCTTCGCTGCCTTCAAGGGGGTGGCCACAATGCCTCCTCGCCGATGCGTTCAGGGCGCCAAATTCTACCGGAATCGCGCCACCGGGTCAGCGTCAGTGCGGGATGCCGAGCCGCCGGTAGAGCCTGGACAGTAGCCACACCGGCGCGATCATCATGAGCTGGATGTCCTTCAACACCGCGCGCAGCCCACCGCCTCGGTAGTGGCCCAGGTAGAGCCCTATCACGCCGGCGAGAACGAGTCCCGCGGACGCCTTCAGGGCGGAATAGGACGAGATCTGCAACCACAGGTGGAACGTCATGACGCAGACGATAAAAGGCAGCATGCCGAAAGCCAGCGGCAGTGAAATGATGAAGTAGTAGACGACCGCGGCCAGCAGAAACGCACTGCCCCAGTTCAAGAGCGGCGAGATGTGGAGGAACGCATCGGGCACCGGGAGCGCCCACAGGAGCCCGACGGTCCCGAGCACGACGACGGGCACCGATAGCCAGTACACCGGCCGGTGCGTAATATTCCGATGGCTGGCGCCGTAGTCAGCGAGCCAGCGATCCGTCTCTGCCATGCGATTCCCGCTCACTCGATCGAGGCGTATTCTACACGCTGCGCAGGAGGGCGACTTACGATGAGACGCAGCGCTCACTTTTCGGGTCCCGGGGCGCCTAGACTCCACATAATCGACGAAATCGGCTAGCTTTCAGTCGTCGTTCAGCTTCGGGGCGACTAGAATGCGCGACTGCAATCACGTCACGGGCCCGCAGGGCCCGCTTGGGCAATCAAGAGGGAGAAATATGAACAAACGCGGAATTCTGATCGCGGCTGCCGCGGTCATGATAGTGGGATGCCAGACGCTGGATCCGTATACGCGCGAGACCAAGACGAGCAGCGCCACCAAGGGCGCGATCATCGGTGCGGTCTCCGGCGCCGTCGTCGGACTCGTATCCGGCGATGATTCGGTCGAGCGGCGCAAACGCGCGCTGATCGGCGCGGGCGTCGGCGCGCTGGCGGGCGGTGCTATCGGCTACTACATGGACCGCCAGGAGGCGAAGCTCCGCGCCGAGCTGGAGGGCACGGGCGTCAGCGTCGTTCGCATGGGTGACAACATCACCCTGAACATGCCGGGTCACGTCACGTTCGCGACCAACAGCTCGGACCTGAGCCCCGGATTCTTCGACGTGCTGACGTCGGTATCGAAGGTCTTGGACGAGTTCGATCAGACGGTCGTCGAGGTGGCCGGGCACACCGATAGCACAGGGAGCGATGCCTACAATCAGGGCCTGTCCGAACGCCGCGCTAATTCCGTCGCCCAGTTCCTCACCTCGAGGGGCGTCGACCGACAGCGGATGATCACCGTCGGCATGGGCGAGGGGATGCCGGTGGCCGACAATGCGACTGCCGAAGGCCGCCAGGCCAACCGACGCGTCGAAATCACGATGGTGCCGCTCACCAGTTGACGTCGTTCGAAAAAGGCGATACCGGCGCGTGGATCGAAGTCTCCGGAAAGGT
>JBFGFX010000090.1:0-12366 GCA_041579335.1 Woeseiaceae bacterium | reverse complement strand
GGGTTCGGTATATAGAAAATCTATAGTTTTCAATTAATTATCGGATTTTTCTCAATCGTTGCCTGCGAATTCGCGCAGTTGCGCCGCGTTTCGGACCCCGCCGGCGTCAATCCCAGCATTGTCGCCGTCTGGCGACACATTCTTAGCGTTTAGTCGAGATAATAGCGTTAAGTCTTTGATTTATCGTTCCAATTGAGTGCCACAATTCGCCCTAATTGAGCCACCCCACAGCCCCTAAGTGTCTGTAGAACAACAGTTATTTGAACTGCGCGGTTGACGCTGCGGAAGCCCCCGAATATAGTGTCTAAAAGTGGAAAAATATGGGAGGAGATGGGCTGGCGGGGTTTGCCGAGGCCATCGCATAAGAACAACGGTGTTTCGTGGGGCGACCAAAGTCACGCTCGATGCCAAGGGGCGCATGGCCATTCCGACGCGTTATCGGGAACGGCTCGCGGCCCGTTGCGATGGTCAGCTGGTGGCGACCGTGGACCGGGACTACTGCCTCCTCATCTATCCGTACCCAGACTGGGAAGAAATCGAACGCAAGCTGGTGCGCTTACCGAGTTTAAACAAACAGGCGCGACGCTTGCAGCGCCTAATGGTCGGCTACGCCACGGAGGTCGACATCGACGGACACGGTCGAATCTTGTTGTCGCGGGAGCTCAGGGAGTTCGCCGGGCTCGAGCGTCAGGCAATGCTCATCGGGCAAGGCAACAAGTTCGAACTTTGGGACGAAGAACGGTGGAACGAGAAACGGGATTCCTGGCTTGGCGCGGACGACAGCGTCGATCTACCGGCCGAGCTCGAATCTCTTTCGCTGTAGCAGTGCAGTCGGGTGAGTGAGCAGCGAGGGCGGCACGGACACTCACGTGCCGGTGCTGCTTCGGCCCGTGCTGGATGGGCTCGAGGTAAAGGCCGACGGCGTTTACGTCGACGGAACATTCGGTCGCGGGGGACACAGCCAGGCAATTTTAGAGCGACTGGGGCCTGACGGACGCGTCATCGCGATCGATCGCGATCCGCAGGCGATTGCCGGGGCAGATCCCGAGCTGATCGCCGATCCGCGTTTTGAACTGTTGAGGGGTGAAATTGCAGAACTCGAACACATCGCGCTGGAAAGAGAGCTTACGGGCAAAGTCGATGGCCTGCTGCTCGATCTCGGCGTCTCCTCACCGCAGCTGGATGAAGCCGGCAGAGGTTTCAGCTTTCAGTCTGACGGACCGCTCGACATGCGCATGGACCCGAGCCAGGGTCAAAGCGCCGCCGAGTGGCTCGCGCACGTCGACGAAAAGGACCTGAGGCGCGTGCTGAAGCAATACGGTGAAGAACGCTTCGCGGCTCGTATCGCGCGCGCGATCGTGGCCGCGCGGGCCGACGAGCCTATCAACTCGACCGGTCGGCTCGCCGATATCGTGTCGGCGGCCGTGCCGCGTCGCAGCCAAAGACGGCATCCGGCGACCAAGACGTTTCAGGCCATCCGAATTTTCATCAACGACGAGCTTGCGCAGCTCGAGCGCGCGCTTGCGGCGAGCATCGGACTGCTTAGAAGCGGCGGGCGTCTGTGCGTAATCAGCTTCCACTCGCTGGAAGACCGTCGCGTCAAGCGTTTCATGCGTAACGCAAGCCGCGTGGCCGAGCCGTTTCGCGGCATGCCGGACGTGCCGCTATCCGAGCGGCCGCGGCTCAGGCTGATCGGCAAGCCGGTCGTTGCAACGGCGGACGAGGTCGCTGCCAATCCGCGCAGTCGATCCGCGCGGCTGCGAATTGCGGAGCGTGTGTGATGGATATCGGCAAACAACGACACCCCGTGCTGTTGACGATCGTATTCGCCGTCGTGTGTGCGCTTTCGGCGCTCGCACTGATCTACACCAAGCACGAATCGCGGCGGCTCTTCATCGAGCTCGAACGGCTCAGCACGGAAAGAGACGAGCTGAACATCGAGTGGGGTCAGCTGCAGATCGAGCAAAGCACCTGGGCAACGCACGGCCGCATCGAACGGGTGGCAAGCGACCAGCTATCGCTGGTCCGGCCGGAAGCCGGTGAAATCTTCGTGATCGAACGGGAGCCGCGGTGAAAACTGGCGCGCAGACTAAAGAGCAGACCACCGGCCGCTTCATCGCTCGGGTGGTGCTGATCGTGGTGTTTTTCGCGCTGGCGGCGACGTCGCTCATCGGCCGCGCCGTACATCTGCAGGTGCTTAATAAGGAGTTCCTCAATCAGCAGGCCGACACGCGGCACCTGCGAACCGAGAAAATATCCGCCCATCGCGGCTCGATCACGGACCGCAACGGCGAGCCGCTTGCGATCAGCACGCCGGTCGACAGCGTTTGGGCGACCCCGCGCGAGCTTGCGGCTGCGGTCGATAGGCTGACCCAGCTCGCCGCGGTGCTGGAGACCGATTCACAGGCATTGATGCGCCGGGTGACGCGCGCGATGAACAAGGAGTTCGTCTATCTCAAGCGGCACCTTAGCCCGGACCAGGCACACCGGGTCATGGCGCTCAAGCTGCCGGGCCTCAACGTGCAGCGCGAGTATCGCCGCTACTACCCGGCGGGCGAGGTTGCCGGCCACCTGGTCGGCTTTACGAGCATCGATGACGAGGGTCAAGAAGGCCTGGAGCTCGCGTTCAATCACTGGCTCGGCGGAGAATCCGGCGCCAAGCGCGTGCTCAAGGACCGCCTCGGGCGTTCGATCGAGGACGTCGAGAGCATTCGCCCGCCGCGGCCCGGCAAAGACTTGAGGACCAGCATCGATCTCAGGCTGCAGTACGTGGCGTACCGGACGCTGAAGGGGGCCATCCAGCGATTCAGCGCAGACTCGGGCTCGGTCGTCATCTTGGACATCCAGACCGGTGAAATCCTCGCGATGGTCAACCAGCCGACGTACAACCCGAACGATCGTTCGCAGTACTCGGCGGAGCGCTATCGGAACCGAGCGATCACCGATATCTTCGAGCCGGGTTCGAGCATCAAGCCGCTGATCGTTGCCGCGGCGCTCGAGAGCGGCCAGTACCGCCCGAGCAGCATCGTGGACACGTCGCCGGGCTACCTGATTGTCGGACCCAAAAAGATCGAGGATGGCCGCAACCTCGGCCGCGTGAGCTTGACGACGGTGCTGTCGCGGTCATCGAACGTCGGCGCGACGAAGATCGCGTTGTCGCTCGAAGCCGAACAGCTATGGGCGACGATGGCGAAGTTCGGTCTCGGCTCGCTGACCTCGAGCGGGTTCCCCGGCGAGTCGGCGGGGCTGCTCACCCACCACAACCACTGGCAGTCGATCAGCCAGGCGACGCTCGCGTACGGCTACGGAGTGTCGGTCACGCCGCTGCAGCTCACGCAAGCCTATGCTGCCCTGGGCAGCGACGGGATGCTGCGGCCCGTGTCACTCGTCGCTCTCGACCGCCCGGCCGACGGCGAGCGCATCCTCGAGGTCGATACGGCCCGCGCTCTGCGCCGCATGCTCGAGGAGGTCGTGCGCCCCGGCGGCACCGGCGCCAAAGCGAGCGTCGCCGGCTATCGCATCGCCGGCAAGACCGGCACGGCGTGGAAGTTCGCCGCCGGCGGTTACTCGGAGGACAAGTACCTGTCCGTGTTCGCCGGCTTAGCGCCCGCGAGCGATCCGCGGCTGGCGGCCGTCGTCATCATCGACGAGCCCAAAGGTGAGCTCTATTACGGCAGCGACGTCGCCGCA
Source organism: Woeseiaceae bacterium (assembly GCA_041579335.1). Lineage (GTDB taxonomy): Bacteria > Pseudomonadota > Gammaproteobacteria > Steroidobacterales > Woeseiaceae > JBFGFX01. The sequence goes on along the minus strand of JBFGFX010000090.1, from coordinate 8,676 downwards.
CCGGTGTTCGCCGACGTCATGGCGGAATCGCTGCGTCTTTTAGCGGTGCCGCCGGACGCGCTGCCGGCCCGGGATGCGGACAGCGTCATGCAGGCCATGAGTCAATGAGCATGCCGGCCGAGCGACTGCGACCCGCGATGAACCTCGAGCGATTGCTGGCCGGCATCATCGCCGCACCGCCGCTGGCGATCGCGGGCCTCGCGGACGACAGCCGTAGGGTTGCGGCCGGCGACGTCTTCTTGGCCTGCCAGGGCGCGACCCACCACGGTCTCGAATTCGCCCAGAGTGCGATCGATGCGGGCGCCGTCGCCGTCTTGTGGGATGCCGCGACCGGCGACGAGCGACTCGCGACCGGCTCCGTGCCTTTCGTCGCGATCGACCGCCTCGCCGACCGGCTCGGTGAGATTGCCAATCGTTGGTACGACTGGCCGTCGCACGCGGTCGACGTCATCGGCGTTACCGGCACGAACGGCAAGACCACCGTGAGCTTCCTGACGGCACAGTGCCTGACTCGGCTCGGCTACCGCTCGGCCTACATCGGTACCCTGGGGCAGGGCATCGACGAGCTGGACGTCGATCTGGGTCTGACGACGCCGCCCTGCCTAGAGCTGCACAAGACGCTCGCCGAGTTTCGCGATGCCGGCGCCACCCACGCGGCCATCGAAGTCTCGTCGCACGCGCTGGCTCAACGCCGCATCGACGGACTGCGCCTGAACGCCGCGGTGTTCACGAACTTGAGCCGCGACCACGTCGACTATCACGGCAGCATGCGCGCCTACGCGGATACCAAAGCGCGCCTGTTTACCGACTACGAGTGTCGCCACCGCGTCGTCAGCATCGATACCGACTTCGGTCAGGAACTGGCCGATCGCTGCGGCAGCGACGTCATCATGACGTCGACGCGCTTCGATCGAGTCGCGAACGGCCGGCCCTACGTATTCGTACGCTCGGTGGTCGCCACGGCTGGCGGCTCTCGCGTCGCGATCACGAGCCCTTGGGGCAGCGGCGAGCTCGACATCCCGCTGCCGGGCGACTTCAACGTCAGTAACTCGATCGAAGTGTTGGCACTTCTGTTCGCGTGGGGCGTCGACTTCGACGATGCGCGGGACGTCATGGGTAGGCTGTCTGCGCCGCCCGGGCGAATGCAGGCCGTCACGCCGCCGGGCGACACCGAAGTACCGCAGGTGTACGTCGACTATGCGCACACGCCGGCGGCGCTCGAGGCGGCGCTCAAGGCGTTGCGTCCGCACGCCAGAGGGCGCATCTGGTGCGTGTTCGGTTGCGGCGGCGATCGCGACCGCGGCAAGCGGCCGGTCATGGGCAGAGTCGTCAATCGGCTGGCGGACCGCTCGGTGGTCACCAACGACAATCCGCGCAGCGAGCCGCCCGAGACGATCATCGCCGAGGTGCTCGCCGGCATGGACACGTCGGCGATCGTCATCGAGAACCGCGCCGCCGCGATCGCGTACGCCATTCGTGAGGCGCGGCCGGCCGATACGGTACTGATCGCCGGCAAGGGACACGAGGACTATCAGCTGATCGGCGATCAACGTCTCGATTTTTCGGACTATCAACTGGCGCGCGCCAATATCGAGGCGCGGCGGCAACGCGAGGGGGCACGATGATGGTCGGCACCCTGGCGCAGGCGGCCGAGACGATGCGCGGCAAGCTCGCCGGCGACGACGCCGGGTTTCTCGGCGTGAGCACGGACACTCGCACCTTGAATGCGGGCGAGCTATTCGTCGCGCTGGTTGGGCCGAACTTCGACGGTTGCGACTTCGTGGAGGCGGCGGCCGACAAGCGCGCGGCGGGCGCGGTCGTCGGCAAGCCCGTCGATACGCCGCTCGCGACGATCTCGGTGCCGGATACGCGACTCGCGCTGGGCGAGCTCGCCGCATCCTGGCGCCGCCGAATGCCGGCGCGCATCGTCGGCGTGACCGGCAGCAACGGCAAGACGACGCTCAAAGAGATGCTGTCCGCCTGCCTGTCGCTCGAAGCGCAAACTTTGGCGACCGACGGCAACCTGAACAACGACATCGGCGTGCCCCTGATGCTCGCGCGCCTCTCCCCGGAGCACGCCTACGCGGTGCTCGAGATGGGTGCCAATCATCCAGGCGAGATCGCCTACCTGACGGCGCTGGTCGAGCCACAGGTGGTGGCGATCACGAACGCCGCCGCTGCGCACCTCGAGGGGTTCGGCAGCGTCGAGGGCGTCGCACGCGCCAAAGGCGAGATCTTACAGGGAACGACCCGCCCCGAATGTGCCGTCCTGAATGCCGACGATGCCTACTTCGAGCTGTGGCTCGAGATGGCCGCGGACATCCCCGTCGTGAGCTTCGGCGTCGATCGCCGCGCCGACGTTCGCGCGACCGACATTCGCGCGTCGGACACCGGATCCGAATTCGAGCTCGAGCTGCCAGGCCGCGATATCGCCGTGAGGTTGCCACTCGCCGGCGTGCACAACGTGCAGAATGCCGCCGCAGCGGCGGCCGTCGCCTGCGCGCTCGGCATCGATCCGGCAATCATCGCCCGGGGGCTGAACAACGTGCGGCCCGTGCCCGGGCGCCTGCGTCGCCTTTCCACCATCGGCGCCGCGGCCCTGTTCGACGACAGCTACAACGCGAATCCGGCCAGCGTGATCGCCGCGGCCGAATTTCTGGCTGCCCAGCCCGGCACGGGCTGGCTCGTCCTCGGTGACATGGCGGAGCTCGGCGACGAGGCGCCGGCGCTGCACCGCGCGGTCGGCAGGGCGGCGCGCCAGGCCGGCATCTCCCGACTCTTCGCGACGGGCGAGCTGTCGAAACGCGCGGTCGAGGCGTTCGGCTCCGGCGCGCTGTGGTTCGACTCGGTCGAGGCGCTCACCGACGCGGTACGCACGGCCCTGCAGGAAGACGGCGCGCCGAACCTGCTCGTCAAAGGTTCGCGTTCGATGCGCATGGAGCGCGTCGTCGCGGGCCTCGCGGCGACGCCCGTAGAGCGGGAGGACTGAACGTGCTGCTCTACCTGACCAACTACCTCATGCAGTTCGAATCGAGCTTCGCGGTCTTCAACTACCTCACCTTGCGAGCGATTCTCGGCGCACTCACCGCGCTGGTGCTGTCGTTCGTCATCGGACCGAAGCTGATCGCGAAGCTGTCCGTCAATCAGGTTGGACAACCGGTTCGTCACGAGGGACCGGTGACGCATTTGCCGAAGGCCGGCACGCCCACGATGGGCGGCGCGCTGATACTGACGGCGATCGTCGTCAGCACGGTGCTCTGGGCCGATCTCGAGAATCGCTTCATCTGGATCGTATTGTTCGTCACTCTCGCGTTCGGTGTGATCGGCTACGTCGACGACTACAAAAAACTGATACTCCAGGATCCGGCAGGCCTGTCGGTCCGGTCAAAGCTCTTCTGGCAGTCCACAGCCGCCGTGATCGCGGCAGTGGCACTTTATGTAACGGCGGTCGATGACGTAAGCACGTCATTGCTCATCCCTTACTTCAAGGATCTGGCTATCCCCCTTGGCATGCTTCAGATCGTCGTTACTTTTTTCTTCATCGTTGGCTTCAGCAATGCGGTCAACCTCACCGACGGTCTGGACGGGCTTGCCATCATGCCCGCCGTGCTGGTCGGCGGTGCGCTCGGCGTGTTCGCCTACGTCACCGGCAACGTCAATTTCTCGGGCTACTTGGGCATCCCTTACGTGGCCGGCACCGGAGAGGTCATGGTGTTCTGCGCCGCGCTCGCCGGCGCCGGTCTCGGCTTTTTGTGGTTCAACACCTATCCGGCGCAGGTGTTCATGGGCGACATCGGCGCGCTGTCTCTGGGCGCCGCGCTGGGCGTCGTCGCGGTCGTCGTGCGGCAAGAGATCGTCCTCGCCATCATGGGCGGCGTGTTCGTCGTCGAGACGGTCTCGGTCATCATTCAGGTCGCTTCCTACAAGCTGACCGGCCGCCGCGTCTTCCGCATGGCGCCGCTGCACCATCACTTCGAGTTGAAAGGGTGGGCCGAACCCAAGGTCATCGTTCGCTTCTGGATCATCACCGTGATATTGGTGCTGATCGGCCTCGCGAGTCTCAAGATCCGATGAACGCCGCGGCCCGAAAAAAGCCCGTCGCGTCCCGATCGCCTGCGCGCCGGCCGGAAACGCTCGTGTACGGCATCGGCCAGACGGGGCTGTCGGTGGCGCGCTTCCTGAGCAGGAACGGCGTCGAGGCGGTGTACGTCGACAGCCGCGACGAGCCGCCCGGGCTCGATGACCTCCGCGACATCGTACCCGATGCGGAGGTCGTCCTCGGCGCGCCGTCGACCGACCTGCTCGCAGGCGTCACCCGGCTGATCGTCTCACCGGGCATACCGGATCGTGACCCGCTCGTCACCGCCGCGCGCCGCGCTTCGATCGCCGTCGTCTCGGACATCGAGCTGTTCACGCACGAAGCCCTCGCCGATATCGTCGCGATCACGGGATCGAACGGCAAGAGCACCGTGACGACCTTGCTGTCGCTGATGTGCGATGCCGCCGGGAGGAAGGCGCTCGCGGGTGCGAACCTCGGCCTGCCTGCGCTCGACCTACTGGCCGAGCCCGAGCCGGAGCTCTATCTCCTCGAGCTGTCGAGCTTCCAGCTCATGCGCACCGAGTATCTGCCCGCCAAGGTGGCGGTGCTGCTGAACGTTGCGGCCGACCACCTGGATTGGCACAGGGACGAGGCCGAATACCGGGCCGCCAAGTACCGCGTTTTCGATCAGGCACGGTCTGCCGTCGTCAATCGCGACGATCCGGACGTGTTCGACCATCTGGCGCCGGAGCTCAAGCGCGTGAGCTTCGGCTTGGACGCCCCCGACGAGGGGCAATACGGCATCGTGGCCGATGCCGGCGTCGACTTCCTGGCACGCGGCACCCTGCCGCTCCTGGCCTGCGCCGACATGGCGATGCTCGGGCGACACAACTGCGCGAACGCGCTCGCGGCAATGGCGGCCGGCGAGCTGATCGGCATCGAAGTCCCGCCGATGCTCGAGGTGCTGAACGAGTTCCCCGGCCTGCCGCATCGCATGCAATTCGTAGCGAACGTCAGGGGCGTCGACTACGTCAACGATTCGAAGGCGACCAACGTCGATGCAGCGATCGCCTCGGTGTGCTCGATCGAGGGCCCCGTCGTGCTGCTGGCCGGCGGCCAGGGCAAAGGCGGCGATTTTCAGATGCTCGCGCGCGCGGTTGCCCGGCGGCTTCGCGCCGTCATCGTGTTCGGCGAGGATGCCGGTCTGCTCGCCGAGGCGTTCAAGGACAAAGTGCCGCTATATCTGGTCGGCGGACTTCGCGATGCGGTTGCGCGAGCCCGAGAGCTGGCGGCATCCGGCGACACCGTGCTGCTCGCACCCGCCTGCGCGAGCTTCGATCAATTCGAAAACTACATGCAGCGCGGCGATGCGTTCACCGCCGCCGTGCGGGGATTGTCCGCATGAACGTGCAAAGCATAACGATGCCGTTCCCGGCGCGGCTCAAGACACCGCTCAAGCTCGACCCGATGCTGCTGGGGGTGAGCCTCGCGCTGCTCCTCGGCGGCTTCGTCATACTTGCGTCGGCATCGATCTCGATTTCCGATCGGCTGATCGGCGAGCCGTTTTACTACGTCGAACGGCAGCTTGTCGCGGCACTCTTGGGAGCCGCGGCCGGCTTCGTGTGTCTGCTCGTGCCGATGCAGTTCTGGCGTGACGTCGGACCCTTGATGCTGCTGTTCGCGTTTGCGCTTTTGATCGTCGTGCTGGTTCCGGGCTTTGGCCATACGGTGAACGGCAGCACCCGGTGGCTACGCATCGGCATGTTGAATCTGCAGGTATCGGAACCGGCGCGGCTGTGCCTGATGATCTATCTCGCGGGCTATCTCGTGCGGCGCAACCGCTCGCTGCGCGAAGGCTTTATCGGCTTCTTGCGCCCGATGGTGCTGCTCTCTGTCGCCTGCGGACTGCTGTTGGCCGAGCCGGACTTCGGGGCTGCGATCGTGCTGGTGCTGACCGTGCTGACGATGATGTTCGTCGCCGGTGCCCGCCTGCGAGACTTCTTCGCCTTTTTCGCGGCAGCGGTCGCCGCGATGCTGGCGCTCGCCCTGACCTCGCCCTACCGCCTCGAGCGACTGACCGCGTTCCTCGATCCCTGGGCGGACCCGTACGACTCCGGCTTCCAGTTGACCCAGTCGCTGATCGCCATCGGCCGTGGCGAATGGTTCGGCGTCGGGCTCGGTGACGGCGTGCAGAAACTGTTTTACCTGCCGGAAGCGCACACCGACTTCGTGTTTGCAGTTTTCGCCGAGGAGTTCGGCCTCGTGGGTGCCGTGGTCTTGATCGCCCTGTTTCTCGCGCTGTTGTGGCGCATCGCGAAAATCGCCATTCGCGCTGCCAAATCGGACCGCTTCTTCGAGGCGTATTTGAGTGTCGGTGTCGGCACCTGGATAGGCCTGCAGACCTTCATCAACGTCGGGGTCAACATGGGTCTCCTGCCGACCAAAGGACTGACCCTGCCGCTGGTGAGCTACGGGCGCAGCAGCCTGATCGTGACCATGGTCAGCTTGAGTATCCTGCTCAGGATCCATCACGAGCTCGTAATCGATGCACGACCGACCAACCGCCGCTCAGAGAAGCGGCGCAGGCGGCGGAGCGCACGATGACCGGGCGGCCGATACTGGTGATGGCCGGCGGCACCGGCGGACACGTGTATCCCGCGCTCGCGGTCGCACAGGCGATCCGCCAGCAGTCCCGCGCGGTCGTGTGGCTCGGCACGCGCCGCGGGCTGGAGGCTCGCGTGGTGCCCGAGGCCGGCATCGACATCGAATGGGTCAGCGTGCACGGCCTGCGCGGCAAAGGCATCGGCACGCTGATTGCCGCTCCGATCCGGTTGTGCTGGGCCCTCGCGCAGTCGCTCCGCATCGTCGCGCGACACCGGCCGGCGGCGGTTCTCGGCATGGGCGGTTTCGTCAGCGGACCGGGCGGCGTGGCCGCGTGGCTGCTGCGGCGTCCGCTCGTCATTCACGAACAGAATGCCGTTGCGGGACTCACGAATCGACTTCTGGCGCGTCTTGCCCGGGTTGTGCTGCAAGCCTTCCCGGGCAGTTTTTCCGCGCGCGTCAACGCAGAAACCGTCGGCAATCCGGTGCGCGCCGACATCGCGGCGATCGACGAGCCGAGCGTCCGTCTTGCGGGCCGCCAGGGCCGGGTGCGCCTGCTCGTGCTCGGGGGCAGTCAAGGAGCGCGCACGCTCAATCGGGTCGTGCCCGCGGCGCTCGCCAAGCTGCCGCAGAGCGAGCGCCCGCACGTCCGCCACCAGACCGGCGCGTCGACCGCGACCGAGGCCGAAGACGCTTACCGCCAGGCCGGCATCGATGCCGAGCTCGTGCCGTTCATCGAGGACATGGCCGAAGCGTACCGCTGGGCCGATTTGGTCGTGTGCCGCGCTGGCGCGCTGACGGTCGCCGAGATCGCGGCCGCCGGGCTGCCCGCGATCTTCGTGCCGTTCCCCGCGGCCGTCGACGACCATCAGACTGCCAATGCCGGGCCGCTGACGCGCGCGGGTGCTGCCGTCGTCGTCGCAGAGTCCGAGCTCAGCGAGGAATCGCTCGCGGGGCTGTTGCGCGGCTGGTTGGCGGACCGCCATCGCCTGCGGGAAAGGGCCGGTATCGCGCGCTCGCTGGCCAGACCGGATGCGCTCGAACGAATCACCGGCGTCTGCCTATCCGTCGCGGGAGCCTGCGCATGATCAAACGAATGCGGCGGATCAATCGCGTGCATTTCGTCGGCATCGGCGGCTCCGGCATGTCCGGCATCGCCGAGGTCATGCTCAACCTAGGGTACGAGGTGCAGGGCTCGGACCTCCGCAGCAACGCGCAGATCGAGCGCTTGGGCGGCCTCGGCGCGAGGATATTCATCGGTCACGACGAGCAAAACGTCAAAGGCGCGGACGCGGTGGTCGTCTCGAGCGCGGTCGACGACAGCAACCCGGAAGTGGCCGCGGCGCGCGACGCGTTGCTGCCGGTGGTGCCGCGCGCGGAGATGCTCGCCGAGCTCATGCGCTTCCGCTACTCGATCGCCGTGGCCGGGACCCATGGCAAGACCACGACGACCAGCCTCGTCGCGAGCGTGCTGGCTGAAGGCGGTCTCGACCCGACCTTCGTCATCGGCGGTCGTCTGAAAAGCGCGGACGCGAACGCGCGGCTCGGGCTCGGCGCCTATCTCGTCGCCGAGGCCGACGAGAGCGACGCATCGTTCGTTCATCTGAAGCCGATGCTCGCGATCGTCACGAACATCGATGCCGATCACATGTCGACCTACGCGGGCGACATCGACAAGCTCCGCCAGAGCTTCGTCGAATTCCTCCACAATCTGCCGTTCTACGGAGCGGCGATCCTGTGTGCGGACGATGCAGGAGTCAACGCGATTTTGCCGCAGATCGGTCGTTCCACGATCACCTACGGAGTCGCCACTCCGGCCGACATTACGGCGAAGAACATCCGCTTTTCGGCCGGCGTCACTCGCTTCGATGTGCTGCGGGCAGATCGGAAACAGCCGCTCGAAAGTCAGCTCAAGCGTCCCGGTCTGCACAACGTTTGCAACGCGCTGGCCGCGGTCGCGGTTGCCGCCGAGCTGCAGATTCCGGACGAGGCAGTGGTCCGGGCGCTGGACAGCTTCGCGGGCATCGATCGCCGCT
>JBFGFX010000089.1:0-12617 GCA_041579335.1 Woeseiaceae bacterium | reverse complement strand
GGCAGCGACGCCGGCCAAAAGTTCATCGAGCCGCGGTCCACGTTCATACGCAGCGCCTTGTTCGGCTGGATCGCATAGAGGCCGACGTCGTTACGGGCCACGAGGCGGCGCAGCGCCAGATCCGATTCGAAGCGCAGCGTGAAGCCCTCGTCGACGGGCTCGCGCGGCGTCGGCGCCGCGTCGGGCACCGACGCCGCCGCGGGCGCCAGAGGAACGGGGTCTGCCGGTTGCGGATTCGGCGCGGGCCGATAGGCGGCTGCGGCCGGCAGCCGCAGCGCACGCGGCTCGGGCGCTTCGGGCCGTGCCTCCTCGGGTGGAGGTCGGGCCGCGTCGGGCCGGGGCAGCTCGGTGGTCTTCTCCGCCTCCAATGTCGATGGCGGCGCGGTCGGCTTCTTGAGCTGCGGCAGTCGGATCGGCGCCGGAGATTGCGGCATGGGCGGCGTCAATGGAATGCTCTGCACCAAAGCGAATATCGCGACCAGGCACAGCGACAGGATGGCCATGAAGCGCATCACGTCCGTCTGCAGATCGGCGGCGCCGCCGCCGTCGGTATCGAGCCTATTCAAGGGATAGGTGAGCGGGGAGCGGGTCATGGCGATTCGTCATCCGGGTCACGGCGTCGCACGCGCAGATGTTTCTCGATGCGATGCAAGGCGTCCTTCATGCTCGACGTATCGACGCGTGCCGCGCGATCGTACTGCTGCTGTAGCTCTGCGCCGAGCGAGATCGACTTGTAAACGCGCATCAGATAGCCGCCGATGCCGCCGAAAATCGTCGTCGACAGGGCGAGCAGGATCCCGCCGTCGACCAAGCGTTGCAGCACCGCGAACGCGCCCTGCTGGACCGTGGCATCGGGATCGCCCAAGGCGTAGAGCAGCGCGCTGCGCATGCCGATCGCGGTCCAGATGACCCCGGTGCCGAAGAACAGCGCTGTCCAGGTGTCGGTCAGATGGTCGAGCTGCACGATCTTGTCGATCGGCCTCTCGTCGGCCACATGGCTTCGCAGTCGATTCAGGGTAACGAAGAACGCGAGCAGCAGGAGGGCAAACACCGGCAGCGATGATCCCAAGTTGTCGTACACCCAGGTCAGCCAGTTCGCCGGATTGGGGAGCATGCCGTCCTCGAACGTGACCAGGTCGCCACGGCTCAATACGTACAGCACGGAACTTGCCCCAATCAGCGAACCCAGCGCCCCGGCGCTCAGTCCCTGAACGAAACTGCGGCTGTTTGTCCTGCGCATGTCGCGAGCGTTCCTCAGTTGCCGGCGATGCAGGCCGTGCAGGTCGCCTCGAGAACGAGCTCGACTTCGCGATACAGCTCGTCGGCCCGGTAATAGCCGGTGTTGTCGAGGCTGATCTTCAACAGGCCCCGCTCCTTGTCGGACAGCTCGCGCTCCATGTTCAGCATCACGCGATCGCGGCGCGGGCAGGTGTGCGAGCAGTTGTTGTAGTCGCCAGCCATCGAAATGAACTTCACGTTGAAGTAGCGGTTGTAGTAGTCGCGGGCTTGACGCTGACTCAAGATGCCCTCGTCGGCTGCCCAAACCAGGAACTCGCTGAAACGACGCTTGTTCTCAGGTCTGGGATCGCCTTCGGCGATCGTCAGCAGGTCGTCGTAGAAGCGGTCGAAATGTGCAGCGCAGCCGTTGTTGAGCGAGCGTTGCACGTGGCTGATCGCGTCATCGACGTTCTTGGTCTGTGGGCCGGCGCACGGGGGCGGGGAGCTGGCACAGGATGAAAGTGCGCCGGCCCACAAGATGGCGATTCCCAATATCACACGGTGCTTCGTAATCCGGTTCATGGCTTATGATTCCTCGAGGTCATATGGCAAGGATCAGTTCTCCAGCGGGCTGCGGTAGGCCTGTTCGATGCTGCCCGGCGGCGGTCCGGCGATCTGGAAGCTCGTCGCTTCGTCACCGAACAGAATCGACTTGACGCCGCCGACGATCTCCATCATCTCGGGCGTGATCGTGCCGAACGATTGGTTGAGCTGCTCGATCAAGGTCGCACGCGTGATCTCTTCGCGTGTGCGCGCTATCAGCTCGCTGGTCTCCTCCATGTCCAAATAGATGTCCGACGCCAGGACCGCGAGCGACTGATCCGTCTTGCTGCTCGAAGACGCAACGAGCTGGTAGTACTGCCTGAACCGCTCGCTCAAGCGCATGCCGGATCGTCCGCGCAGCGACGGCGACGGTGCGCTCGGTGCTTCGGCGCTGCCGCCGAGCAGCGTTTCCTGTAGCGTCCACGACGTCATCTTGTTGCCGAGCTCGCTGCGCAGGCGTTTCTCGAGGCTCAGGCGCGTGTTGTTCACCGTGTGCTCCATGTCCGGAAGCCGCTCTTCCATGATGGAGAGCATCTCGAGATAGGTCGCGCCGAGCTGCTTCGACAGTCGCTGACAGCCGGGATCGTTTTCCGCACCCTCGCACTTGCTTTCCAGGTAGAGCTGCTGCTGCTGATCCAATCGGCCGATCACTTCCTGTAGGCCGGTTTCCATTTCCTTGGCGACGTTGCTCGTCTGCCGCAGGTCCTCGACCACGGTCGTCGGAAACAGTCGGATCGTCGGCGTATTGGCTTGCGATTGCTGCGCCACGATGAGCGAGATGACAAGGGCCAGTCCGGTGACGCGAAGGAGCTCGAAGAGGTATTGACGCGACGCGGGAGTGAGGGTCCGGGTAGGGGCGAGTTGCATGACGCCATCTCCGTTCAATGAGGGTCGGATGACGGTCGGGCCGCGTTCGCGTACGCCGACCGGTTTTTTCTCGTCTGGAGGCTTACGCTACTGGGCGGTGGCTGAATGGGAGCTGAATCGTCCTAGAATCAGCGAGGTAGCACGCCCGGATCAGTCGATATCGCCGATCTGAATATCGTCAAATGTGCTGTAGATCGGGTGCTTCGAGGCGACGTCGTGGGGATCGAGCCCGTAGTCTTCCCGGCGCAGCAGCCGGCAGGTGCGGAAGCCGGCGGCCTTGGCCGCGTCGAGCTCCTGCTCCACGTCGGACAGGAACAGGATCTCGCTCTGTGGTACTCCGATCGCCGCTGCAATGGTGCGATAGGATGTGTGATCGTGCTTGTTACCCGTCGTGGTGTCGAAATAACCACGGAACAGCGGGCGCATGTCACCGTAGCGGCTGTGCTGGAAAAACAATTGTTGCGCCTGGATCGAGCCCGAGGAGTAGCAATACAGTTCGATTTTTTTCTCGAACCAGTCGCGCAAGCCGCGGACCGCATCCGCGTAGACGTGCGCCCGATAGTCGCCCGACTCGTAGCCGCGCTTCCAGATCATGCCCTGCAGAGCTTTGAGCGGCGTTGCTTTCGTGTCCGAGTCGATCCAGGCGAGCAGCTGACGAATCAGCGGAACCGGGTCGTGGCTCGGCAGGCCGGCAAGTTCCGCGGTCGCATCGAGTTGCTCGCGCACCGGCTTCTCGGTGCGATGCTCGCGCACGAAGTCGGGCAGATGTTTGGCTGCATACGGAAATAGCACGTCCTTGACGAAACTGAGCGAGCTCGTCGTGCCTTCGATGTCCGTGACGATCGCTTTGATCATCGTAAACGCCGTCGATGGTCGCAGCCGATTCGCGAGCAGCGCTCAGTTTTCGAGCCGGTTGAAACGCTTCGCGATGTCGCTGCCGGTGAAGTGAGCGACCCAGCCTTCGGGGTTGTTGAACAGGCGTATCGCGACGAAGCTCGGATTCGGCCCCATGTCGAACCAGTGCGGCGTATTGGCCGGTACGCTGATCAAGTCGCCTTTCTCGCAGAGCACTTCGTACACTTCGCTGCCGATGTGCAGTGAGAACAGGCCGTGACCGTCGACGAAGAAACGCACTTCGTCGTCGCTGTGCGTGTGCTCATCCAGAAACTTCTGCCGCATCGCTGCTTTGTCGGGGTGATCGGCCGACAGGCTGACGACGTCGACGGCCTGATAGCCTTCGGCATCGATCAGGCGGTCGATCTCCGATCGATAGGCCTCAATGACGGCTTCCTGGCTGTCGCCGGCCGCCACCTCGGCGCCGGCCTCCCAGCGCTCGAAGCGCACGCCCTTAGCACCCAGCGCAGCGGCGATTTCTTCGTGGCTGTGCGTAGCGAGCGTGGCTGCCGCCGGATCGCCGTCTGCGAATACTCTCAGTTCACTCATCGGCTGCGATTCCTCATCTGTCGGCAACGCTCAAGCGGTGATAGTCGAACAAATACTCCAGTGCTTCAAGGTGGCGCAGGCATTCGTCGATATCGCGCCCCCACGTGTACAAGCCGTGCCCGGCGATGAGGTAGGCATGTCCCTGGCCGTGCGCCTGCATGTGCCGTTCCACGTCGCCGGCGAGCGCGGCAACGTCCTGACGATTGGCGAATACCGGGATGTGCATCGAGGTTTCGTGGGTGGTGACGCCGGCAAACGCTTTGAGGATTTCGAGCCCGTCGAATGTGAGCCCATCCGGGGACTGCATCGATACCAAGGTCGCGTTCACCGAATGTGTATGCAGCACCGCGTTGATGGCCGGATCACGAGCATAGAGCCCGAGGTGCAGCGCGGTTTCCGCCGACGGCTTCATGTCCTCCTTCGGCGTTCCGTCGGCGCCGATGCGCATGATGTCGGCGACACGAAGTGCGCCCTTGTCTTTGCCGGATGCCGTGATCACGATGTCGCCGTCGGCGAGCCGCGCCGAGAAATTGCCGCTCGTCGCCGGCACCCAGCCGCGGGCATGCAGGTCGCGGCCGATCGCGGCAAGTAGGCGTCTGGCGCTGTCGGCGTCCATCCACCTAGTCTGCCACAGGGAGGCGTATCCTCAACTGGCGCCGCGAGATGCGTGCGACTATGATGCAGAGCAACCTTCAAAGAAGAACAGCCCAGAATAGGAGGCGCCTCATGCCCGTCTACGTAATCGCAGAGATCAAGGTCACCGACGACGGCTGGATTCCCGACTACGCGGCGAACGTGCACGAGATCGTGCACCGTCATGGCGGCAAGTATCTGGCCCGGAGCGGCAACATAATGACGATCGAAGGCGAGCCCTCCGATGCGACGCTGATCGCCATCCTCGAGTTTCCCGACATGGAAGCGGTTCAGGCGTTCGGCTCCGATCCCGACTACGCGCCCTACGGCAAGGCCCGTCAGGACGGTTCGGAGAGCCGCTTCGTCGTCATCGACTCCACCGACGCCGCGGGGACGATCCCCTATCTCGCCGCGGGCGGCTGACCGCTCATCAACCGGTCGGTGCGCGCGTTGGCCGACGGGACCTATGCCGCGTCGGCCGCCCGGCATATCGCCGTCAAAGGCCGGGCAGTGCCTGGAAGGCCGTGTCCGCCGAGCGTTTGCCGGCCGGGCACGGGGACTATTTCGGCAATTAAGTTAATTCTCGGGCACTTCGCCGCATCTTCATACTAGGCTCTCCCTCGACAACTAAAGAATTAGCTCGCCGACATGACGACAACGACGAAGGCGGGCGCTCGTGGACTGTTCTGACCGCGAGCTCGATTGACATGCTGCGGACAACATCGAAAACGATCTGTTAGGCGATAAGCGCCGACGCAGCCCTCCACATAAGACTGCGCGCGTTTGAGTGATCCGTCTCTCAGACACAGTGTGGAGGGAACGTCGATGAACGGTAAGCAATGCAGTAGCAACCAGCTCTTTCTTTTTGCCGCGTGCCTCCTCTTCGGGAGCGGCACGGTAGCGACGCAGGCCGCGACACTACACGTACCGGGTTTTGTCGAGGTCAATCAGTATCCCCTGCCGACAGGCATCGCCGTACCGTTGGGCGACATCCTGTTCAGCCGCGACGGCACCACGCTCTTCGTTCTCGGCGGCTCGGAGAGCAGCTCGAGCGGTGTCTGGAGCGTGCCCGTCGTTCGCGACGCCGCCGGCAACGTCACCGGCTTCGGTCCCGCGAGCCTCGAGTTCCTGCAGCCGCAGATGGACACCGGCCTGGAGATCAAGCCGGGCACCGATACGTTGTTCTTCAGGATCGGCGGCGGCGAGATCGGACAACGGCGGCCCGACGGCAGCATCGAGACGTTCGTCGCGGTCGGGGCCGCGACCACCGGCGGCTTGGCGATCGTCCCCGATCCTCTGCCGAACGCCGGCGACCTGCTCGTCGGCGACTACAACAGCGGTACCATCCAAAGCCACTTTCTGGTGGACAACTCGGACCAGACCTTTACGCCGATGCTGCAAGGCCTTTATTCGAGCTCCGAATTCGGCGCCACGGGCGATCTGCAGTTCGTTCCGACGGGCAACTTTACGAACGATCTGATGTTCACGAACTGGAACATGGGGACGGTCTCGATCATCGACATCGATCCACAGAGCGGAACGCCCGTGGGCGGAGGCGCTGCGCCCATCATCACTCTGTTCGCTTCCGGGTTGGGTAACGGGCCGTGGGGCCTGGCATTCGATCCGGTCAGCGGTGACCTGTTCATCGCGAATTTCATGGGAACTCCGGCCAACGGCCTGGTTCAAGTCAGCGGATTTCCGCCGCCGAATGCGGTCAACCGGCCGCCGACTGCGGTCTGTCAGGACATGACCGTGCCTGCCGATATCGGCATCTGCACAGCGGCCATGGCATCGGTGGACGCCGGGTCGTTCGATCCTGACGGCGATCCGATCACGCTCGCGCAGACTCCGGCGGGCCCATATCTGCTCGGGAGCACGCCGGTCACGCTGACGGTCACCGACAGTAGCAGCGCATCCCAGAGCTGCGCGGCCGTCGTGACGGTTGTGGACCAGATGCCACCGACGATCACGGCCAGCCTCGATCGCATCGCCTGGAAAAAAGAGGACGGCGACGAGGCGCGCTACGAGGTGAGCTTCAGCGCGGTGGACAACTGCGGTCTGACGAGCCCGACGACGGCGGTGCTCTCCGCGCCCGGCTGCGCGCCGGTTCCGGTAGCGAACGGCGCCGTCGTGGAATTCGAACTGGAGAAAAAGTCGTGCGAGGTGAAGTTCTCGAAAGGCGTAATCAAGATAGAGGCGACTAGACTGACGCTGAACGTCACCGCGGAGGATGCAACCGGCTTCACGACTGTCTCCGTCGACGCCGTGCTGCCTCCTGACGATGATGACGACAGCGATTAGCCGAGTGGGACTCTGTACGCCGTTAGGGAATAATACGCCGGACGTTCATGGGCTCGACACGTGCCGGCGCTCGTAATGCGACCCGGCACCGCGTTCGATCCCGCGATTCCGGTGACACGATGCGTAACCTGGTCTTCTGGCTAATGTTTCCCTTCGTCAGTCCGCAGGCGCTGTGGGTCCGAAGGACGGCGCCGCGATTCCGCGGCGCCGCCGGTCCCCGCGAGGGCGTCGTCGGGAGCGGGGCGCCCCGCAGGCTTTTGGCGATCGGCGACTCCATTATTGCCGGCGTCGGCGCGACGCGACTCTCGGACGCGCTCGTCGGGCAAACCGCGCTCGCGCTATCGCGAGCGCTCGGCTGCCGGATCACCTGGTCGGCGCGCGGCCGCAGCGGTGCTCGATCGAGGACGATGATCGAAGAGTTCCTGCCCGATCTGGCCGATCGTCATGCCGATTTCGTCATTATCTCGATAGGCGTCAACGACGTGACGTCGTTGACGAACGAATCGACGTGGCGCAAGAACCTGGCGGATATTCTGCGGATCCTGTCGGAGTCATACCCCGACGCCGTCATCGCCGTCGCCGGAATACCGCCGCTCGGCGGCTTCCCGCTACTGCCGCAGCCGTTGCGTGCCGCGTTCGGCATGCGGGGCAGGTCCTTTGACCAGGCAGCGCGCCGCGTCATCGCCGAGTTCCCCAATGTCATCCACGTGCCCGTCGAGTTCGAGACGACCCCCGACAAATTTTCCGCCGACGGCTTTCATCCGTCCGAATCGAGCTATGCAGTGTTCGGCGAGGCAATGGCGCACAAGCTCGCGGAGATGTCGAACGGCGCCGAGAAGTAGCATAATCCGGGCCCGTCAATCCGACCGTTAGCCGCCGACGCGCACCTCCGCATCGAGGTGCGTGTCCGATTTGAGCGAGTTCGTGATCAGGCAGGCCTGCTCGGCCTTCTCGAGCAGCCGCCGCGCCTTCGCCTCGTCGATGCCTTGCGGAACGTCGAGCACCACACGCAGGTGGAATTCGGTGAAGCGCGTGACTTTGTCGACGCGGTCGAGCACTGCTTCGACCTCGCATCGAAGCGATTGCCACTCCATCTTGAAGCCACGGGCGATAGCGCGAAACGACAGCACGAAGCAGTCGGCTACGGCGGCGGCGAGGAGCGTCTCGGGCGACCACCGATCGCCGGGGCCCCCGAACTCGGCGGGTGGCGCCGACTCGATGTCGGTGAGGCTGGGGCTGGAGATCCGAACGTTGCCCTCGGGCCCTGCGGAGACGGCGGCCGCGTAGCGGTGGGGAAGATCGTGCATGTTGGGCTCCTCGAGCTATTGCGCCCCGGTCCAACCGAAGGCGTTCATCATGATGTCGAAGATCAGGTTCTGCTCGATCACGCCACGGACGCGTTCCGAGCCGACTCCTATCCCGTACAGGGCGACGTCCTGACCGCCGTGAGTATCGTCATTCGAGATCGTGCCGTCGATATTCCTGTTCGCGAACGGTATGAGCGATTGCGCGACGGCACCGATCCCCGTCTGCGGCGCCGGTCTCGGCAGCTCGGTGATGGCGCCCGGGCCGTTCATGTAGCCGAGGGTCGTGTACGGTTCACCATCGCCGGCCCGTGTCGGTTCGCTCCTCGGCTCGCCGCGCTTGTCGTTGCCGAAGACCAGGCCGAGAATCGGATTGCCGCGCGTCGGATAGCCGCTCATCGTGAATACGTGGGCATGATCGGCCGTCACGAGGACCAACGTCTCGGCAAGGTCGACCTTATCGAGCGCAACTTGGACGGCGCGATTGAACTCCTGCGTTTCGAGGAGGGCGTAGCCCGGCTTGCCCTCGTGATGACCGTGATCGATGCGGCCGCCCTCGACCAGCAGGAAGAAGCCTTTGTCGTTTCCGCCCATCCGGTCGATCGCGGTTGCCGTCATCTGCGACAGCGACGGCTCGCTCGAGTCGTCGGCGAGCTCCGCGACGTAGGTCATGTGCGAGCGCGCAAAGAGCCCCAGCACCTGGTCGTCCGGCTTCAGGCCGTCCAGCTGCTCGGCCGAGGCGACGTAGCGGCGCTTCGGACCGCCGCTCAGCCAGTCGCGCGCGAGATCGTCGTCGGGATTTCGCCGCGCGCCGCCGCGCTCCGTGCCGAAGAACGCCATGCTCGCGCCGCCCATCGCGACATCGAGGCCGCCGCCCGGCGCGAAGTTCACGAGCTGGTGCGCCATGTCGCGGCAGCCGCGTTCCCAGTCGGCCTCGGGTATCAACCGATCCACCTCCCAGTCGCGCTCGGGCGAGTGTGCGTACAGCGCTGCAGGCGTCGCGTGAGTGACCCGCGCGGTCGTGACGAAGCCGACCGCCGCGCCGCGCTCCTTCGCGATCTCGCCGATCGATCTCAAGGGATGGCTCAGAGCGTCCGCGCAGTTGCGCCGCCTCGCCTCCGGCCCGATGCTGATGACGCCCGCGCGGGTCTTCCGGCCCGTGAGCATCGCGGTTGCCGTCCCCGCGGAATCCGGCACCTGCTGATTCGTGTTGTAGGTCTTGACGAGCGCGACATTCGGGAACCGTTCGAACGCGAGCGAATGCTCCTCACCGCTCATGCCCTGCGATTGGCCGTCGAAGATGCGCGCTGCAGTCACGGTCGTTACGTCCATGCCGTCGCCGATGAAAAGAATCACGTTCCTTGCTTTACGTGCCGCGGGCTCGGGCTCGGGCTCGGGCTCGGGCGCGGGTCCCCTCTCGACGCAGGCCGCGAGCGACATGGCGGCGATGACGATTGGAACGATCCCGAAAGACCAGCGGCGGCTTGTTGGACGGTTTCGATTGGGCATTAGGACGCGGCGACGGTGGCGAAGACGAGCGCTATGTTAACGATTCGCCGGCAATCGCGATACCGTATTGGTGTGGGTTGTGCGCCGATCTAGGACTTCCATCCGTGCCTCCGCGCCGCCTTGCCTGTACAATCAGGGTGGCGTTTCGCGGAGGCGAAGTTTGGGCAAGTGCGCACTGATCGTCGATGACTCCCGAACCTCGAGGGTCGTGCTGCAACGCATCCTCGAGACCCACGACCTCATGGTCGATCATGCGGATTCCGCCGAATCCGCGCTGGAATACCTGGCCGACCATCGGCCTGACGTCATCTTCATGGACCACCTGATGCCGGGCATGGACGGCTTCCAAGCCGTCACGGCTATCAAGCGGAATCCGGACACGGCGACCATCCCGATCATGATGTACACGTCGCAGAAAGGCGATGTGTACGTCGGCCAGGCGAGGGCCCTGGGCGCGGTCGGCGTGCTGCCGAAAGAGGTCGAGCCGGTCGAGGTATCGAAGGTGCTCGAATCGCTGCACATCGTCGGGGAACCGCCTGCGCAAGCCGAGATTGCGGCCCAACCGGCCGAGCAAGAAGTTAGCGACGAGTACCCGATCCTGGAGACCGTCGATCAGGACTTGAGGCTTCTGCTCGAGGACCTTTTCGACCAGCAGCGTGCGATACTCAAGCGCGATCTCCTGAAGAGCTCGGACGCGATCGCCGCGAGGGTCGCGGATCAGATCAAGTCGGCCGATCCCGGCGAGTCGGAGGTCGAGGACGACGCCCAGCCCGCCTGGCTGACGCCCACGTTTTGGGGCTTCGCCGCTCTCGTAGGCGTCATCACGGTCCTGTCGTTCTTCTATCTGCAGCTCAACGAACGCTGGCGGGATGCGGTGGAGGAGAACGCAAACCTGCGCGACGCATTGAATCGCCAGGAAGCCGAGAGCGCGGGCACGGAGAGCTCCCTGCTGAATCAGATCGACAATTATCGCGCGACGATGGATGCGTCGCGATCGGCGATGCTCGACGCTATCGAGTGGGGCATGAATCGTTCCGGACGCTACGAGTACGGCGAGCTACCGCTCGGCGACGCGCGGGTCGCCGACTTCGAAGAGCTAACGAATCATCTGCTCTCGATCGGCTTCACGGGACAGGTAGTGGTGGAGACCCACGTCGGCAACCACTGCCTGACGCTCGGCGCGGAAGGTTATGAGCTCGCCGATCCGCAGACCATGGCCGAGCGCTGCGACGTCCGCGGATTCAGCGTGGACGAAGCGCTCGAGTTGAGCCGCCGCCAGTCCGTGGCAATGGCGAATTTCATCAACGCCGCCGAAATGCGCACCGGCGGAGCCCTCCGCTTCGCGATCGTTCCGCGCGGCACGTCCGAGCCGCTCCTGGAGGATCCGCTTTCGGCCACCGCGTTTACGGCCGGCGAATGGAACGCGATCGCCGACGTCAATAATCGCATCGAGATCGTGCTGCTGCCGGATTCAGCGCCGTAACAGGTCGGGATACGGTCGACATAAGTCTTGGGTAGCGTCATCAACAAACTCTCTGCACCCGCGGCGTTTCTCGCCACGGAGTTCGTCATCATCGTCCTCGGCGTCTTGGCCGCGTTCGCCGTGGACGAATGGCGCGACGCGCGGGCGCAGGACGAGCTCCGTGCGCATCTGATCGACGGGCTCATCTCGGATCTCGAGGAAGACGCCGTCGACTATGCCGAATTCGTCGACGCCTCGCGAACGCGCATTACGGCCGCGGAGTTTCTACTGTCGCAGGCCGACGAGCTGCAAGCGGGCGGTTCGGTCGACGCCGTCAGCGTCGGCGACGCTCTGTTCCAGATCGGGCGCTCGCCGCGCCTCGAGACGGTCGTAAGCACGTTCTCGGAAATGACCTCGAGCGGCTCCGGCGCCGCGATCGGCGCCGCCACGCTGCGCATCGAGATATCGAGCTACTACGGTCTGGCGCGGGATCGCGCGGACATCAACCAGACACTCCTGCCGGGCATGCTGAGCTACCGCCGCGCGCTCGAGGAGCTGGGCTTCTCATTCGTCGACCGCGAGCGGATAACGGCCGAGGTCGTGCTCCGCGACCGCCGGATACTCGCGATCATCCGCGGCATCGCGTACCTTGCCGAGGTGGCCGTCGCGCTCGGCGAGGACCTCGGCGCGGCCAATCGCGCGCTCCTCGACGAGCTCTTGGAGGTGCGCGCGAGGGGGAGCCGCTGATGAAGCCCAAGACGAGCGTTCGCGTGACAATCGCGTCCTTCCTGATCGCTGCGCTGCTCGGCAGCGCGGCGGCTCAGGGGCCGAGCGCGGACGACATGCGCGCCGTCATCGAAGCGGTCGACGAATACCGCATCGCACGAGAAGCCGCGATCCTCGACGACTTCATCGGCTTGCTGTCGCTGCCCAACGTCGCCGCCGACCTCGAGGATATGGAGCGGAACGCCGAGCACATCATCGATCTGCTCGAATCCCGAGGCTTCGACGCGCGCAGCTTGAGCGCGGGCGGCGCGCCTTACGTCTACGCCGAGCTCATGAGTCCGGGCGCGGCCGAGACCGTGCTCATCTATGCGCATTTCGACGGTCAGCCGGTGCAGGAAGAAAACTGGGCGTATCCGCCGTTCGAGCCTACCGTGCTCGACGCGCCGCTCACGGCCGGCGGCCGCCCGGTCGACGTCAATCGAGTCGGCGGCCGGTTCGATCCCGAGTGGCGTCTGTACGCGCGCTCGGCCGGCGACGACAAGATGCCGATC
>JBFGFX010000088.1:0-12629 GCA_041579335.1 Woeseiaceae bacterium | reverse complement strand
GATAGCGTTCGTGGCCATCGAGAACCTTCTCTTCAAAGAGATGACGAACTGGCGGCCGCTGATCGTGTTCGCGTTCGGCCTCGTGCACGGCCTGGGCTTCGCCGGTTTTTTCGGCGAGCTGGGTCTGCCGCCGAACCAATTCTTAAGCGCACTGATCGGTTTCAACATCGGCGTCGAGATCGGCCAGCTGAGCGTCGTCGGTTTGGCCGTCGTTCTCGGCCTCCTTTTGCGGCGGCGGCTGGACGAGACGCAGGAAAACGCACTGTATCGCCGCTACGTCGTGGTGCCGGGCTCCGCGCTCATCGGCGCCGTCGGCCTCTGGTGGGCGATCGAGCGGCTGATCGCATCAAATTGAGATCGTCGAAGTCTGTACGAGCCCGCCCTGGCGGGCGGCTGGAAAATCGACGTCGGTCGCCCGTCGGGACGGGCTCCTACGGTTGGTCTTGATGACACGCCGGGGTGGGCTGTTGGTCTCCGCGACGCGTAGGGCCGGGTCCCGGAGGCGGGCTCCTACGGTTGTGGTCGCGACGTGTAGGAGCCCGTCCTGACGGGCGACCAAGCCGAGAACAACTGATGCCCGTCAATCGTCGACGATGAAACCGCGCCCGCGTAAGAGCGGCTCGATGCTCGGGTCGGCGCCGCGAAAGTTGCGATACAGCTCGTCCGCCTCGTGCAGCCCGCCCGCCTGGTAGATCCACTTTTTGAGTCGCGCGGCGGTCTCGGGATCGAACAGGTCCTCGGCCTGTTTGAACGCGTCGAAGCCGTCGGCATCCAAGATCTCCGACCACAGGTAAGCGTAGTAGCCGGCCGAGTAGCCGCCGGCGAAGATGTGGCTGAAGTAGTTCGAGCGGTAACGCGGCTCGATCTCGTCGATCAGCCCGTAGCCGCGCAGCACGCGCTGCTCGAAGGTGCGGGCGTCCGCGATCTCTGCCGCTTCCTCCGCGCTCAGCGAGTGCCAGCGCAGGTCGAGCAGCGACGCCGCGACGTACTCGGTGGTGGTAAACCCCTGATTGAAGTTCATGGCGGCGCGCATCTTCTCGATCAGCGACTGCGGGATGACGTCCGCGCTCAGATAGTGGTTCGCGTACAGCTCGAGCATCTGCGGCTCGCCGGGCCAGTGCTCGAGGATCTGTGCCGGAAATTCGGTGTAATCGCGGGGACCGTAGACGCCGGAGAAGGTCGGATAGTCGATCTTCGTCATGAGACCGTGCAGGCTGTGGCCGAATTCGTGGAAGAACGTCTCCACCTCGGTAAATCGCATGAGCGTCGGCTCGCCCTCGGGCGGCACGGTCAGGTTCAGGTTCATCGTGACCAGCGGCCGTATCGTCTCGCCGCGGATGTTGGACGCCTCTCGATAGTTGTTCATCCACGCTCCGCCGCGCTTGGACTCACGGGCGTACATGTCCATCATCAGCAGACCGAGATGCGAACCGTCGTCATCCTTAACGTCGTAGGCCTCGACAACCAGGTTCCAAACCGGCACGTCGACCGGCTCGAACGTCAGGCCGAAGAGGCGATTGGCGAGCTCGAACGCGCCCGAGCGCACGGCGCTCAGCTCGAAGTAGGGCTTGAGCACATTGTCGTCGAACTCGTACCGCGCCCGGCGCACTTTGTCGGCGTAGTGCCACCAGTCATGCCCGGCCAGGTCGAACTCGTCGCCGATCATCGCCTGCATGTCGGCGCGCTCCTCTTTGGCTCGCTCCAGGCCCGGGCGCCAGACCTTGAGCAGGAATTCTTCGGCACCCTGTGGCGTCTTCGCCATACGGGTCTCGAGCTGGTAGTGCGCGTGCGACTCGTAGCCCATGAGCTCGGCGCGCCGCGCGCGCAGCCGCGCGATCTCGAGCAGGATTGGACCGTTGTCGTACTCGCCCTGCGAGGCGCGCAGCCTGTAGCCGTCGAACAGCCGTTTGCGAAGCTCGCGGTTCTCGGACTGCGTCATGAAGGTCTCGAACACCGAGCGATCGAGCCCGACGATCCAGGCCGATTTCTCTTCGTTCCACAAAGTCGCTTTGGAATCGTCCGCCAGGCCGGCGAGCTGAGATTCATCGGTGACCTCGAGCTTGAACGCTTTCGTCGCCGCCAACAGGTTCTGGGCGAACTTCGTGTTCAGCGCCGAGATCTCGGCGTTGATGTCGGCAACCCGCTGCTTGACCTCAGGGTCGAGCGCGGCGCCGGAGCGCACGAAGTCGCGGTGCTTAAGCTCGAGCAGTCGCGCATCCTGCGGCGAGAGACCGAGCTCGTCTTCTTGTGCGTTGATCGCCTCGATGCGGGAAAACAGCGCCGCGTTCAGCCTGATCGCGTCTCGCTCGCGCGTATACATCGGCAGAATTTCGCTCTCGAGGCTGCGCAGGGCATCATTCATTTCCGTGTTCCTCACGTTGATGAACGTGTAGAGCACTTTGTCGAACAGCGGACCCGCTTTTTCCAGGGCGACGATCGTGTTCTCGAACGTCGGCGGCTCGGGATTGTTCGCGATCCCGTCGACCTCGGCCCTGAGCTCCAGGATGCCCTTCTTGAACGCGGGCATGTAATGGCCGTCCTCGATCGCGTCGAACGGCGGCACGCCGTACGGCGTGGTCCATTCGTCGAGGAACGGATTTCCCGCAACCTCGGCGTCGCTGACGGAGATCTCGGCCGCTTGCGGTTCCGCTTCGCTACTCACGCCAGCGTCTTCCGCGCCGCCGCAGGCCGCGAGCGACGCCGCCGCGACCGCGGCGACGATGAGAGTCCTGATTGACATGTGACGGTCCTGACAGGGCAATGGGAGATTGGTTGCTGATGAAAGCATAGCCCGGAAATCGCGCCATGGTACGCCTTTGGCGGCGATCCGCAAGTCTCGATGCGGCCCGGCCCTGCCGCGCTCGAAGGAATGCTAAGCGCTTGAAATCAATGCTAATGTTCGCGCGGCCGCAGAACAGCAGCAAATTGCGTTGTCCGACCGCGTCAGCCCATCTATAACCGGAGCGATTCGGGAGCGCAGCGACATGAACCCAGCCGCCCAGAGGACGGTACCGATCGGGCCGCAGCTCGAAGCGGTCCTCGCCATCGCCTACCAGACTCGCAAACCGGTGCTGCTGGAGGGGCCCAGCGGCATCGGCAAGAGTGAATGCGTGCATCAGGTCGCGAATGAGAGGTTGAATATCGACTGCATTGCGCTGGACCTCAGCCTGCTCGAGCCCCCGGATCTGTTGGGACTCCCCGTCATCGGGAACGGCCGCACCTCCTACGCCGCGCCGACGACGCTGCCGGCTGAGGGCGCCGGCATCCTGCTGCTCGAGGAACTCAATAGAGCCGAGCGCTACATCCGACAACCCGTTCTGCAGCTGTTGTCAGCCCGCTCTCTCAACGACTACGTCCTGCCCGCTGGCTGGTCGGTGGTTGCCGCTATCAATCCGCAGTCGGCGGGCTACGATGTGGATACGCTGGATCAAGCGCTACGCGATCGGTTCCTTCGCCTCACCGTGCGATCGGACCGCGACCTGTGGCTGGATTGGGCACGGGCGAACGGTGTTCACCCTGCGATCATCGACTTGGCAGGAGCGCACGACCGTCTGCTGGAGGACGTCTCCCCGCGCACGTGGAAACACGTCTCAGACGTCCTTCACCACTGCTCGGGCGACGAAAAGCCGTCGGATGACGTGTTGCGCGCATGCCTCGGCGGCTACTTGCCGGAAGCGTGGCTGACCTCCTTGCTTGCGACGCGCGTGCAGTTTCAGTCGCACGGAGGACTCTCGGCGGAGATCGTGCTGAAATGGTACGCGAAGGACAAGAGCCTTCGGCGCCGCCTCGCCTCACTTCGCAGCAAAGGGAGAACGGATGTCCTCGAGCACCTGTCACGGCAGGTCATTACGATACTCAGGGAATGCGATCTCAAGGCGCTCGTCACCGCGCGGCGGTTTTCGATCGATGCTTTCGAGAAGCTGATCGCCGATATGCCCGGAGATCACGCCGAGCGAGCTCAGCTCGCTTTCGGTGACAACAGCACTGCCATCAAGATTCTACCGCTGCACCCGTCAAAGATTCTCGAAGGCTACCAGCGAGCCGGCTATGCGAAAAAGGTCGGTGAGTGGTTGTCTGAGCAGCGCCGCCGCCATCGTGCTTGGGCCACGGCGACGGGCGTCGCGCACTATCTCGCCGAGCACGCCGACCTCAAGGTCATTCGCCGCAGCGTCTTCGCTCGCCGCAATCTTGGCCTGCTCAAGCATCAGCTGGCCGATCCGCAACGCCGACGTTTCGCGAGGTCACTCGACCGGCTCGGTATAAAGGCGATTGCGCCGACCAAAGTCACGCCATGACGTCGATCGAATCATGGTTTCAAGACGCGCTCAGGCGCTGCGCGTTTCTCGAGCGCTATCCGCTTTACACGTACATCGTCAGCCGATTCCAGCCGCGCGACAATCCGGACATCGACGTGATGGCGGTCTCCGGCGAAGCGGGCCAGCCGGTGCTGCACATCAACCGGGAATACTTCGCCGACGCATCAGAGCATCTGCAGGGAGTGCTCCTGCACGAAATCCATCACGTCGTGCTCGGGCATCTCACGGATCCGCGGTTTCGCCGCCCGCGCTTTCCCGCTGCCATGACGATCGCTACGGAGATATCGGCGAACGAGGACATCCGCGAGGCCCTGCCAGGAGCACCCATCCGCCTCGAACAGTTCGGACACTTGGGCATAGACACGGGACAGAGCACTTGGGAACGATACGAGATTCTGATCGCCTCGCAGGCGGACCCGTTATCGATCACGACGAACATGCGCTGCTGCTCGGGCCAGCTGTCGCAGCGATGGGCCGGCGCCGTGGACAGTCGCATTGTCGCTGAGCTTATCGGTGATGCAAACGATGCCCGCCGCGATCGAAGCGAGAGGATCGCCGGCCGCACACCCGGCGAGCTGCTCGAGTCCCTCCGCGACGTGGATGCAACGTCGCTCACGCCCCTCAATTGGCGCGACCTGCTGCGCCATATCGCGCCTAAGGGCTGTGGCCGTACACACACCTATGCGCGGCCGAGCCGCCGCTTTCCGGCCCGCGTCGGCGAAGTCCCGGGCACGTCTCGGCGATGCCAAGAGAGTCGGACCCGATTACTCGCCGTGATCGATACCTCCTCAAGTATGAAGGCCGCGGTGGTCAGCGACATCTTTGCCGAACTGGAACGCCTTCACGCACATGCCGACATCCTGGTCGTGGAATGCGATGCGACGATCCAACGCGTGTACTCGCTGGCACGGCGCCCGGGCGACATCAAAGGTCGCGGCGGCACCGATCTCCGCCCGCCGTTCGAGCGAGATTTTCTGGCCAGGCACCGGCCCGCTGGCGTCGCCTATTTCACCGACGGTGCGGGGCCGTATCCGGACGAGCCGCCCGGCGTGCCGACGCTGTGGGTGCTGACGGACACGGCGCCCTTCGGTTGCCCGTGGGGACTGCAGGTGCGAATGGAATGAGTCGTGCCAGCGCGCGAGCTCGCGAGACTCCTCAGAGCGCTTCTGGACCGGATCTGTCGGAGTTAACGGGTTACGAGGTCAAGGCCACGCGTTCGGCACTCTCGCGCTCACCGTCACCCCGAAGGCGCATGCGTTTGCGCACGGTAAGGTCCGCGAGCGCGATCTCGCAGAGGTACAGCCCGATCTGCGGACCGCTGCCGCCTTCGTGGAATCCCCAGTAGGCGTCGCCGTTGTCGACGAAATCTTTCGCGACCAGATAGGTGCCGATCCCCGAGAAACCGAAGATTGCCACGTCGAGGACGTCTGCCGCGGGGAAGTGGCGGAGGAGGACGACGCCGGCATCCTGATGATCCTCGATCCACTCGATGGAGTTGTTCCATAGTCTCCCGCGGGGGTAGTGGATGCCGGGCGCGTGGGATCGCTCGATGACGTTCGGTGGATTCGCGCCGCCGAAGCAGCTGATGAATTGGCCGTCCGTATCCCGTGGCACGAGATAGAACGGCACCTTGGGCTCGCCGGTCGGCGTGAATGCAGCCGCATCGTAGCAGTCAGCGACGAACAGCTCGGTGATCAGATTCGCCTTTTGGGACGCGACGATGATATTGCCCTTCAGCTTCCGATCCGGCGCGAAATAGCGTCGGTAGAGATTCTCCGCGCTCGTCTTGTCATCCTCGTTCGGCAGGACTTCGTCCTTCTCGCCGTGATGCAGGTACGAGACGAACTCCTCGTTGGCGTCGGTCCGGAACGCGTTCAAGCCGGCCAGGTGCGCGGCCAGCAGCGATTGCGCTCGGTGGTCGTGGCGCGAGATCCGGCCCTCGTGCTCGGGGGATTCGCCACTGAAACGGTTTGCGCCCATGAAAAACGTAACGTCCAGATCTTTGAGCACGTTCCATACGCTGTCGTCGTAGAACAGCGCACCGGGCAAGGGCACGTCGATCCTGAATTCCTGCACCAGGTAGTCGCAGATTCTCGTCAGGACGTCGAGGTGCACCGCCTGCAGGTCGATGCCGTTGAAGTACTTTCCTGCCGTGTTCGGATGGATGCCGGTTTTCTCGGCCAGATCGGCGACCGTTCCTCGTCCGAAGTCGATGTTCTGGCGATTGAGCAGCCGTCTCACGCTGAATTTCTTCATGCGCTATGGTCCCATGGTGAAGACCAATCGATAATATCATCATCTTATGGCTTCTTGCCACATGCTCGTAGAGAAAATAGACGCTCTTATCTAGATTTTAAGCGCTTTCTTGGAATAATAAACACACGTTCGTAAGTTAATAAATATAGTCTTATCGAGGTATAAATATCGGATCAGTTGCCTTCTGCGCGTGGCTCTTCTAGACTGTGCTGGGCGCCCCTCATTCGGGTGCCTTGGCGGTCGAAGACGGCGCGTTATCGGCAGGCCGCCGGCCGGGCTGGCCGACCCGCCGATGACCGCTGCCCATGACGTGGGGGATGGCAGCATGACCTCGAACAATATCAAGTTCTTACCGGTGTCCTTTTCCGACGGGGGAGGCGGTCCGCGCACCCTGGTCCCGAACGGGCCCTTGATCCAGAGCTATCGCAAAGCCCTCGGGCTGACGGGCGAGGAGTTCGAGTTTGAGAGCCACCGCGTCGTCGAGGAGCAGGCGCAGAAAGCCGGCAGCGATCCGCGATATCGCATCCGGTACAAGAAGCGCAAGGCGAAGAAAGGCCTGCCCGGTATCTCGGTGTCGACCATCCGCAATGCGGAGAAAAGCGAGCCGGTGTACGTGTTCACGCTCAAGATCATCGCCGAGGTACTCGGTGTGCCGATGTGGATCCTGATCGCGGAGCAGGGGCGGCTCTGGGAGCAGGTGCCAGCCGCCGATCAGCAGCAGCTCGCCGAGACGCTCGCGGCAGCGATCGGTCGCCTGCTCGAAGCCGGCGGGACGCCGCCGTCGGCTAAGGCGCTGGCCGACGTCGTGCGCCAGGTTCTCGACGAGTTTTGCCGGCCGCAGTAGCGGCGATCTCGTCGGTCTGCGCTTTAGCCGCTTGGGCTCCCGCGCCACGGCTCACGACCCGTCTGCCGAGCGGGCGGCGTCGCCGGCAATCACGATCCCACCCGGCAACCGTCGTACGGGCGAGGTCGCTCGCTCCTGCCAGTCGGCCTCGGTGACGAACGGGTCTCTGAGATCGAGGTGCCCGCGCCTGCCGCTGATCGTCGTCCATTTGCACGTGTATTGTTCAGCTTCGCCTGCCAGGCGGCGCACCCACTCGCCGCGCAAGCGCGCTCGGCCTTCGTTCGGCGCCCGGTCGATGGCCGCGTGGACCTCCTGCGGAGCGACGATCCGGTCGCGGATTTCGTCCGCCGCCTCGAGATCCAGGAAGATCCCGCGCGGATAGAGCTGCCCGTAGCGCAGGTCGAGTTCGCACAGCTGATCGCGGAGCTGTTGAAACGCGTCCAGATCGCGCCAGGCGTAGCCGCGGTCTTCGATCATCCGGGTCAAGCGCTTGAGCAGTCGCCCCATGTCGCCTTTGGTGTTCGAGAGGAGGGCCGCCTGATGGGCGTTCACCCGCGGCCACGGGTCGTCGTCGCTCGTCATCGCTTTCGCGAGCTGGGTCGCGACCTCCGACCACATGGGCAGCGACTCCCAGCGGAGCTGCGAGTGGGTGCGAACAAACTCCTTGCACAGCGCCAGCTTCGTCGGCCAGTCCAGACGGCCGATGAGACGGTCCGGGTCCGCTTCGAGGTCGTCCAGCGTGGCGCGCCACTTCATGAGCACCTCCGGTGCCCAATCGGGCATGAACGGCGCGTCTGCATGCGTCTCGGCGGCCTCGAGGTAGCGGCGCTGCAGCTCGATTGCCGTTCGTGGTCGTCCGTCGTGCTCCAGCGCGAGCTTGCGGCAGCTCGGATCATTGGCGTATCGGCGCATGGCCTCCATCGGAAAGCGATTGCGCCCGTCGTCCGAAACGAGGCGCACCCCGGCATCGGCCATCGCGAGCACGAGCGCGGTCGCCCCGATCTTGAGGTAGTTGCTCAGGTCCGAATAGTTGCACTCTCCGCAAAGCAGGTGAGTCCGGTGGTGCCGGCCATCGCCGAGCGGCTCGTCACGGACGCTGAAAATCGCCCGCCCGCCGTTACGCTCGGGATCGATAGCGCCGTTCAGATGGAACACCCGCGGTGACAGGACAAAGGTCGCGCCGCGCTGCCGGTTGTTGAAGCCTCCGGCGCCCGTATAGACGATCCGCGACACCAAGTGCGGGACGACCTGCATGGCGTACGATCGCGGCGCGGTTCGTGAGAAATACGATTCGTGGCAACCCCAGGTCGTGTCGATTGCCGCGTAATCGACGTTGGTGCGAAACAGGCGCACGCGCTCGAAGTTCTGCCGTCGGTCGAGCTCGCCGGCGGCCCGCGTGAGGATGCGTTCGCCCGCTCGCAGCGCCATGAGCAGGGCCTCGGGCGAGGTACACTCGGCCGTCGCGTATTCGGGATGACCGACGTCCGGATACAGCAACGACCCGTTCGCGAGGTACATGCGTGCCGCCGAGTCGAGGCCTGGCAGATGCACCAAAGTGTCCGCGCAAATCTCGAGGAACGCGTTCAGCGCGAAGTGCGGATCGAACGTCTCGTTCTCGAGGTCGGTCGCAGACAGGCCGTACTCGGTCTCGATGCCGAACAGCAGCTTGCCGTCGCTATTGGCCACCGGTCTGCCGGCTCCGTCGCAGGAACTCGTGGCTGTCGGTCTGCGCCAGCGATTCGAACGCTTTCGAAGCCGTCGCGAACAGCCGTTCCGTCTCGGCGCGTGTCGACGCCAGTGCGCCGCTTTCGGTATCGCCTTCCGGGCGGCTCTGTTCGGGATGATCCTCAGTCGTACGTTGCTTTTCGCTCATGGTGATACTCTCCTTCGGTGATCAGTTGCTCGCGCCGCGGAAGCCGTCCAAGAGGCTTGTCGCGGATCCAAAAAGCGAGGAGCGCTCTGTCGTTTCCAACCGGATGCCGACGCGAGGCATTTCCTGCAACAACGAGGCGAAGTCTCGAGCCTCGGAGAAGAACGGCTGAGTGTCCGATTTGGTCGCGCCGAGCGGGTCGGGCAGGCGGACAGAAGTCCGCAGCTTTCGGTAGTCTGGCCATTTGATTTTGATGCAGTCCCAATCGACGTCGGCGACCCGCTCCGGCCCGGCCGCCCGAAGCAGCATGGCGCGCGTCCAGGCGCGGGTGTTCTCCGGAGGACTGTCGACGAACGCTGCGATCTCCGCCTCGGTGGCTATCGGTTCGAAGAAACCGTCGGCATAGAGCGAGAAGAACAGGCTGTCGGCGGGATCGATGCTCGAATAGATCTGATCGAGGTAAGTCAATTCCGGCGACTCCCAATGCCAGCTCGGCCGTTCGGCCATCGCCTGCTCGAGCAGCATGCGTTTCGCGACCCAGTCGAGGCGGCTGCGCAGAGCGTCGAAGTCCCGCGCCTCGAGCTTAGTCAGCGTGTCCTCCCAGAGGTCCAGAATGGCTCCGGCGTCGGGAACGACGTCGGCGAATCCGCCACGGGCATGGAACGCCTTCGCCTGCTCCAGAAACTCGAGCTGCAGCTCGACCGCGGTCATCCTGCGACCGCAGAGCAGCGCCGCTTCGGTCGCGAGATCCGGGTCGCGACTCCAGCGATGCAGCGCCGCCAGCGGATCGTCGAGAATCAACGCATCATCGACGTGACCGGCCTCGATCATCGCGAGTATCAGCTGCATGACGCCGACTTTGAGGAAGGTCGCCACAGGTGCCAGGTTGGCGTCGTAGAAGATCACGTGCAGGCGGGCGTAACGGTCGCCGGGCAGCGCCTCGGTGCGGCCGTGCGGGCCGCAGAGTGGTTCATCGCGGGTGTTGACGATCGGGCGGTTGAACGTCGTTTGCTCGCCGACGAGGGTCTCTATGAAGTCCGCCCGCTGCGAGATCTGGTACGAGGCCTTCGGCCGACGATTCTCGCTGCCGACCTTGCCCTGGCCAGTGAAGACGATGCTCGACGCCTGATACGCCATCAGGTAGAACAGCGACGGGATCATGCGCTTCTTGAACATGTCGTCCCAGGCGTTGCGACTCATCAGGAAACTCTGGTGGGCGCCGTACGAGTTCCCTTGCCGGTCGCTGTTGTTCGCGAGCACCACCACGCGCTGCTGGTGCGGCAGTGCGTCGTTCACGATCCGCTGCGCCCGCCGAGCGATGCGTAGCATCGCCATCCAAACGGCCTGATGGTCGCGCGCGCTCACGACCTCGGGCGTCGCCAGCTCGAGGTGATTGAGATCGATGTAGATGCAGCCGCCGTTTGCAGGCAGATACTTCCGGCCCCAGTCCTGCGAGTGGTAGTCACCGTCGCCACGGCTTTCCCAGCAGCCGAGCCACCGCGAACGATTCGAGCTGCCTTCGTCGTCGCGCTGTGGCAATCCGTTGACCTCGCGTAACAGCAGCCGTGAGGCCTTGAAGTCCGACGTGCGGGCTCTCTCGGTCGTCCCTAGCAGGAAGTTGCCGAGCTCGATATCGCCGCCGATCAACTTGGGCACGCATGTCGGGTTGCTCATCCGGTTCTCCTCAAGGCTATGCAGGATCGAACGTCAGCTTCGTAGGTAGGCGGTCGCGCTGACTCTTGGCCGGCTGGTATCGACCGAGACGACGTCGACGTCCTGCGGCAAATCGTTCAAGTAGCTTGCGACGTTGTCTTTGCAGAGCGTGGTGCGTAGTCGCTCGATGGCGTTCGCAACCGCGAGCCTCATGTCGGCTACGGCGACGCCGGCCTCGCCGCCGCGGCAATGTCGCTCGAAGGCGCTGGCTCTTGCGGCGCCGCAGATCTGCTCGATCAACCGACCGCTGATCAAGTCGCGGACGGCCACCTCCCGGTGTTTGCCGTCGCGGAACTGCAGCGAGGCGATGCCGTTGTCGGCGTTCGGGTCATACAGTGCGGATACGCCGGCATCGATCAGTGCATTCCGGGTATCCGGCGCCTCGCTGCCGTTCGGGCGATAGGGGATGTGCTCCGAAAGATGCACGCCGAAGATCTGCTTTGCGGCCCTTCTGTTCGGCCTCGGTATTTCGAGCTCCCACGAGAAACGGCCGCGCAACGCCGGGTCCAGCACGTCGGCGCGATTGGTCGCCGCGATAACGGCCACGTCGCTGCGGCGCATGCCTTCCAGCTCCGCCAACAGCGTGCCGAGGAAACGGTCGTCGTGAAAGCCCGAGACGTTGCCACGCGCGCGGCCGACCGCGTCGATCTCGTCGAAGAACGCGATGCCCGGCCCGTCGTAGTCGTTCAGAACGGCGAAGCAGCGGCGGATGTTGCGCTCGGTTTCGCCGACGTA
Organism: Woeseiaceae bacterium; assembly: GCA_041579335.1. Taxonomy (GTDB): domain Bacteria; phylum Pseudomonadota; class Gammaproteobacteria; order Steroidobacterales; family Woeseiaceae; genus JBFGFX01. Next base: position 895 of record JBFGFX010000088.1, on the reverse strand, counting down.
GGATGAATAGAGCTCGGCACCGGCGATCGAAACGACCCGGCAGCGTCGCCGGGTCTCTGCGGCGATCATCGAGGCCACTATGCGCATCAGCGTGGTCTTGCCGGTACCAGGCGGTCCCTTGAGCAGCAGGCGCTGTGCGCCGTCGTCGGCTACGCCGTAGCGTCGCGCAAGCTCGGGGTTCGCTATTGCGAACACGAAACGCGTCAAGACGTCGTCGCGCAGCTGATCGAGACCGCCCAACTGCTGCGGCGGCGTGGCGTCGATGTCTTCGAAGCCGTGCGCGCCGCCCGGCTCCAGGCGGCCTAGCGCGACATGCGCCGACCGGTCCCACAGCACCCGATCGCCGGGCTTGAGCCGCTCGGCTTCGAGCTCGTCGGCAACCGCAACGACCAGCTCCGTGTCGCGGTCGGCGACCACGATGCGCCCGTCCTCCGTATGCCGGATGATGGCCGCCGTCTCGCCCGTCAGGGGTCTCGGCTGCGCGGCTTTTTCGATGGCCGCGTTCTGCTCGTGACACAGGTACACCTCGTCGCCCACCGAGAGGCTGTCCGGCGCCAGCCCTTCGGCGAACGCCACCAGCCGGTGGCAGCCGCCGTGCAGCACGCTCGCATATTCGCCGCGGCTCGTGGTCACGCTGCCGAGATAGCGGGAGGGAAAGAACGGTGGGCTGAGCAGCTGCTGTACCCGCGCCTCGAGCTCCGTGTGCACGGTTTCCAGCTCGCGGCGAGCGCGGTCGAACGTGGCGATGCGATCGAGCAGGTATTGATCGAGCTGCTTGCCGCACTGCGGATCACGGCTGAGCCGATCGACGACGCGCGCTGCAAGTTCGCGCTGTCGGAAGGGCTGCAGGCCGCGGGTGTGCGGCGGTTCGCGTCCGCCGCCGAGGCCGCGGGCT
>JBFGFX010000087.1:0-12633 GCA_041579335.1 Woeseiaceae bacterium | reverse complement strand
TCGGTGTGCTGCGGTTCGGACAGTTCACTCTCAAGTCCGGTCGAGTCAGCCCGTATTTTTTTGATGCCGGTTTGTTCAGTACGGGTTATGCGGCCGCCAAGTTGGGTCGCTACTACGCCAGCGCCATCGTCGAATCGAAGATCGAGTTCGACATGCTATTCGGTCCGGCCTACAAGGGCATTCCGCTGGTCGCGCTGGCCGCGGCGGCGCTTGCGGAACATCACGACGTGGACGTTCCGTATGCGTTCAATCGCAAAGAGGCGAAGAGTCACGGCGAGGGCGGCAGCTCGGTCGGTGCGCCGATCGAAGGCCGGGTGCTGATCGTCGACGACGTCATTACGGCGGGCACCGCCGTGCGCGAGGCCGTCCAGCTGATCAACGCGAGCGGCGCCGCTCCCGCGGGTCTCGTGATCTCGCTCGATCGCCAGGAGGTAGGTCGGGATGCACGCTCCGCGGTGGAGGAGCTCGAGCAGACGCTCAGGATTCCGGTCGCGAGCATCGTAAAACTCGAGGATATGATCGATTTGCTCGAAGAATCAAAGGAATACGGCGAGCACCTGGAACCCGTGCTGGCGTATCGGTCGAAATACGGCGTCAAAATTTAAGTCATTGAATTGACAATAATTGTGCCTGCTCGTTTACTTGCGACCCGAGCCCGACTAAGCTTGAATTCCTTGAACCAGTCACTCTTGGCAGACTGGGGTTTGTGTGATATTTGGGCAATGCGACGAACCCTCTCCGCATTCACTGTTGTTGCGCTGCTACCGGCGCTCTGCCTCGCCGACACCAACCAGCAACGTTCCTACCGCTGGGTCGACGAAAACGGTCTCGTGCACTACGGCGACAAGATACCCGCCGACGCCGCCGAGCTCGAAAAGCAGGTCGTGAACGAGGTCGGCGTGACCGTCGACGTCATGCGCGGCAAGAAGACCGATGAGGAGATCGCCGAGGAACGGCGGCAGCTCGAGCTCGAACAGGAACGCGAGTTGAAGCGTCGCGCCGACGCCGCCCTGCTCGCCACCTATCTCTCGGTCGAAGAGATCATCATGCATCGCGACCGAAGGGTCGAGCTGTTCCAGGCCCAGGCCCGCGTTACCGAGCTCTACCTGCGAAACCTGAAGCGCCGACTCGAATCGCTGCAGGCGCTCGCCGCCAACTACCGACCGTATTCGACGGATCCCGATGCCGAGATGATCGATCCCGGCCTGTCGGCCGATATCAATGAGACCAAAGCGACGATTGCACGCCACGAGCAGAATCTGCTGCGCTTCCGTAAGAACGAGGAGGAGATGCAGCTCAGGTTCGCGGGCGACATCTCGCGCTTCAAAGAGCTCAAAGGCGTCAACTAAGCCGGCCCTGCGAGCGGCGCCGGGCGCCGTTCGTCCTCAACCCGTACCGGAGTGGCCGAATCCTCCGTCGCCTCGATCGCTCCGATCGAATTCGTCCACGACCTGGAAGCGTACCTGCTCGACGGGCACGAACACCATTTGTGCTATGCGCTCGCCCGGCTCGATCGAGTAAGGCTCGTGACCGCGGTTCCAGCACGAAATGAAGACCTGGCCCTGGTAATCCGAGTCGATCAAGCCGGTCAGGTTGCCGAGCACCAGACCGTGCTTGTGTCCTAGCCCCGAGCGCGGCAACAGCACCGCCGCGAGATGGTTATCGGCGATGTGTATCGCGAGCCCGGTCGGGATGAGCTCGGTTGCGCCGGGCTCCACGACGATCGTGTCGTCGATGCAGGCGCGCATATCAAGGCCTGCCGAGCCGTCGGTCGCGTAATGCGGCAGCGGGATCGACTCGCCTACGCGCGGATCGAGAATCTTCAGTTCGATCGAGCGCAAGCGTTCCGGTCCCCTAGTCTCTCGCCGCCGCCGTCGGTAGATCCGTCGCTATGCGCGCCCGCGACTCGAGCGCGTAACGTTCGGCGATCAGCTCGACGAGCGCCTTGGCGAGCTCCGTCTTCCGGGCCAGCCCGAATACCCGCTCGCCGCCGTGCCAGAAGACCATAACGGCGTTGTCGTCCTGATCGAATGCCCGACCTTCGCCCACTTTGTTGGCGATGATCATGTCGAGCCCCTTTCCTTTTAGCTTCGCCAGCGCATGCTCGCGAACGCGCTCGGTCTCGGCGGCAAAACCGACCGTAAACGGGCCGTCTTTCAGCTTGGCGACCGATGACAACACGTCGGGCGATCGCACCATGTCGATCGACAGCTCCGCCGTCGATTTCTTGATCTTGCTGGCGGACGCCCTGGCCGGACGATAATCGGCGACCGCCGCTGTGGCGATGAAGATATCGGCGGCGTCGATGTGAGCATGCGTCGCCGCAAACAGCTCCTCGGCCGACTCGACCATGATGCGTTGCACACGATCGGGCGCGGGCAGGTTGACGGGGCCCGACAGCAGGATGACCCGCGCTCCGGCGTCTCTCGCCGCCTGCGCCATGGCGTAGCCCATCTTGCCGGAGCTTCTGTTGCTGATGAACCGCACCGGATCGATTGCTTCCCGCGTCGGGCCGGCCGTCACGACGACCGTCGTGCCCTTCAGTGGCCGCCGCTTAGGAGTCGGCGCGCCAAGCACGGCGGCCACGATCTCCGCAGGCTCTACCATGCGGCCGGGACCGGTCTCGCCGCAGGCCTGATCGCCTTCGGCCGGCCCCAGCAGGACGACACCGCGCGATACAACCGTGTCGCGATTCGCCTTAACGGCCGCATTCGCCCACATCACGTGGTTCATCGCCGGCGCCGCAAGGACCGGCGCCTCCGTCGCCAGACAGAGCGTCGTCAGGAGATCATGCGCCGAGCCGGCCGCGAGGCGTGACAAGAATTCCGCCGTCGCGGGGGCGATGACCACCTTATCCGCCCAGCGCGCCAGCTCGATGTGGCCCATGGCGGCCTCGGCTTCCGCGTCCCACAGATCGCTGCGCACCGGATTGCCGGACACGGCCTGCAAGGTGGTCGCCGTGACGAACTGCCCGGCGCCTCGGGTCATGACTACCTGCACTTCGGCACCGCGGTCTTTGAGCCGCCGCACCAACTCGGGCGTCTTGTACGCCGCAATGCCGCCGGTGATGCCCAGCAGGATATTCGCTTTTCCGGTCATCTCGAACAGTTTACTGTAGATTCGGGCCCATTCCTCACCTCTGCGCCCCTCAATCCGAGTCCCGGTCGACCTTTGTCAGCACGATGGGGCCGTTGACGTCCCGCCCACGCATCGTGAAATCGGATATCGTGAAGAGGTCGTCGATCCAGTTTTCGCCGAAGTAGTCGATGAAGAAACGCCCGTTCGTATAGACGCCGACACCTTCGGTCCCGCTTGCGAGGATGCATTCGGGCTTGCCGTCGCACTCCGGCAGGGGCGCGCCGCTCCCGTCTTTGGCCCGGAAATGACTCGATAGCGTGACCAAGACCGTGTAGGTGCCGTCCGGCTTTCGATCCGCGACGTGTATCTTGCCGTCGATGTGGCGCACCAGGACGTCACCAACCTCGAACTCGCGGTCCTGGACGATCCAGGTACCGAGAAGCAGCTGCTCGATCGTATGATCCGCAGCCGATCCGCGGGATTGCGCATCGGTCGGTGTGGTGACAGCCAGTGCCAACCAGCACGCAGCAACGCAGCGGGCGAAATCGCGGCTGCAGAAGTACGGCGTCGTTGCGACCACGATGTTGATTGACGTCCCTCCGTTTACGCACCTCGCCCAACATGCCGGCGCTCGCGGGCAAGCGGCAGTCTACCGGATTCGTCGCGAGCGCCGTACGAACGGCCGTCAAAAAAACACGTCTCGCGGCAATTCGAGCGGCGCGCATGCGGCGCGCCGCTGATAGGCTGAGACCGACCTCGACACGGAACGTTCATGAGCGGACGACGCCTACGGGCGAAAGCCAAAATCACGCTGCTCGGGCGCGATGCGGCGGCTCGCACGGAGCGTGAGCTCCTCGCGGTGCTGCTTCGGCGTGGATGCTCCGCGCGCGCCGCGCTCGAGCTCAGCGATCGCCTGCTCGGCCGGTATGGCGGCTTGCGAGCCTTGCTCTCCGCGGACAGCACCGAGCTGGCCGCGATCCGAGGCATCGGCGAGGCGAGGCTCGCGGTCTTGATAGCGCTGCCGGAACTGGCTCGGCGGTATTTCGAAGCGAGCCTGGACGTAGGTCAGGCGATCCGCAGCCCGGCGGACACCGAGGCGTTCCTGCGCGCGCGTCTCCGCGACCTGCCGCACGAGCTGTTTTGCTGTCTGTATCTCGATAACCGGCACCGGGTCGTGCAGTTCGTCGAGATGTTTCGGGGCACGATCGACGGCACCAGCGTGTACCCGCGAGAGGTCGTAAAGGAAGCTCTGGCGGCGAACGCGGCCGCCGTCATCCTGGCGCACAATCATCCGTCGGGGATCGCGGAACCCAGCCAGGCCGATGAGCTGATCACCCGCCGGCTGAAGGCCGCGCTCGAGCTCGTGGACATCCGCCTGCTGGACCACCTGATCGTCGGCGACGGCGCCTCGACTTCCCTCGCGAGCCGCGGCCTGCTCTGAGCGCAGCGCCCCGACCTTGATTAGCGCCATGGGGGCTGGTATAAAGGCTCGCTCTTGGCCGCCCGCCTCGGGCAACTCGCAATAAATTCAGAGACTTAAACCGATGTCCAAGGTCTGTCAGGTCACCGGGAAACGCCCACAAAGCGGCAACAACGTTTCCCACGCCCACAACAAGACGCGGCGGCGTTTCCTGCCGAATCTGCAGTACAAGCGCTTCTGGCTGGAGTCGGAGAAACGCTACGTGCGACTGCGCGTGTCACACAAAGGACTGCGTATCATCGACAAGCACGGCATCGAGAAAGTGATCGCCGATCTGCGCGAGCAAGGCCAGCGCATCTGAGCACCCGGAGGGTAGAACATGCGAGAGAAGATCAGACTCGTGTCCAGTGCCGGCACCGGCCACTTCTACACCACGACCAAGAACAAGCGGCTGCATCCCGAGAAGATGGAGGTCAAGAAGTACGACCCGAAGGCGCGCAAGCACGTGATCTACAAGGAAGCTAAGATCAAATAAGACGCCGGGTCAGCTCGGCTGTCGCGCGTCAGGACGGGCTCCTACGCCGGCGCGAGATGGTACGCTCTGAGCCGCGCCGCGAAATCCTCCAGAACCTTGATGCCGCTGGCCTCGGCTTCGGCACACCACTCCTTGAGCTGCGCCAGCAGGCGCTCGTTACTCACGTTCGCGCCGCTCCACAGCTCGCGCAGGCGCTCGCGGAACTCGTGGACGGTCTTCAAGGCGGCGTTGTCGGACAAGACCTGCCGCAGGCGATCCTTGGCGTGGTCATCCAGCAGCCGCGGCTGACGGATCAAGAGCTTACGTGCACGCGTCAAAGCCCGGTTCCCGGCCGCCACCGCCAGGGCTTTCTCTCTCTTTAAGACCGGCAAGGTCACGTGCTTCGTATAGTCACGCAGCACGTGCATGCGGTTGACGATGATGGCTTTGAGATTCTCGAGATCGATGTGCGCCGCGGACCTCTCCTGCAGCACCGGTCGCGGTGCGACCTTGCGCACCCTCGCCAAACCTACGCTGCGGAACAGGCAGATATACAGCCAGCCGATGTCGAACTCCCACCGGCGCACCGAGAACTTGGCCGAGGTGGGGAAAGCGTGATGATTGTTGTGCAGCTCCTCGCCGCCGATCAGGAAACCCCAAGGGACGAGGTTGGTCGCGGCGTCGTCGCATTCGAAATTACGGTAGCCGCTGTGGTGACCGAGCCCGTTGATCACCCCGGCGGCGAACACCGGCATCGCGGCCATCTGCGCGGCAATGATGATGATTCCGGGGACACCGAACAACAGCAGGTCGGTTAACACCATCAACACGATGCCGCCGTGCGGAAAGCGTAGATAGAGGTTTTTTTCCAGCCAGTCGTCCGGCGTGCCGCGGCCGAACTTGGCGAGCGTGTCAGGATTACGAGCCTCTTCCTGATAAAGCTCCGCTCCCTCCAGCAGTACCTTCTTCAGTCCGAAGATCTTCGGACTGTGCGGATCACCATCGGTCTCGCAGAATGCGTGATGCTTACGGTGAATGGCAACCCACTCCCGCGTGAGCATCCCCGATGTGCACCAGATCCAGAAGCGAAAAAAGTGCCGCAGAGCCGGATGTAGATCCAAAGATCGATGTGCCTGATCGCGATGCAGATAGAGCGTGACCGCCATCATCGAGACTTGCACCATCACGACGGTGACGAGCACGTACTCCCAAAATGAGAGATCGAGCAGGCCGTATGCGTATTCCATAAATTGGTTTCCTAGCGGCTGAGCCCTAATTGGACTATAGCGAAGGCAAAAGGTTGCTCCAAGGACGGGTTCACGATTTCTCGGTATCCGTTCCTGGATGTCGGCCTCAGAGCCATGCAATAGAGAGCGACAGCGATTATAGTGACCTGCCGTCAATAGTCACAGGCGATTGGCAAGACATAAAGGATGCCGGAACTCCCGGAAGTCGAAACGAGCCGCTTAGGCATCGCGCCTTGGCTCCTGCAACAGCGGATCGAAGACATCACGGTGCGCGAGCGGCGCTTGCGCTGGCCGGTCCCGCATGAGCTCGAAGTCGAGCTGACCGGCCAGACCATCCGTTCGTTGCGCCGGCGGGCCAAGTATCTGCTCTTCGACACCGATCGCGGCACCGCGATGCTGCACCTCGGCATGTCGGGAAGCGTGCGCATCATCGATCCCGACGAGCCTGCCGGCAAACACGATCACGTCGACATACGGCTGGAGAATGGCAAAGCGCTCAGGTTCCGAGATCCGCGGCGGTTCGGCTCGCTGCTGTGGACCGCCGATCCGATGCAGCACCCGCTGCTGCGCGACCTCGGGCCCGAACCGTTCGACGATGTGTTCGACGGCGACTACCTGTGGCAGAAAGCGCGCGGTCGCCGGGTTGCCATAAAGCAATTCATCATGAACGCCTCGATCGTTGTCGGCGTCGGCAACATCTACGCCAGCGAGTCGTTGCACGTCGCCGCCATCAATCCCAAGCGGCGTGCCGGCCGCATTTCCGGGCCACGCATGCATTCGCTCGCCGAAGCGATCGAGTCCGTGCTACGGCGGGCGATCGAGGCCGGCGGCACCACGCTGCGGGATTTCCACGGCGGCGATGGCGAGCCGGGCTACTTCAGTCAAGAGCTCGAGGTGTACGGCCGCGACGGCGAGACTTGCCGTCGCTGCGGCAGCGAGATTTCGGTGGTCGTCTTGGGCCAGCGAAGCACCTTTTACTGCAAACGCTGCCAGCGCTGATGCCGACGGAATCGTAGGAGCCCGTCCTGACGGGCGACGGCAATACCGACAAAGGTCGCCCGCCAGGGCGGGCTCCTACGCGTTTTTCTGAAGAGGTGAACGGTCGCCCGTCAGGGCGCGCTCCTACGCTGTGCCGGCAGGCGCTTCATCATCGCCGCCTTGACGACCGGCGAGACGAATTCGGACACGTCGCCGCCCAAGCTCGCGACCTCGCGGACCAGGCTCGACGAGATGAACGTGTATTTTTCGGTCGGCGTCAGGAACGCCGTTTCCACCTCGTCGGTCAAGTGGCGGTTCATGTTCGCAAGTTGGAATTCATATTCGAAATCCGAGACGGCGCGGAGCCCACGCAGAATGACCTGCAGGTCGTTTTGCAGCGCAAAGTCGACCGTCAATCCGGAGTATCCCGATACCTCGACGGTGGTCATGTCGGCAAACACCTTCTCTGCGAGCCCGACGCGTTCCTCCAGCGAGAACATGGGATCCTTGCCCGGGTTCGTGGCGACCGCGACCACCACTCTGTCGAACAATCGAGCGGCGCGGCGCACGAGGTCCTCGTGGCCGAGGGTGACGGGATCGAAAGTGCCGGGATACATCGCTGCGACGGTCATGATTCAGTCCTCCTCAACTCGAAGCCGATTGCGCCGTGCTGGCAAGTGAATATCGCACCCGACCCGCTGTTTTCTCGTGAGTTATTGACCAGCAATCGGGTAATTCCGGCGGCGATTGCTCCTTGTTCTGCTCGAAGTAGACGACCGCACCCGGCGCCAACCATTGGCCGCGCTCTAGAAGTCTACACAATTCGCCGATCGATTCGTCGGCGTACGGGGGATCCAGGAACACCAGGTCGAAACGTTCTGCGCGCTTACCCCGCAGGAACGCGTACGCGTCCATCTCGACTACCGTGACCCCATCTGCGCCGAGTTCTGCGCAGGCCCGCTCGAGTGCTTTCGCGGCCAGTCTCGATTTATCGACGAACACCACCCGGCCGGCGCCGCGCGACAGTGCCTCAAGACCTAGCGCGCCGGTTCCCGCGCAAAGGTCGAGGCACTGCGCGCCGGCGATGCGTGGCGCCAGCCAATTGAACACGGTCTCCCGGATTCGCTCCGACGTCGGTCGCAGGCCGGGCACGCTCTCGATCGTCAGCAGGCGGCTGCGCCATTTTCCGGCTACAATACGCAGCCGTCCTGGCGGCGAATTTCCGCTTTTGCGACCGGACCTGTGCCGTCGCGCCATAAACCGTACTCGACCTGGAATGGTTCGTTTTCGAACGGATCTAGTGTAGGCCATAGCGGCCTTCGGGGTGTCATATACCGTGTTTGGGAAACGAGAAAATCCGTCGCACAAGAAGCGCCCAGGCTTCGTCAAGCGGCTGCGCGCGCGCCTGAACAGCGGCTCGAGCTGGCTGACCTACGACCTCGCCAACCTCGCGCCGGGCGGCAAGATCGACGATGACGTGCTCGAAGATTTGGAGACGCGACTCGTCATGGCGGACGTGGGTGTCGAGGCCACCGACCGCATCGTAGCGGATCTCCAAAGGCGACTTCAGCGCCGCGAGCTAAAGGATCTCGATGCGCTGCACGCGGGCCTCCGCCGGGCCATGCTCGACATTCTCGAACCGGTCGAAGCGCACCTCGAAATCGATCGGAGCGCGAAACCCTTCGTCATTCTCATGGTCGGGGTCAACGGCGCCGGCAAGACGACGACCATCGGCAAGCTCGCCAAGCGGTTTTTGGACCAGGGCCTGTCCGTCATGCTCGCGGCCGGCGATACGTTTCGCGCCGCCGCAATCGAACAGCTTCAGGCCTGGGGTGAGCGTAACGACGTGCCGGTCATCGCCCAGCAGACGGGCGCCGATCCGGCCGCAGTCATGTTCGACGCTTATGCCGCAGCCAGATCGCGCGGCATCGACGTCCTGTTGGCGGATACCGCGGGGCGTCTGCAGAATCAAAAGGGGCTCATGGACGAGCTTGCCAAGATCCGCCGGGTCATTGCGCGCCAGGACGAGGACGCGCCGCACGAGATCATGCTGGTGCTCGACGCGGGCGTGGGCCAGAACGCGTTGGTTCAGGCGCTAAAGTTCAACGAGGCGCTCAAGCTGACCGGCATCACGGTGACCAAGCTGGACGGCAGTGCCAAAGGCGGTATCCTCTTAGCGATCGCCGAGAAGCTCGCGATACCCGTGCGCTTTATCGGTATCGGCGAGTCCGTTGATGACATGCAGCCCTTCGATGCGAGCGATTACGTCGACGCGCTGCTTCAGGGCGAGGCGGATGCCCAGGACTGACAGGCGTGATTCAGATCGACAACGTCGTCAAACGATTTCCGGGGGGCCAGGAGGCGCTCAGAGGATTGAGCTTCTCGGTCGAGCAGGGCGAGATGGTGTTCGTCACGGGGCATTCGGGTGCGGGAAAGAGCACGCTGTTGCGGCTCATTGCCCTGATCGAGCGACCGACGAGCGGACAGGTCATCGTCGACGGCAAGAACACGCGACGCGTAACACGCGGTAGGATCCCCGCCTACCGACGCCAGATCGGCATGGTCTTCCAGGACCACAAGCTGCTGTACGATCGGTCGGTGTTCGACAACGTCTCGTTGCCGCTCGTGATCGCGGGAATCAGCCACCGCGACGCCGCTCGCAAGGTACGCGCCGCGCTCGACCAGGTCGGGCTACTGACGAAAGAAAAACGGAATCCGGAAACGCTATCTTTGGGTGAACAGCAGCGCGTCGGCATCGCGCGCGCCATCGTATCACGGCCGAAGCTCGTGATTGCAGATGAACCGACGGGCAATCTCGATCCCGATCTTTCGCTGGAAGTGATGCGTATCTTCCGCCGTTTCAACGAGGTCGGCGTGACGCTCCTGATCGCAAGCCACGACATCGCACTAATCGATCAGCTCGGCTGTCGGCGCATCGCCCTGGAGAACGGGCGCGCGCAGATCGAGGAGGAGGACGATGTCATTTACAGCGAGCCGTTCGAGCTACAGCAGGAGCGCGACCCGTGGCTTTGAAGGCGCACAGCGAGGCGCTCGCGCCGGCAAGGCGATCGAGCCCGATAAAGACATGGGCACTTCTGCACGTCGACAACTGCATCGGCTCGTTGGGCCGGCTCGTTCGCCAGCCGTTCGCGAGCCTGCTGACGATCCTCGTCATCGCCGTGACGCTGGCGCTGCCGGCGGCAATGCATCTCGTGATCAAGAATGCGACTTTGCTGAGCCGAAGCTGGGACAACGCGCTCGACTTTTCCGTGTATCTCAAGACCGATGTGTCGCTCGACGAGGCGAAACGGCTCACCGACATCATCGAACAACGAGCGGACGTGGAAATCGTTACCCTGATTTCGGCAGAGGCCGCGCTCGAACAGTTCAAAGCGGAGTCCGGCTTCGGCGCCGCACTCGATCACCTGAGCACGAATCCGCTGCCGCATACGCTCGTCGTTCGACCCAGCGGTGCCAACACGCAGCAGTCGGTCATGCTGCTGAACGAGGAGCTCGCCAATCTGCCTGAGGCAGACTTCGTTCAGGTGGACACCGAATGGGTGCAGCGCTTCCTGGCGATCCTCGACATGCTGAAGCGAGCGATTGCGATCGGCGCGATGCTGCTCGGCGCCGCCATCATCGTGATCATCGGCAACACCATCAGGCTGGACATCCAGAATCGGCGCGAGGAGATCGAGGTCACCAAACTGATCGGCGCGAGTAATGCATTCGTGCGGCGGCCGTTTCTTTATTCGGGCCTGTGGTACGGCCTCGGCGGCGGACTCCTGGCACTCGCGCTGGTCGGCTACGGTCTGTACGCGCTGCGCGAGCCGGCGGCCCGATTGGCCGGCCTGTACGGCAGCTCTTTTGCGGTGCTCGCGCTCGATTGGCGCGAGAGCCTGGCGATCCTCGGCACCGGAATCGGCCTCGGCCTGGCGGGATCCTGGCTCGCGGCGGCCCGCCACATGCGCCGCATCGAGCCGCGTTGACCGACCCCTGCCCGAGCGGTATGGGCGGCCTTGCGCAGGCGGGTTCGGCGGCGCCTGATTGGCCGTAGTCCAATCCCTGCTTGCGCAGTCTAATCTGCTGTTTTTAATATCCTTTTTATCGAGACGGCGCGGGAACTCCGAGGGCTTGTTAGCACTCTAAAGACCCGAGTGCTAAAATTGTTCGATCAAGGGAGGTAGAAGCGATCCATGGCCACAGCCGTAGCAACGAGCAATCACGATTTCGCGCTGACCGCGCCGGTCGGCAGCCTGGATGCGTACATCCATGCCGTCGGCTCGATCCCCGTGCTCAGCCGCGAACACGAGCAGGCGCTGTCTCGCCGCTTCCGCGAGGAACACGACCTGGACGCGGCCCGCCGGCTGGTCATGGCGCATCTGCGTTTCGTCGTGCACATCGCCAAAGGGTACACGGGCTATGGCCTGCCGCTCGGCGACCTGATTCAGGAAGGCAACGTCGGACTGATGAAAGCGGTCAAGCGTTTCGACCCCGACTACGGGGTGCGGCTGGTTTCGTTCGCGGTGCACTGGATTCGCGCCGAGATCCACGAGTACGTGCTCAAGAATTGGCGTATCGTCAAAGTCGCGACGACCAAGGCGCAGCGCAAACTGTTCTTCAACCTGCGCAAGGCCAAGAAGAGTCTGGCGTGGCTATCGCACGATGAGACCCAGGCGGTTGCCAAAGACTTGGGCGTGTCGCCGGCAGAGGTGACCGAGATGGAGCGCCGCTTGAGCTCACGCGACGCCGTGTTCGATCCGATCCCGGAGGGCTCAGACGATGAGCGCATCTTCAGCCCCGCCGCGTTCCTGCCGAGCCCCGAAGCCGATCCGGCGAGCCTCGTCGAATCGACGGACTGGCAAAACGACGCCAGGAGCCGCATGCAGCGAGCGCTGACGACCTTGGATGACCGCAGCCGCGACATCCTCGAAAGCCGCTGGCTGACCGAAGAGAAGCAGACCCTGCACGAGCTGGCCGCGAAATACGAGGTGTCGGCGGAGCGCATTCGGCAAATCGAAGCGAACGCGATCAAGAAGTTGCGGACAGCGATGGACGTCTGAGCGTCCCTCCCGTTAAAAACCGAAACCCCGGCCGCGACACGGCGACGGGGTTTTCTTTTGCACGCAGAGGAGGCTCGCCTCAGCGGTAGGTGTCACCGCGGAAGCGAACGTAGCCGCCGTCTTCGATGCCCATCGGATCGCGATGGGTCCAGTGCACGAGACCGCCTAAGTCGTTCCACTCGTACATGCCGCGCAGCGACACGCGGTCACCTAAGCCGACGGGGATCCGCTCGACGAGGTCGATGTTATGGGCGATCAACAGCGTCTGTCGACGACCGTGCTCGAGGATGAACCGCTGATGTCGCGCTCCGTCGTGGTCGTCCGACAGCAGTC
>JBFGFX010000086.1:0-12670 GCA_041579335.1 Woeseiaceae bacterium | reverse complement strand
TCCTGCTGCTCGCGCGACACGTCATAGCGCTTGGCGACGACTTCGGCCGTCTCGAGCATGCTCATGTAAATATCCGGCGCGGCCTGCAGGACGTTCGGATCGGACGCTCGGTACTGGTTGTAGTGCTCGTTCTACACCAGGCTGATCGACTCGACGCCTCCGCCTACGACGACCGGCATGTTGTCTTCGAGCACCTGCTTGGCGGCTATCGCGATCGCCATCATCCCGGAGGAGCACTGCCGATCCACCGACATTCCAGCCACCGTTACCGGAAGGCCCGCGGCCAAGAGCGACTGGCGCGCGACGTTCTGACCGCTCGAACCCTGCTGCATCGCGCAGCCCATCACGACGTCGTCGACTTCCGCGGGCTCGACGCCAGCCCGCTCTACGGCTTCGCGGATCGCATGCGCCGCGAGCGTCGGTGCTTCGGTGTTGTTGAACGCGCCCCGATAGGCCTTGCCGATCGGCGTTCGCGCCGTGGAAACGATGACTGCGTCTTTCACGCGGATGTCCTCTTTGCTCGACGATGTCAGTCGATGGTTATTCCGAGCTCCGCGGCCGCCCTGCGCAGAAACTTCATCGTATGTTCGCCGCCGGCCTTGAGCTCCACCCGAGAATCGGAGTTGGCGATCTCGTCCCAAGCGGCCGCGACGTGCTCGGCGTCGCGGTCCGCCGGCGGCAGGAACACACCCGGCGTCTCCTGGATGACGACTCTGACGAAGACACCGGCGCCGGCACCGACGATTTGACGCGTCGGCGCATCCTGGCTAGCCAGGAACACGACCGCCGGCGTCACGGCCGACGGCTCGAGTAGGGTGAGCACCTGCTCGGTCATCAGGTCCTCGGTCATGCGGGTCGCCGCGATCGGTACCAGGGAATTGACGTGAATGCCGTACTTCAGGCCTTCCTGCGCGAGCGAGTTCATGAAGCCGACCAGCGCCATCTTCGCGGCTCCATAGTTGGTCTGGCCGAAGTTGCCGTAGACGCCGCTCGACGACGAGGTCATGACGATCCGTCCGTACTCTCGATCGCGCATCGACTGCCATACCGCTTTGGTGCAATTCACCGAGCCCATCAGATGTACGTCGACGACCAGCTCGAAGTCGTCGAGCTCCATCTTCGCGAAGGTCTTGTCACGCAGGATGCCCGCGTTGTTCACGAGCACGTCGACGCGGCCCCAGCGGTCGATCGCCTCCGCCACCATCGCCTCGACCTGGGCGTAGTCCGTCACGTTCGCGCCGTTGGCGACCGCTTCGCCGCCTGCATCGCGAATCTCGGCGGCCACGGTCTCCGCGGCCTCTGCAGACGCGCCGCTGCCGTCACGCGAGCTCCCGAGGTCGTTGACGACGACGCGCGCTCCGCGGCGACCAAATTCCAGCGCGTGAGATTTGCCGAGGCCGTGCCCGGCCCCGGTCACTACTACGACCTGATCGTCGAATCGGATTGTCACGAAACCTCCTCTGCCCGGTCTCAAAAACTAGCGGTCGTTCCTGCTGTGCTGCTGCCGCGGTCGAGCATCGTCAGCTCCGTGCTGCGCGTGCGTCATCGCGAACAAGGGCGCCAAGTGTACCGGGTTTGCGCCGGCTTGGGTCGATTGCAAGCGCGCGCGACAAGCCCGCATGCGCTCCTACTGATGGCAGGGCGGCGGCAAGCGTGGCCCGCGCGGGTTAGAATCGCACGCCCGACTCGACGACGACCGCAGCGATGACCAAACCCGGCAACACCGGCGTCCGCCGTATTATCCGCGCGACCCGTTATTCGATGCAGGGGCTCGCGCACGCGTGGCGCAACGAAGCGGCGTTTCGGCAGGAGGTCGGGCTTACGATCGTGCTGACGCCGATCGGCTGGTGGTTGGGACGGTCAGCGACGGAACGAACCCTGCTCATCGGTAGCTGTATGTTCGTCTTGATCGTCGAGCTCCTGAACTCGGCGATCGAGGCGGCGATCGATCGCCTTGGCGACGAGCGTCACGAGCTTTCCGGGCGCGCCAAAGATCTGGGCTCGGCGGCCGTCATGCTGAGCCTCATCCTCGTCGGCGCCATTTGGCTGGCCGTCAGCTATGACCGATTCGCCTGACGGGCAGGTCGCGCGTCAGGACGCGCTCCTACGGCGCCCGTTGTAGGAGCCCGCCCCGGGCGGGCGACTGGGGATCGAGCGACGTTGGTTCACAGCCACACGACGCCGACGGACTTGGCTAAACGGTTCAACCGGAACTGCGCACCCGCGACACGGCGTCGAGCCAGCCGGCATACAGTCGGTCGCGCTCGTCGCCCGCCATGCGCGGTTCGAAGACGGCTTCCCGCGACCACAGCGCCGCGATCTCGTCGAGCGATCCGTAGAGACCGCTGGCCAAACCGGCCAGATACGCGGCACCGGTCACGGTGGATTCGACGTTGGCCGGACGCTCGACCTTGATCCGCAGCATGTCCGCGAGGAACCGCAAGAACCAGTCGTTCGCGACCATGCCACCGTCGACGCGGATCACGCTCGGCTCGATACCGTCGTCCGACATCGCGCGCGTCAAGTCACAGGTCTGATACGCGACCGCCTGCAAAGTCGCAGTGACGATCTCGTCGATTCCGCTGTCGCGGGTGAGGCCGAGAATTGCACCTCGAGCCGCCGGATCCCAATAGGGGGCACCGAGTCCGGTAAACGCGGGCACGACGTGAACGGTATCAACGATGCCCGTAGCTTCGGCGATCGCCTCGGTCGCCGGCGCGCTATCGACGAGTCGGAGCTCGTCGCGCAGCCACTGAATCGCCGAGCCGGCGACGAAAATGCTGCCTTCGAGGCCATAGGTGACCTTGCCGCCGAGTCGATAGGCGACCGTCGTCAAGAGCTTGTTGTCCGATGCGACGGGATGTCCGCCGGTGTTCGTGATGACGAAGCAACCGGTGCCGTAGGTGCTCTTGGTCATGCCCGGCTCGAAGCCCGCCTGTCCGATCAGCGCCGCCTGCTGATCGCCCGCGATGCCGCGGATAGGGACGTCGACGCCGATTTCTGCCCGGTCGGTGCGGCCGAAATCGAAGGCCGAGTCCTCGACCGCCGGCAGCAACGATCGCGGAACGCCGAAGAGCTCGAGTAGGTCGTCGTCCCACGCCTGCGTGTGAATGTTGTACAGCAGCGTCCGCGACGCGTTCGTCGCGTCGGTGGCGTGCACGCGACCGCCGGTCAGGCGCCACAGCAGATAAGTGTCGATGGTGCCGAATGCCAGCCGCCCGGCGCGGGCCTTGGCGCGCGCATCGTCGACGTGGTCGAGCATCCAGGCCAACTTGGTGGCGGAGAAATACGGATCGAGGCGCAGGCCGGTCTTGTCGATGACGGACTGCTCGAGGCCCCGCTCGCGCAGGCGAGCGCATTCGTCGGCCGTGCGCCGATCCTGCCAGACGATCGCATTGTGGATGCACACACCGGTGTCCCGGTCCCATACCAGCGTCGTTTCCCTTTGGTTCGTGATCCCGAGTGCGACGATGTCGGACGCGTCGATGCCGCCTTTGGCGAGGGCCTGTCTCGTGACGCTCTGCACCGATGTCCAGATCGCCTCGGGATCGTGCTCTACCCAGCCCGGCTGCGGATAGATCTGCGGAAATTCCTCCTGGGCAGCCGCCACCGGCGTGCCGCTCGGGTCGAATACGACCGTGCGGCTCGAGCTCGTGCCCTGGTCAATCGCAACGAGATAATCGCTCATGGATTTCTGCTCACGTCGTTTCATCCTCTACGCATTGCGTAGATCGGGTTCTTTACGGTCATCCTGCTGCCGGCTTCGATCGGTGGCGAGTGGGATTGCTGGGACGCCGCGATCCGCGCGAGCGACTCGAGTACCGTCTCCGGCCAGGCCGTCACTTTGCGCCGATTCAAATCGACGTGCAGCGACATCCATTCCGCGGTCGCCGCGAGATAGCCATCTTCCGCGTGATACATGCGTTGAAACTGATGAATGCGCTTCTCGTCGTACGCGAGCAGCTCAACGGTGACGCAGTAGGGAGCACCTTCCGTGAGCTCCTGCTGATAAGTCACATGGCACTCGACCGCAAAGGTCGAGCCGCGCGTGTCGCGAATGTACTCGTCGGTGATGCCGATCTTCGCCCACAGCGCATCGATCGCTAGGTCGAACGCCAGCACGTAATAGGCGACGTTCATGTGGCCGTTGTAGTCGATCCATTCGGGTTTGACGGTGCCCTCCGCTGCCCTGAAGCCGACCATGTCGTCCGCCATCAGCCGTCCGCCCATCAATCCGACCGGAGCTCGGGCCGATCCTTGAAGTGCGCGAGCGCTTCCGGATTGGCGAGCGCATCGGTGTTCTTGACCGGCTCACCGTGCACTACCGAGCGCACCGCAATTTCGACGATCTTGCCACTGATCGTTCGCGGGATCTCCGGTACCTGGACAATCTTCGCGGGCACGTGCCGAGGCGTCGTGTTGTCGCGTATCACTTTGCGAATGCGGTCCTCGAGCTCGGCATCGAGGTCCGCTCCGTCGCGCAGCACCACGAACAGGATCACGCGTACGTCATCGTCCCAGTTCTGCCCGATTGCGATGCTTTCGACGACTTCGTCGAGCTTCTCCACCTGGCGGTAGATTTCGGCGGTGCCGATGCGCACACCGCCCGGATTCAGCACGGCGTCGGAGCGGCCGTGGATGATCATGCCTCCTTCGTCGGTCAATTCGGCGAAGTCGCCGTGGGCCCACACGCCGTCGAAGCGCTCGAAATACGCGGCGTGGTATTTGGCGTTGCCGGGATCGTTCCAGAATCCGATCGGCATCGACGGAAACGCTTTCACGCAGACCAACTCGCCGGCTTCGCCGACGACCGGACGGCCGCTTTCGTCGAATACCTCCACCGCCATGCCGAGCGCGAGGCACTGCAGCTCGCCGCGGCGCACCGGCAGCATCGGGTTGCCGCCCGCAAAGCAGCCGAGCAGGTCCGTGCCGCCCGAGATCGACGACAGCTGCAGATCGTCGCCTATCTCGCGATAGACGTAGTCGAAGCTCGCCGGCGCCAGCGGCGAGCCCGTCGACAGCACGGTCCGGATCGAGGTCAAGTCGAATTCGGCGCCCGGCCGGAAGCCGGCCTTCTCCTGCGCGGCGAGGTACTTGGCGCTGGTGCCGAAAATCGTCATGCGCTCCTCCGCGGCCACCTGCCAGAGGATCCTGCCATCACGGTGGAACGGCGCGCCATCGTACAGAATCAACGTCGCGCCCGACGCCAGCCCGCTCACCAACCAGTTCCACATCATCCAGCCGCAGGTGGTGAAGTAAAAGAGGCGATCGTCGGGGCCCACGTCTGAGTGCAACGCGTGCTCTTTGAGATGCTGCAAGAGCGTGCCCCCGGCGCCATGCACGATGCATTTCGGCACGCCGGTGGTGCCGGACGAGTACATGATGTAGAGCGGATGGGCAAACGGAACCGACGCGAAATCGAGCCTCGTGCCGTCGCCGAGAAAATCGGCCCACGAAACCGCGCCTTCGCCCGGTGGCTCGGCCGCGGCCGAAGTGAAGGGCACGACCACGGTGATCTCGATGCTGGGAATCTGGGCCAGCACGCCGGTGACTGCGCCGAGCGAGTCGAAGCGTTTCCCGCCGTAGTAGTAGCCGTCCGCACATATCAGCACTTTGGGCTCGATCTGACCGAATCGGTCGACCACGCCGTTGATGCCGAAATCGGGCGAGCAAGACGACCAGATGGCGCCGTGGCTCGTCGTCGCGAGCATCGCGATGACCGCCTCCGGGCAGTTCGGCAGAAAGCCCACCACGCGATCGCCGGCGACGACGCCGGCGGACCGCAGGCCGTCGGCCGCGGCCGCGACCAGGGCTCGCAGCTCATCGAAACTGATCTCACGCCGCGAGCCGTCCTCGCCGCGAAAGATGATCGCCGCGCGATCGCCGCGGTGCCGCAATAGGTGTGCCGCGAAGTTGAGCTCGGCGCCGGGGAACCAACGAGCGGTAGTCATGTCGCCCGGCTCGGTCAAGACGGCATGCGGCGCGTTGTCGAAGCGAACGTCGCAGAAACCGACGAGCGCCTCCCAGAATTCGGCTCGGTCTGTGATCGACCACGTGTGCAGCTCTCGATAGTTGTCGTAGCCCTGCTCGCGCATGAAGCGATACATCGCGGAAGCTTCCGCCCGTTCGCGCGTGGGCTGCCAGATGATGGGATTGGTCGACACTCGGCGCCTCAACGACTCTGCGGGCCGCAAATTATCTCAGCAATCCGGGCGCCTTTCACGGGCGGACGCTTGTCTCGGACGCCGCGGCGCGCTCATACTGGCTGCGCGATTAGTCGCCCGTCGGGACGGGCTCATACCCGGGCGATGGGGTTCCGTAGGAGCCCGCCCTGGCGGGCGACTCTCGAGACGAACACGATGAACGATGCAATTCCCAAGACCATGCAGGCGGTCGCCATCGACGCGCCGGGTGCTCCGGAGGTGCTGAAGCTCGTTACGCGTGCGACGCCCGAGCCGCGACCGGGCGAAGTGCTCATCCGGGTGGCGGCGGCGGGAGTCAATCGCCCCGACGTGCTGCAGCGCCAGGGCCGCTATCCGCTGCCGGCTGACGCGGACCCCCTGCCGGGCCTGGAAGTCGCCGGCACGATCGTGGCGTTGGGGCCGGACTGCCGCCGTTGGCGCGCGGGCGACCGGGTCATGGCGCTGACGCACGGCGGCGGCTATGCCGAGTACTGTCGGGTGCAGGAGTCGCACTGCCTGCCGGTGCCCTCACCGCTCAGCCTGACCGAAGCGGCGGCGGTGCCGGAGACGTTTTTCACCGTGCGTTACAACGTCTTTACGCGCGCCGCACTGGCGGCCGGCGAGATCCTGCTCGTTCACGGCGGCTCCAGCGGCATCGGAACGACCGCGATTCAACTCGCGAAGGCCGCCGGCGCACGCGTGATCACGACGGCCGGTAGCGAGGAGAAATGCCGCTTCTGCGAGACCCTCGGCGCCGACAAAGCGCTGAACTACCGGACCGAAGATTGGGAAGCCGCGGTCGCCGCTTGGGCCGGCGCTGGCGGCGTGGACGTCGTCCTCGACATGGTTGCCGGCCCCTACATGCAGAAGAACCTGCGTGTGCTGGGACGCGACGGCCGCTACGTGATCATCGCATTCCTCGGCGGCTCGAGCGGCGAGTTGGACATGCGACCGGTACTCGGCAAGCGGCTCACGATTACCGGCTCGACGCTGCGGCCGCAGACCGTCGAGGAGAAAGGCGCGATCGCCGCGGATCTCGCCGCAAACGTGCTGCCGCTGCTTGAAAGCGGCGAGGTCAGGCCCATACTGTGGCGCACGTATCCGTTGCCCGAGGCGGCCGATGCGCATGCGCTCATGGAAAGCAGTGCGCACATGGGCAAGATTGTGCTGGAGCTCGATCCCGATGCGTCCGGTCGGGACCGCGCCGCAGAGCGGCAGCAGAGGACCGTCTCATGAACGTCACACTTGCGGCCGTCATCATCATCGCGGTCCTGGCCGTGGTCGCTGCTCTGCTCGTCGTGCGGAAGAAGATGGGCGGCCGGCCCGTTCCAGCGACGTTGCGCCCGGGCCAACCGCTGCCCCGGTTCGCCGCGGTCGACGAACACGGGAATGCGCTCGATTCATCGAGCCTCGAAGGCGCGCCGGCCGTCATCCTGTTCGTGCGCGGCAGCTGGTGCCCGTTCTGCAGTCGGCAAGTCAGGAATCTGACCGCGCATTACAAGAAAATCAACGAGCTCGGCGCGCGCCTGATTCTCGTCACCCCGAAGCCGCTCGAGACGACGCGGCGCGTGGCCGAGTTCTTCGATGTCGACTTCGAATTCTGGCTGGACCAGGACCTGGCGATCGCCAAGCAGCTGGGGCTGACGCTGCCGCGCGGCGTGCCGTCCGACTACCGGGGCGAATACGGCGACGACACGCTGTGGCCGACATCGTTGGTCGTCGGCGCTGACGGCGTCATTCGCGCTGCGTCGGTGTCGAAGCTCATCGCAGACCGGCCGAATCCGCAGAGATTCGTCCGAGTGTTGAGATCACTGTGAGTCGCGCTGCCGCGCGGCGGCCTCGGCAATGATCTGTGCGGCGCGCGCATCGGCGACTTCGTTCGTCGGCCTGCCCGTCGCGGCCGCCTCCTCGAATATGCCGTAGAGCCTCGGCCCGATCTCGGCGACGCGATCCATCACCTCCGCGTCGTCGGCGTCTCGGTAATATTCGCCCGCCACGTTGATGATGCCCCCGCCGTTGATGACGTAATCCGGTGCATAGAGGATGCCGGCCTCGCTCAATCGCTTGCCGTCGGCCGCGTTCGCGAGCTGATTGTTCGCGCCACCGGCAACGATGCCGGCCTTGATCCGGGGGATGCTCTCTTCGTTCAAGATGGCGCCGAGCGCGCACGGCGCGATCACGTCCACGTTCTGAAACAGGATTTCGTCGATCCCGACCACCGTCGCGCCGAATTCGTCGTGCACGCGAGTGGCGCGCGTCGTGTCGATGTCGGCGACGACCAGCCGCGCGCCGGCTTTGTGCAGATATCGACATAGGTAGTAGCCGACGTGCCCCGCTCCTTGCACCGCCACCTTCAGTCCTTCGACGGAGTCACGGCCGAGCTTGAACCTCGCGGCCGCTTCGATGCCTTTGAAGATCCCCCAGCTCGTCTTTGGCGACGGGTCGCCGCCGGCCTGGCCGTCTTTGGGCGGCAGCCCTGTGACGTAGCGGGTGCGGCGTGCAATCAGCCGCATGATATCCATGGTCATGCCGACGTCTTCCGCGGTCACGTAGTCGCCGCCGAGTTTGTCGACGAACTCGCCGAACTTCTCGTACAGCGCATCACTTGCATCGAAGTCGGGAGTCTTGATGATGACCGCCTTGCCGCCGCCGAACTTCAGTCCGGCCATCGCATTCTTGAAGCTCATGCCCTGCGACAGCCGCAGGACGTCGGTCAGCGCCGCATCGTCCGATTGATAGCTCCACAGCCGGCAGCCGCCGGCGGCGGGACCGAGCGCCGTTGAGTGAATGGCGATGATTGCGTTGAGGCCGCTTGCCGCATCCCGGCAAAAGACCACGCGCTCATGATCGTCGAAAGCCGCGTTGTCGAAAACTGCCATGTCGCTCCTTCGGAGTCACGGGATAGGATCGACGGACGCCGGTCCTCGTAATTGCGCGCGGATTCTAGCACCGACGAGCGGCGCGGTCACCGTGAGTCGGAGTCGCGAGCCCGCCGCCTCGCGAGCGACGAGGATGGCTCAGTAGCGGACGCCGACGGCCTTGCACAGGAACTGCATGAACGGCGTCGCAGCACGAAATGCCGTCGCGATCTTGCGCTGGAATCCGGGACTCGTGACGTCCTCGAGATCGAGATTCTTGACTGCGATGAAGTCCTTGCGCTTCAGATCATCGATCATCGGATGGTCTTTATCGAAACCGCGCGGCGGGCGCGACAACGTCTCACCCCCGAGCTCGAAGTGGCGTCGGAAGCTTCGGTCGCGGCTCGCTTTCCGCCACTCGTTCGTCTTGTCGGCAATGCGCCGGCGGATCTGCGCGAGCGATTCCGATTCGGGCCGCCACATGCCGACGCCGATGAAGACCTGCTCCGGATCGATGTGCACGTAGTAGCCCGGAGAGTGTACGTCTCTGGCCTGCTCGTGCCGAAACTGAATACCGACGTTCGTTTTGTACGGCGTCTTGTCTTTCGAGAAGCGGGTGTCTCGGTATATCCGCATCAGTGATCCACCGACCCGCTTCGGTACCGCTGTGAAATGCGGCGCAATGTCGTGCAACGGATCCTGCATCGACTCGATGAAGCGAAGCGCGGGATCGAGAACGAGCTCCTCGTATCGCGGCTTGTTTTCGTTGAACCAGTCGCGATTGTTGTTTCGCGATAGCTGCGCCAGGAACCCGATGGCTTCGGCCGAGAACGGCGCCGCTTTCTTTGCTGCCATGCTTAGAGCTCCGGTCGATCCGGCTAGCAGGTCTTGTGCCCGGCTTCCGGATGCGGAAACATGTCGGACTCGTCCTCGCCTTCCCGGGGCGAGAGGCAGGCGAAGTCCTTCTCGACGAGTATCGACAGCACGCCGTCGTTGTCGACCGCCTGCTCCGACGCGATCGCGACCTGATCTGAATCGGCCCACTCGCGAACCGTGGATTCCGGCAGCCTGATTACCATTGCATGATCCGTATACTGCGCGTTCGGCGCGACGCTGGCGGGCGAGCTTTCGAGCGCGTATTCGAAGCGCGTGCCGTCCGGAAACGCGACGAACGAGCGCAGCAGTCCGTCGTCTCGAATCGCCACCACCTCCGAGCGACTCAGGCGCAGTCGTATCGAGTTGTCACGGATTCTGAGCTTCATCGTTTTCCCAAAGGCTGCCGCTGGAACGCCATTTTAGCCATGAAACCGCGGCCGCATCGAGTTCGGCCCGGCCGCCCTCCCGCGACGCTGCGCGCGCTTGCCGGTTTCGGTTACCATGCGCCGCATTCGCCCCCGCACGCCGCTTATAACACCCTGATTCATGGACATTATTTCTGATCCTTGGTTTTATGCAGTCGCCATCCCGGCGGTCGTGATGTTCGGTATCTCCAAAGGCGGTTTCGGCGGTGGCTTAGGGGTCGCCGCGGTACCGCTCATGGCGCTCGTGATCTCACCGCTCCAAGCCGCCGCGATCCTGCTGCCAATCCTGTGCTTGATGGACCTTTTCAGCGTCTGGGCGTTCCGCGGTAAGTGGTCCGGTCGAGAGCTTCGTATTCTCGTGCCGGCATCGCTCGTCGGCATCGGCGTCGGCACACTCATGTTCGAATATCTGAGTCCGGCCATCATTCGCCTGCTGTTGGGCGTCGTGGCCATCAGCTTCACGCTGCACTACTGGGTGCAGCGCTATCTGAGCGACGACCGGAAGCAGACGCTCTTCCCGCCATCCGTCGGCACGCTGGCTGCGGCGGTGGCCGGCTTTACGAGCTTCGTCGCGCACGCGGGCGGACCCCCGTTGAGCATGTATTTGCTGAGGCGCGGCTTGGATCGCACGCTGTTCGTCGGCACGGCCGTGGCCTTCTTCACGGTGGTCAACTACGTCAAGCTAATCCCGTACGCATGGCTCGGCCAGTTCGACACGAGTAACCTCGGCACGTCCCTGGTCCTGGCACCGCTCGCGCCGCTGGGCATCGGTATCGGCTACTGGCTGCATCAACGCGTCAGCGATCGCTTCTTCTTCTTCGTCGTCTACGTCATGCTGTTCGCTGTCGGCGCAAAGCTAGTCAGCGACGGCATCACAGGCCTTAGTCCGTGAGCGTATCGAGCAACGCCGCGACGTCGGGATTGTCGGGAAACTGCTGCCTCAGGCTCTCCGCCGCGATCCGCGCATCGTCGCTGCGACCCGCGTCGCGCAGCGTCGTGACCAGTGCCCAACCGATATCGAAATCGCCGTCGAACGATTGGCGCGCTCGCTCGAGCACGGCGATCGCGGCGTCGGTCTCGCCGATCGAATTCAAGCCGACGCCGTAGACGTACGCGTAGCGGGGATTATCTGGATCCAGCTCGGCCGCACGCTCGAGCTCTGCGAGCGCGGCCTCGGTCTCTTGCTGCCGGACCAGCAAAAGCCCGAGCGCATGCCGCAACGCACCGTTGTCCGGATCCAAAACCAGGCCCTCCTCCAACAGCGCCTGCGCGTCTTCGTCGCGAGACAGCTGGCGGTAGAGGTCGGCGAGATTGACGCGCGCGGGCGTGGCCAGCGGCTGAATGTCGAGCGCCGTTCGAAACGAGCGCTCGGCACGCGGAACGTCGCCGCGGGCGAGGAACATGCCGCCGAGATTCGTGTACGCTTCCGGCCGCTCCGCGTTGACGAGCTGCGCCGCGAGATACTCGTTCTCGGCTTCGGCGAAGCTCGCAAACGATTCGCCCGGCATGCTGCTGCGAAGGGGCAGCAGCACGCCCACGGCTTCGAGGCGCAGCGCCAGCAGCGGGTCGTCGAGCAAGGAAGAAGCCCACTGCAGGCGAATATCGGCAGGCGCGCTGCGCAAGGCCCGCGCGGCGCCGAGGCGAATGAGCGGATCGCCGCTGCCCAAACCGGCGCGAATCGCGCGAGCGGCCGCCGTATCCAGCGGCCAGGCGAGCAGCGACAGCGCGGTGCCGCGCGCGATACCCGGTTGCGTCGGATCATCGGCCGCCGCGACGAGCA
Organism: Woeseiaceae bacterium; assembly: GCA_041579335.1. GTDB lineage: Bacteria > Pseudomonadota > Gammaproteobacteria > Steroidobacterales > Woeseiaceae > JBFGFX01. The sequence goes on along the minus strand of JBFGFX010000086.1, from coordinate 549 downwards.
GCGCATTCGCCCGCGCGCCGCGCGTCCGGCCCGCGTGGATCGCGGCGGCAAAATGCGGCGAGCGTGCCGGACCGAACCAGTTGCGCAGCACGGCGTCGGCCCATTCCGGGCCCTGCGCCGGATGACACTGGCCGCAGGCGTTCGGCGCGCCGGTCGACGCCGTCAGGTCGGGCCGCGGCACGCGGAAACTGTGATCGCGGCGGCCGTCGATCTGCATGTAGTTGCGCGACGCCATGTGGCAGTCGACACAATCGACGTCCCCGTCCGCGTGGTGATGGTGCTCGCGCGTGTCGAATCGGCTGCGCAGGTGGCAGGTCGCGCAAACGCCGCTCGCCTCGGAACCCGTCTTTAGCGCCGCCGTGTGCGGGTCGTGGCAATCCGTGCAGCTCACTCCGGCCTCGTACATCCTGCTCTGCAAGAACGAGCCCCACACATAGACTTCGTCACGAATCTGCCCGTCCGCAAAGTAGAGGCCGTCGTCTAAGAGCGCAGGCAGGTGGGTGTCGAGCAGAGATCGCCCGAAGTCGTAGGCGGCTGCGATCGGCGATC
>JBFGFX010000085.1:0-12732 GCA_041579335.1 Woeseiaceae bacterium | reverse complement strand
TGCATGAACGGATCCATCTTGCGCGCGTCTTTCGACGTCAGGTAGCGGTCGAGCTCGAAGTCGCTGACGACACCCGCGATCTGCGTACTGAAACCGCTCGGGTCGAAATCCTCGATCGGAGTGATGCCCGAGTTGCCCTCGCGGACGTTCCGCCATGCCGTTTCGATCTGACTGCCGACCGGAGAAACGATCCCCATGCCGGTAATGACAACGCGACGCTTACTCAAGATGGTTCCGAGAATAACGCGGCAGAATTGCCGCGACTGATTGGATGCCGGTGCGACCTCGCGATCGCACCGGCTCTGGATACTTTAAGAATCGCTACGCCGGGCGTTAATGAAGTCGATCGCCTGCTGCACCGTCGTGATCTTCTCGGCTTCCTCGTCGGGGATCTCCGTCTCGAATTCCTCCTCGAGAGCCATGACCAGCTCGACCGTGTCCAGCGAATCCGCGCCGAGGTCATCAACGAACGAGGCATCGTTGGTCACCTCTTCTTCTTTGACGCCGAGCTGCTCTGCAACGATGCTCTTAACCTGTTCCTCAATACTACTCATGGTGATCGCTTCTCCTTAACGAAGAGACTGTGGTGACGACGCTGGGTGCGATGCGCTCCTCGGTGCAGCGGGCCCCAGATGCCCACGCAAGTCGTGTTGCCTACCGTAAATGTCTGTGTCCCAACGCGCCTTTGTGATCGCTCCAGCAACCGGTCCTAGGCCCTAAGTTATTGATTATGTGAGCCCCTACCCGGCCGTGGCACGGTATTGTAGGGGAAACTCCAAGCTCAATCTACAGCCTCACTAGTCCATCAACATGCCGCCGTTGACGTTGAGAGTTTCTCCGGTGATGTAGCCGCCCGCCGGTGATGCGAGAAACACGACCGGCGCCGCAATATCGGCCACTTCGCCGAGCCGGCCGAGCGGCACCTGCGCGAGCATGGCCGCTCGTTGATCGTCCGGCAGCACGCGGGTCATGTCGGTATCGATGAAGCCCGGTGCAACGACGTTCACGGTGATGTTCCGTGAGCCGACCTCGCGCGCCATCGATTTCGAGAAGCCGATGATGCCCGCTTTGGCTGCCGCGTAGTTCGCCTGTCCCGCATTACCCATGATTCCGATCACGGACGCGATATTGATGATGCGCCCGTGGCGCGCTTTCATCATGCCACGGAGCGCCGCCTTGCAGACGCGATAGACGCCGGACAGGTTGGTCGAGATAACCGCATCCCACTCTTCCGGCTTCATGCGCATCAGGAGATTGTCGCGCGTTATCCCGGCGTTGTTGACGACGATCGTCGGCGCACCGTCCGCGTCGTTCACATCGGCAATCGCCTGCTGGACGGATTCGTCGCTTGCGACGTCGAGCACGATGCCGCGACCACCGTCACCGAGCGCGGCGGAAATCGATGCCGCACCCTTATCGGTGGTCGCAGTGCCCACGACCCGCGCACCGGCCGCCGCGAGCGCGCGCGCGATGTCGGCGCCGATGCCGCGCGACGCGCCCGTGACCAACGCAACCCGTCCGGCCAACACGTCGGACTGAAAAATGTCGCTCATCGAGATCGATCCTCTTCGTTGCTTGATAGTCTATTGAGCCAGTGCTTTGTCGAGCGCATCGGGGGAATCGAGGCACGCGGCGGGCATCGCCCGGTCGATGCGCCGGCACAGCCCGGCAAGCACTTTACCGGGACCGCATTCGATGATCGCGTCCGCGCCGGCGTCGCGCAACGCCGCGACCGTCTTCACCCACTGGACCGGGCTGTAAAGCTGCCGTTTGAGCGCATCGCGAATGTCGTTCGCGCCAGCGTACGGCTTGACGTCGGTCGTGCCGATGACCGTTGTGCCCGGCGCGCTGAAAGGCGTCGCCGCCAGCGCGTCCGCAAGCGCCTCCGCGGCATCGCGCATCAGCGACGAGTGCGACGGCACGCTGACGCTGAGCAGTATCGCTCGGCGCGCGCCGGCGTCCTTAGCGAGCAGGACGGCTTTGTTCACCGCCGCTTTCTGTCCGGACACGACCACCTGCCCGGGCGCGTTGAAGTTCACGGCCTCGACTATTCCGGCGTCGGACGCGGCCGCGCAGATCGACTCGACGTCCGCGTCGTCGAGTCCGAGCAGCGCGGCCATTGCCGCCTCATCGGGTGCCACCGCGTTCTGCATGAGCTCGGCGCGCCGCTTGACCAGCGGCACGGCGTCGGCGAATTCGAGCGCGCCGCTGCAGACTAAGGCCGTGTACTCGCCGAGGCTGTGTCCGGCCAGATACGAAGGGGCCGTGCCGCCTCGCGCCTGCCAGATGCGCCAGGTGGCGACCCCGGCCGCCAACATCGCGGGTTGCGTGACGACGGTGCTATTGAGCTCCTCGGCCGGCCCGTCCTGTACCCGCTGCCAAAGGTCGTACCCGAGCAGCTCGCTGGCCTCCGCATAGGTCTCACGAACCTGCGCGTAATCGTCTGCCAGCGCGGCCTGCATGCCCACCGCCTGCGAGCCCTGGCCTGGAAAAACCATCGCTAAGGTCAACGCCTGTCTCCCGCATCGAAGGGGTTGGAACGGGCGCGCATTATATAGCCCGCGATCCGCGGACTCTAATCAGCACCGCCGCCGCGCTGATCGCACCGGCGAGCGCCCCGTACAGATGCGCATCGACAACCACCGCGCCCCCGGCGGCCGCCTCGGAGCCCGGCAGTGGCCCGGCAAACTGCTCGTAGCCGAGCTTCAGCCCGATCGCCGCCATAAGGGCCACGCTTTCGATGCGCGCGCGCCGGAACCCGGCGAGCAGGCCGGCCACCAGCAGGCCGTGCAGGACGCCGGAGGCGCCGACGTACCACGTCAGGCCCGGGTTCAAGAACCAGAAGCCGAGATCGATGCCGGCGATCGTCGCGGCCAATACCGCAAGCCACTGGCCGAGCGTGAAGCAGCGTCCAACGAGCAACCACACGAGCACCGCGCCGGCCGCGTTCAGTAGATAGTGCGACCAGCCGAGGTGAACGAAATGGCCGCTGACCAAGCGCCAAACCTGGCCGTTCTCTATCGCTCCGCGCTCGTAACGAAACATAAGCTGTCCGCCGTCGCCGAACGCCGCAAGCACGGCACCGACGACGAGCACCATCGCCGGAGTGAGCCAGTGAGACGCCAGGCCGGCGGCGGCGGGACGTGGAATTCGAGCTTTGCTTAACCCCATGTTTGATATACTCGCGTTTAACCGAACAGAGAGTCAACGAGAGCGGCCGCCCGGCCTTTTCGCAGGGTTTCGACGCATGCATTCAGAGAAACAACGAGCGCCTCATGGCGAGTCGCGCCGGCAGCGCGGTTTCACGCTGATCGAGATCATGGTCGTGGTCATCATCTTGGGCATCCTGGCGGCGATCGTCGCGCCCAACGTGATCGGGCGAGTCGGCGACGCCCAGATCTCGGCGGCCAAGCAGGACCTTCGGGGCATCGAGAACGCATTGAAGCTCTATCGGCTCGATAACTTCAGCTATCCGACCAGCGAACAGGGTCTCGAGGCCCTGGTCACGAAGCCCGCGGATCCGAGTATCCGCAACTGGAAAGGTGCGTATCTGGATCGCCTGCCCAAGGACCCTTGGGGCAATCCTTACCTGTATCTCAATCCGGGCAACAATGCGGAAATCGACATCTACACGTTGGGCCGCGACGGCCGCCCGGGCGGTGAAGGCGAAGACGCCGACATCGGCAACTGGGATATCGAATAAGCCCACGTCATGATCGACCGCGCTCGCGTCGGGCCCAGGTCACATTCGCATGGTCGCGGCTTCACGCTGATCGAAGTCCTGGTCGTCGTCGTCATCATCGGCATCGTTAGTTCCGTCGTCCTGATTTCTCTCACCGTCATCGGCGACGACCGTGAGGTCGAGCGCGAAGCCCGCCGCATCGGTTCCTTGATCGAACTGGCCGCCGACGAGGCCGAGCTGCAGGGTCGTGATTTCGGCATCGAGTTCATTCGCCGAGGCTATCGCTTCGTTGAATACGATCCGTTCTTCGAGCGCTGGGACGAAGTCATCGGCGACGACCTGCTCAGGCCGCGCGAGCTGCCGGAGGATTTCGAGCTCGATCTGCACGTCGAGGATCGCCGTATCGAGCTGGGCGAGCAGGCAGCGGAGACGAAGGTCGAGGAAGACGACGAGGGCCGGCGTCGACCGCGGCAAAACGAGTACGCGCCTCACGGCCTGATACTGTCGAGCGGTGATTTGTCGCCGTTCGAGCTGGCCGTCATTCGGCGGCCCGACGATGCGACGGTGCACGTCCGCGTGCTGCCCGACGGCAGCGTCAGGGTCGGCGACGAGGACGAGGTTGAGGCCGGTGGCTAGGGGTCGGCTGCGCGGGGGCCGCACTCGCGTTCGCTGGGGCGGCGGATTTACCCTGATCGAAGTCATCATCGCGCTCGCGATCGCCGCCATCTCGCTCGCCGCCGTGACCGCGACGATCAGCCAGATGGTGGACGGCGCCAACTCGATTCAGCAGCGGACCTACGCCAGCTGGATTGCGCAAAACCGTATCGCCGAGCTGCGGCTGGCGAACGTCTTGCCGAAGGTCAGCACGACTACCGGCGAAGTGACCTATGCCGGTCTCGAATGGGCTTGGGAAACGACCGTTTCGGAAACCGGCGTCGAGAACCTGTTTCGCGTTGACGTCGAGGTGTCGCTGGCCGGCGCCGAAAACTCGATCGGCTTCGTGACCGGCTTCATCGGCGAGCCGACGATCCCGGGCGATGCGAATACCGCCTGGGCCACCGCCACTCAGGCAGCCGGTGAAACGATATGAGCGGTCGGCAGCCGCGTGGTTTTACGCTGATCGAGATCCTCGTTGCGATGGCGATCTTCGCGATATTGTCGGCCCTCGCCTACGGCACCTTGAGTCAGACGATCACGGGCGCCGGCGTGCTATCGGCACGCATGGACCGGCTGCAGGCGATTCAGCGCACGATGCGCACGATCAGCCAGGACTTCATCCAGCTCTCGCCGCGGCCCGTGCGTGACGAGCTGGGCGACGGCTTCGGCGCGGCGCTCAGGTCCGATTTCCAGAGCGGCTACGCGATCGAGCTGACCCGCGCCGGCTGGAACAATCCGATGGCGCTGCCCCGCGGCACGCTCCAGCGCGCCGCCTATCGGCTGGAAGAGGACGAGCTTATTCGCTACCACTGGCGAGTGCTCGACCGCACGTTGAGCAACGAGATCATCGGCGTCACCTTGTTGGACGACGTCGAAAGCGTCGTGTTCCTGTTCATGCAGGAGAACGGCGAGTGGACCGAGCAGTGGCCCCCCGGCGGCCGCGAGGGGCCGCTCGGCCTGCGGCTACGGCCGCGGGCGGTCCAGATCGAGCTGACGCTCGTCGACGAGGGCGAGATCACGCGGATCATCGAGGTGGCGCCTTGATCGCGGGAATTGCATCGCGCATCCGGCAGCGAGGCGTTGCGCTGATCACCGCGATGATCATCTTCGCGCTCGCCGCGATCGTCGCGGCCGACCTCGCCTGGGACAATGCGTTGGACGTGCGGCGCACGACGATGCTGTTGTACCGGGACCAGGCGATTCAGGTCGCGCTCGGCGCTGAGAGTTGGATCGCAACGATCCTTCGCCAGGACCTTGAGGACAGCGACACCGATCATCTTGGCGAGATCTGGGCGACCGAGCTGCCGCCGCTGCCGATCGACGGCGGCGAGGTGTTTGGCGTCATCGAGGATTTGCAGGGCCGCTTCAACGTCAACAATCTCATCAACCAGGACGGTGAGGTCGACGAGCAATCCCTCGAGCGTTTTCAGCGCTTGCTGACCGCGCTCGAGCTCGATCCGCGTTTTGCCGGCATTGCGGCCGACTGGCTGGATCCGGATCTCGACGCGGCATTCCCGGACGGCGCCGAGGACAGTATTTACACCGGCATGTTCCCGCCGTATCGGGCGGCTAATCAGCTCTTGACCAGCATCAGCGAGCTCGCCGCCCTGGAAGGCATGGACAAGCTGACCTTCGATACCTTGGCGCCGCACATCACCGCCCTGCCCGGCCGGACTGCGATCAACGTCAACACGGCGACGCCGTTCGTGCTCCGCGCTCTCGACGAGAAGATCTCGCCGGGCGACGTCGAAAATCTGCTCGGCGAGCGTGAGGACGGCGGCTTCGCCAACGTCGAGAACTCGTTCTCCTCGCTCGTGACGCCCGAGGTGTTGAACGAGCTGACCGAAAACACGAACTATTTTCAATTGAAGGTCGTTGTCCGTATTGATACCGTTCGGGTCACTCTGTACTCCGTCCTGCAGCGCGGCCCGCGTGGCAACGTGACGCCGATCCTGCGCAGTCTGGGGACCGCTTGATCATGGCCGAAGTGCTGGTCCTGAAAGTTGCCGATCTGTCCGATCCCGCGGCAGATTGGATCGTCGTCGATTCGAGCGGTGCGCGTTTGGGGCCGCCGGTGACCGGACCGCTGTCCGCCGCCAGAATCGACGTCGGCGAGCGCAGGCTCATCGTGCTGCTGCCCGCCGCCGACGTCTTGACGACCTCGCTCGAGCTGCCGGTGAAATCGCCGGCGAAGATTCAGCAGGCCTTGCCGTTCGCGTTGGAGGAATACCTGGCAGACGACGTCGAGGATCTGCACTTCGCCGCCGGAACGCGCAGGGAAAGCGGCAAGATCCCCGTGTCGGTCATCAAGCGTCGAACCCTGGAGTCCTGGCTCGAGAAGCTTTCCGACGCGGGCCTGAAACCCGATGCCTTGCTCGCAGAGACTTACGGGCTGGCGCGGATTCCCGGCACGATCAGCCTGTTGATCGCCAAAGATCAGGTGTTCATCAACGACGGCGCCGATACCGAGCTCGTCCTACAAGGTGTGCGACCGGCCGAGGCGCTGGCGGCGATCGGCGCGACGGAGGAGGAACTCGAGGAGCGGGAGAACGCCGAGCAAACGCGCGCGCCGCGGCACGTCCTCGCGTATTGCGAGCCCGGCAGCGAGGAGACCTACGCGCACGACTTCGTCGCGCTGCGGCACGACTTCGATAGCGTCGACGTCAAGGTGCTGCCCGACGGGGTCTTGCCGCGGCTTGCCGTGACCGCGGCGACCGGCGCAGGCGTCAACCTGCTGCAGGGCGAATTCGGCGCCCGGACGGAATATGCCAGCCTATTGCGGCCTTGGCGCCAGGCGGCGATGTTGCTGCTCGCGCTGGGTGCCATCGGCATCGCCGCCAAAGCGATCGACTACGTCAAGCTCAGCCGCCAAGAGGCGGGGCTCAGAGAGCAGTTCCTCGCCGAGTACCGCGAGATTGCGCCCGGCACCGACGACGTGCGTGATCCGGTCGCCGTCATCTCGTCGCTGCGGGCCCGAGCCGGCGCAGGCGGCGGCGCACCGACGGTGTTTCTGCAATCCCTCGAGCAGCTCAGCAAGGCCATCGAGCAACACGGCGAAGCCAGCATTCAGGCGATCAGCTATCGCGCCGGCGTCGTGGACGTGCGCCTGTCCGCACCGAGCGTGTCGGTGCTCGACAACATCCAGCGTTCGATCGATCAGGGCGGCAGCTTCGAGGCCGAGATTCAGTCGACCGATCAAGACGGCGACAAGGTCAACAGCAGAATTCAGATCCAGGCGAGCGGCCCATGAAGAGCTGGTTTTACTCGCTTCAATCGCGCGAGCAGATGATGGTGTTGGCCGCGGCGATGTTCGTCGTCTTCGCGCTCGTCTATTTCGCGATCTGGATGCCGCTCGATCGTGGCCAGTCGTCGCTGTCCTCGAGCGTGACGACCTGGCAGCGATCGTTGGCAGAACTCAAGCCGCTGAAAACGGCCGTGCGCAATGCAGGCAGCCGCAACGCCGTCCGGGCCGGCGCCGGTCAGTCCCTCGTGGTCATCGTCGACACCACGCTTCGGGCTCGTAATCTCGACAGCGTGCTACAGCGCAGCCAGCCGACCGGCGCCAACGGCATACGCGTCGAGTTCAAGGACGCTCCCTTCGACGACCTGATACGCTGGCTCGGCGATCTCAACCATCGCTATGCCCTGCAGGTGCAAGCGGGCAATTTTTCGGTATCCACGCAGAATATTCCGGGCCGCGTCAACGCCAGCCTGACCTTGGAACGGTAGCCCGCGTGATCGGCCGCAAACGCCTGATCACGGTCGGCACGATCACGTTCCTGGCAGGCGTCCTCGTGATGTTGCCCGCGCGCGTCGCCTATCACGCGTTCGCGCCGGACGCCGTCAAGCTGTCGGGGATCGGCGGTTCGATCTGGAATGGCAGCGCCACAGAGGGACAGATCGGCGCGCTCTACATCAGCAGCCTGCGCTGGTCGTTCAAGCCTCTATCCCTGCTCGCCGGCAAGCTCGCGTTCGAGGCGAGCGTCGACCCGGCCGACGGCTTCCTCGAAGCCGACGTCGCGCTCGGCCTGAGCGGTCGCGTCACGCTGACCGACGTCGAGGGTGCCGTCTCGATCGGCGCGCTTGAGAGCGTGTTTCCCGCGCCGGGTCTCGAGGGCAACGTACGCTTCGCGTTCAGCAGGCTGACGATACGAGACGGCCTGCCGGTCTCCGCCGACGGCACTGTGGAGGTCTTCGGCCTGGTCGCGCGCGGTCTGTCACCGACGCCGATCGGGGATTTCAAAGCGGAGCTTGCCTCGAGCGACGGCGGCATTAGCGGCAGCGTGGAAGACTTGAGCGGCGCGCTCGACATCGCCGGCTCGCTCAAGCTGTCGACCGATCGCAGCTACTCGCTGACGGGTCTCGTCGCGCCGACGGCACAGGCTTCCGACGCGGTGATCAACCAGCTACGTTTCCTGGGCTCCGCCAATGAACGCGGTCAGCGCGAGTTTCGCTTCGAAGGGCGGCTCTAGCCGGACAGCCTCAGCGCATCAGTCTGCGTCCGCCGCAGACTCGCGCACCTCGACCTCACGGAACTGCTGCAGCAGCGGAAAGTACAGCGCCGCGCGGACGGCGTCCGTCCCCGCATAAGCGCGATAGACCGCGGCGTAGCGTGCAAGCTGGGCTGCGTAGCGCTCCGCTTCCTGATCGAGAAAGCCGCGCATGTCGCCGCCTTCGTGCGTGCTGGTCTTGTAATCGATGATCCAATGCGTGCCGTCGGCGTCGATACGCACACGATCGATGACGATCGAAGCGGTCCCCCCGCGCCAGGCGCCGGTGAGCGCCAGCTCGGCCGCGCCCGGGCCGTCCAAGATCCACCGGCCGCGCGCATCGTTCAAGATGCCGCGCAATGCGCTCAGCACCCGCGCGTTCACGGCCGCCAGCTCCGCTTCGGGCACACCCGACAATAGCGCCCAGCGCCGTGTCAGTTGCTCGGTCGTGTCGAGCCGGTCCGGCGTCGGCCAGACGCCGTCGGCAACGAATCGCCTGAGCCACCGATGCACGATGCTGCCGGCGTGCCGCGCGGCCGCGCCCACCCAATGGTATTCGATGCGCTTGTCGCCTTGCTGCCGCGCTTGCACCGACGGTCCGCGGCGAACCGGCGCATCCGGCGGCTCCGGCATGCGCCAGCCGCCGTCGACTCTTCTCAGCCGCGGCCTCACGAAGACATCGCCATCGATCTCCTCTTCCGCATCGCCGACCGCCGTTACCCGATCTGCGTGCGCGGCCTCGATCGTCGATTGCAGGGCCGGCCACAGCCGGTAAAGCAGGCTGCCGGAGTGCGGCGCACGAACACCGTCTTTCACCTGCACGCCGGCGATCAAGTGCAGCGACTTCTTGGCGCGCGTGCAGGCGACGTACAGCAGTCGATCCAGCTCGAGCTGGTCGCTTTGTCGCAAAGCCCGCTCGATGTACTGGTGTAGCGGATCCCGCTCGAGCTCGTAGCTCGGACCGATCGGGCTCAGGATCAAGTCGCTGCCACCGGCATCGGCCGGCACGTTGAGCCAGCTCAGGACGCGTTTGTGGCCGACGGTCGTGTAGCGCCCGAGAGCCGGCAGGATCACATGATCGAACTGCAGGCCTTTTGCTTTGTGCATCGTCAACACCTGAACGCGGCAATCGCCACCGCCGCTCGTCGACACCCGTTCCTCGTCCAGGCGCTGCTTGAGCTCCGCCGGATCCGGCAGCGTTCCGGCCGCCTCGACCGTCTCCAGCACGTCGAAATAGCGGTAGACGTTGGCGAGCTGGTCCCGATTCCGGAGCAGTGCCGGCCCGCCGAATCGAAACCAAGCGGTCTCGACCCGTTGTCTGAGCGTCAGCATGCAATCCGGACGCAGCGCGCGGCGCATGCGCGGCAAGAACTCGGCCAGCGCGCCACGTGCGTACGGCGACAGCGCGGCTCGCCGCGCCGAATCCCGGAGCAGCGCCCAAACCGGTTGCCCCGGTGCATCATGCACGAGCCGGTGCAGATCCGCCCAGCCGAGTCCGACGTACGGCCCGCGCAGCAGCGCCAGCCAGGCCGCGCGATCGTCTAGGTGACAGCACGCCCGTGTCAGTGCCATGACGTCGATGATTTCGGGCAGATCGGTGAGGCGATCGATCTCGATGGCTCGGTAACGGATGTCCTTACGGCGCAGCTCCGCAAGCAGCGCGGGAAGCTGCGTGCGACTGCGCACCAAGACGGCAACGTCTTCGTCCTCGGCACGGCCGAGACAGGCCTCGACTACTTCCGCCGCGTACAGCGCCTCGGCCTCGGCGTCGACGTTGAACAGCGGGTGCAGCCGGTAATCGCCGCGACCCAGCAGGCGGTCGGTCGGAATCGAGTCGGTGTACGGAACGGCGCCCGACGCCGTATCGTCCTCGGCGGGGAACACCTGGCCGAACACCGAGTTGAACCAGCGCACCAGGTGCTCGCCGGAGCGGAAGTTGCGCCTCAGGATCAGCGACTCCAGCGGCAGCCCGCCGAGACCGTTGGCGCGCGCCCGGGCGAACTGACCGACCTCGGCATTGCGAAACCGGTAGATGGACTGCATCGGATCGCCGACGCAGAAAAACGTCCTGCCGTCGCCCGGCTCCCAGCCGGCCGTCAACGTCTCGAGCATGCGGTACTGGGCGATCGAGGTATCCTGCATCTCGTCCACCAGGAGGTGCCGGATTCGATAGTCGAGCATGAGCGCCGCGTCGCCAGGTGAATCGGCGCTGCCGAGCGCCGCGTCCGCGGCCAGCGCGACCTCCACGTGATCGCACACGCCCTGCTCGGCGAACAGCCGCCGAAGCTCGCTCACGGCGAGCGGCAGGACTCGGAACAGCGCGAGCAGCACCTGCCACTGACGGTCCTCGTAGCGGGGATCCGGCAGCGTCCGCACCAACTGCAGAATGCGCATGAGCTCTCGATCCGTCGACAGACGGCCGATGAGATCGAGCCAGCCGCGCTTGGCCGCACGATCCTCCGGGGCGAAACCCTGAGTCCGGTTGATCGACTTGCGCCATTGCCCTGCGCGCGTCAGCAACTGCCGGGCGACGGCACGCCAGGCCGGCAGGTCGGCGGGAGCCGCACCCGGTAGCGGCGTCTGATCCTCCGCCGGGGACGCGTGCTCGGCGCTGTCGGCCGCGTGGCGGCCCGGCGGCGGCAGCGCTTCGACGCCGGCCCGCTCGAGCCGCCGGCGTGCTCCGGTCAAATGGTGACGAACGACGTCGGCCAGGTTGCTTTCCAAGCGGGCGCGGACTCGTTCCGGCTCGGCCACATCGCCGCTGCCGACGATCTCCAGCCACTGATCGCGGTTCTCGAGCATGCGGGAGACGTAGCCGACGTAGGCCGCGGTGTTGACGTCGAGATGCGTCAAGACCTGCTCGACCGCGGTACCCACCGGATCGTCGCCCACCAGCCAATCGAGCGTCGCGAGAGCGGCAGTGCGATACAGCTCGCGCGCGTCGTTATCCTCCACGGTGTTGCCGATGCCGCCCAATCCCGAGGTCAGCGGCAACAGCCGCGTTGTCGAGGCGCAGAATCCGTCGAGCGTCTGAATCCGCATGCGGCGCGGAGACTCGACCAGCCGCCAGTCCCTGCCTCCGTCTCGCTCGAGCGCGGCCGCGGCGGCGTCGATCGTGATCTGCTCGTGTTCCTGATCGGACGAGGTGCCCGCGCGCGCGTTCTTCAGCGCCTCGATCACCCGGTCCTGCATCTCCGCCGCGGCTTTACGCGTGAACGTGATCGCGACGACCTCCTCGGGTTCGTCGACGATCGCGAGCAGTTTGAGGTAACGCTGTATCAAGAGCTCGGTCTTGCCCGATCCGGCGGGCGCCTGCACGATGAACGAGCGGCGTACGTCGAGCGCATCGCAGCGCGCCTTGCGGTCGGCGTCGAGGAGCACCGGGTCAGCCGGCACGACGCTCCTCCTCGATTCGACTCAAGACGTCAAGCTGCCAGCGCTGCTCTGCGCGGTGTTTCAAATTGACGCGAACGTCGCCGCGAGCGATGGCCTCGATCGCCTCCAATACCTGCTCGGACCAGCGCCCGAGCGCGGCACGCCATTCACCGGCCGCTATCGAGCCCCATTCGATGCCCGTGCCTACGCCTCGGTAATCGATGGCACGCCGGTTCACGTTGACCAAGGTCAAACCGCCGATCGCCTCGCCGAGCGCCATCGCGTACAAGACGAGCTGTGATTCGATCGGATCGCCGTCGCGGCCGAGCAGGTTCTTCGGCACGCCAGTCTTGTAGTCGACGATCAGCAGCGAGCCGTCCGGCAGCCGATCGATGCGGTCCGCACGCAGCTCGAGTTGCGCGCCGGCATGCTCGAACTGAACTCGTTCCTCGACCCGCTCGATCGCGAACGGCTGCCGCGCGATTTCTTGATCCAGAAAGTCCTGGATGACGCTGCGCAGGCGGGACC
>JBFGFX010000084.1:0-12758 GCA_041579335.1 Woeseiaceae bacterium | reverse complement strand
CGGGCGTGACGCGTCACGCCAACGACGCTCTGCGAGCCACGCGGTTCGTCGCATGGCTCGTGTCGCCGCGAGGTCAGCGCGTGGCGCACGACGGCAGCTACGAGTACCCGGTTCTTGCCGCGGTCTCGCCGTCACCGCCGCTCGATGCCTGGCCGACGTTCGACGCGAGTCCGGCGAGCACCGCGCGCTTAGGGTATCTGTACCGAGACGCGATTCTGCTGGTCGAAAGGGCCCGCTATCGTTGAGCAGCGCCTTGACGGTATGCCGCGCGGAGAGCGTGGGCCTCGCGGGCCGCTCACGCGGTTCGATCGCCGCCCGTCGCCTGTCCCGCAATGCTGCGGCCACGGCTCATTAGTACCAAGAACAACGGCACCCCGACGGCCGCCGTCAGCGCCCCGACCGGCAGCTGCCGCGGCGCGAGCAGCGAGCGCGCCAGCGTGTCGGCGACGACCAGCAGCGAGCCGCCCGCCAGCGCGGATGCCGGTAGCACGACGCGATGGCTGCTGCCTCCCAGCAGGCGCATGAGATGGGGCACGACGAGACCCACGAAGCCAATCACGCCGACCGTGGTGACCGAGACCGCAACCGCCAGGGCGGACACGGCGAACAGGGTGAGACGCGCGGCCGCGACGGGCAAGCCGAGAATCGCTGCCTGCAACTCTCCTCGCGACAGCACGTCCAAATGCCGGGCGCCAATGACGCCGGCCGCGGTGATCGTCACGAGCAGCACGATGAGGCGGCCGGGCGAATAGGCGAAGCTCAGATCACCCATGAGCCAGAACAACATGCCACGCAACTGCTGTTCGGGGCTGAGCGCCAGCAATAGCGTGGTCGCCGCGCTGAATCCCGCTGCGAGCACGACACCGGTCAACAGCAGCCGTGTCGGCGTCCAACTGCCCGTCCCCTTGGCGACGGAAAACACGATTAGCGCCGCGCCGAGGGCGCCGCCGAATGCCGCCGCATCGATCATCACCGAGCCCCAACCGAGCAGCATGCCGCTCAATGCAGCGACTGCGGCGCCGCCCGAGGTGCCGAGAATGTAGGGTTCTGCGAGCGGGTTGCGCAGCAGCACCTGCATGATGACCCCCGCCACGGCCAGCAGGCCGCCGACTGCGAACGCCGTCAACGCTCTCGGCAGCCTCAAATTCACCACCAGCGCTTCGATATTGGCCGGCGCCCTGCCGGACAGGCTCGACCAGACCTCTCGCATCGTCACGTCCGCGCTGCCGGACACCAGCGCGATGATCAGTACCGCAACGGACGTCAGCGTCAACGCAAGGAACAATGTGGCAGGGCGCGCCAGCGGCAATCGGGTCACTCCTTATCGCGAGCGGCTAGCATACGGCAACGCTGCGGTGTGTGCCGACATCGACGCTCGCTCCTGGACACCATACCGCAGACGTGGACAATCGAAGCGAACGATGAATAGAGACAGCATTGATTCGGAAGGCTTCCGCGCGAACGTCGGCATCATCATCGCGAACGACGCCGGCAAGCTCTTGCTCGCAGGAAGAATCCACAGCAAGGGCTGGCAGTTCCCGCAGGGAGGCCTGTTGCTCGGCGAGAGCATCGAGCAGGCGATGTTTCGCGAGTTGCACGAGGAGATCGGTCTATCCGAGGAGGACGTCGATGTGCTCGGCGTCACGGCGGATTGGCTCCGCTACCGCCTGCCCGACAAATACGTGCGGCGCGATAGCGAACCCTTGTGCATCGGCCAAAAGCAACGCTGGTTCATGCTGAAGCTCTTGGGCCGAGACGACAAAGTACGCCTGGACCTGGGTGACAACCCCGAATTCGATCGTTGGCGTTGGGTCGATTTCTGGCGGCCGGTCAACGAAGTGATCTATTTCAAACGCCGGGTGTACGCGCAAGCGCTGCACGAGCTCGGTCCCTGCGTCTACCCGCAGGGGCTGCCGCCGCGGCCCCGCTGGTGGCCGAAGCGCTGGCGCGCGGTGTTCGACAAGGATCTGCGCCGGTCTAGAACGGCTTCAGAATCGCCAAGCCAATGATGCCGAGCAAGAACACTACCGGGATCTCGTTGAACCAGCGGAGATTCTTGGTGTTGCTCGCCCGGTAGCCGCCTGCCAGCTTGTCGATCCAGCGCCGGCAAACGACGTGATAGGCGGCCAGCCCGAGCAGCAGCGCTAGTTTCGCGTGAAACCAGCCCTGCCGCAGCAGGCCGGGATTGAGGACGACGAGCACGAGCCCGAACGCGAGGGTCAGCAAGGCACCGATCGTCATGATGCCGAACAGGCGCCGTTCCATGAGCGTGAAACGGCTGCGGCCGAACTCGTCGTCCGCCTCCGCATGGTAGATGAATAGCCGCGGCAGGTAGAACAGCCCCGCGAACCACGTCACCATGAACGCGACGTGTAGCACCTTGAACCACAGGTAATAGGCCGATAGCTGCATATATGGTCGCCTCCGCGCCTAAAATCAGCGTCAATTTTGCGCTGTGAGACCCTGATTTCTAATCGATTCCGTGATCTGCTGCACTTCTGTTTGACGTAAGCACCGCGTACCATACCGTTTCCGACCTGACGAGGTACGAGGAATTGGCGGGACGAACCCCTGCAAACATCGCCGGCATTCCGGCCTGGGTGCTACGCACCGGGGTGCTCGTCGCAGTCACGGTCGGCGGCTACCTGACTTTCGAGCTCGGCCGCATGCAGGCCGGCTACAGCGTCGTCGATGCGAACCTCGAGCGTCAGGCGCACCTCGGCCAGATCGGTGAGCTCGAACGGCAGATCGTCTCCCTGAAAGAAGAGATCGCGCTGGAGGAAACGCACCGCGACATCGAACGGGAAGCATACACGGAGGTCGAGGCGAGCCTCGCGGACCTGCAGCGCAAGATTCAGGAACAGCGCGACGCCATCGAGTTCTATCGTGGCATCATGTCGCCGGCCGATGGCGGGCGAGGCTTGCGGGTGCAGGACGTCAGGTTGAGCAAGGGCAAAGACGATCGCGAATACAAGGTGCGGCTCGTTCTGGTACAGGTGATGCAACACGATCGCGCAGTAAAGGGTGACGTCGGCTTTAGCTTGGAAGGCACACAGGACGGCGTCGCCACGACCTACTCGCTCGAGCAGCTCGTGCCCGCCGATGAGGACAGCAGCTGGCCGTTCTCGTTTCGTTATTTCCAGGTATTCGACAGGAATCTGGTTTTACCCGACGGCTTCACACCCGAACGCATCAAGGTCGAGGTCAAGTCGCGCACCAAGTCGATTGCCAGTGTCGAACAGAGTTTTGCCTGGCAGACCGGCCAGGGTTAGTTTCAATGGGAGGATCTTCATGTTTGGGCGCAAGCAAATACCACACAACAAAGTCGATACCTTGGTCGGCTCCAATTCTCAGGTCCACGGCGATCTGGTTTTTTCCGGCCACTGTCACATCGACGGCAGGGTAAAAGGCAGCGTCAGCGCCGACGCCGACAGCGACTCCGCGCTCAGCATTTCCGAGGATGCGACCGTGGAAGGCGGGGTGACGGTTCCGTACGTCGTGCTGAATGGCCTCGTTCGCGGCGACGTGGTCGCCAGTCAGCGTGTTGAACTCGGCCCGACCGCGCGTGTCATAGGGAACGTGTATTACAACCTCATCGAGATGGCGATCGGCGCCGAAATCAACGGAAAGCTTGTGCATCAGCCGGCGGGTCAGGTACCGTTGCTCGAACAGACCTCGAGCGGCATGGAGGCGCCGACCCCGGTCGCCAGCACCTCCTGAGGACGCCACGGTTTCAGATATGCGATCGGATACTCCAATTATCGGCACATCGGCCGCGCCACCACCGGTGATTTTCACCGACGCCGCAGCCGACAAAGTCAGCGAGCTCATTCAGGAAGAAGCGAATCCGGAGCTCAAGCTGCGCGTGTTCGTCTCCGGCGGCGGCTGCTCGGGGTTCCAATACGGCTTCACCTTCGACGAGCAGGTCGAGGAAGGGGACAGCCAGGTCGAGAACCGCGGCGTCACGCTGCTCATCGATCCGATGAGCGTGCAGTACCTGATGGGTGCCGAGATCGACTACAAGGAAGATCTGCAGGGCGCGCAGTTCATCATCCGCAATCCGAACGCGACCACTACGTGCGGATGCGGTTCGTCCTTTTCCGTATAATTCGGTAGCCAGTAAGAAGGGAAATCACGAAGGCCGATCCCATAACGTACACCGCTGCTGAATCCGGCGACGCCGAGACGGGAGTCGCCGCCTCGCCCGAAGTCCTCGCCGCGGTGGATCTCGGCTCCAACAGTTTCCACATGATCGTCGGTGAGCTTCGCCACGGCCAGCTCACGATCATCGATCGCCTGCGGGAAACCGTGCGGTTATCGGAAGGTCTAGGGGAAACCGGCAAGCTGCGCGAGCCCGCGCGGATCAGGGCGCTCGATTGTCTGTCACGCTTCGGCGAGCGGCTACATGACATGCACGCCGCTAACGTCCGCGCCGCGGGTACGAGTACGCTGCGGCGGGCCAAGGACAGCCGCCAGTTTTGTCAGGCGGCGGAGCAGGCGCTCGGGCATCCGATCGAGGTCATCTCCGGTCTCGAGGAGG
Organism: Woeseiaceae bacterium; assembly: GCA_041579335.1. Taxonomy (GTDB): domain Bacteria; phylum Pseudomonadota; class Gammaproteobacteria; order Steroidobacterales; family Woeseiaceae; genus JBFGFX01. The sequence continues at coordinate 8,218 of JBFGFX010000084.1, read as the reverse complement.
CGCGCCTGATCTACACCGGCGTGATTCACAGCACGCCCGCAAGCGACGGCATTCGGCTGGTCCTGGACATCGGCGGCGGCAGCACGGAGCTCATCTTGGGGCAGGGCGCCCGGCCCAGGGCCCTCGAAAGCCTCAACATGGGCTGCGTCGTCACGACGGAGCGTCACTTCAAGGACGGTCGCATCACTCGGGCCTCTTTCAACGATGCCAGGCTCGCGATTCGGCTGAAGCTTAGACCCGTAAAAGCGTTTTTCCGCGATTCGCCCGACATCGAAGCAATCGGAACTTCGGGGACGATCCGTGCGACCGAGCGCGTGGCGCGCGAGCTCGGAATCCTCGAATCGCATCTTACGGTCGACAAGGTGGAGCAGTTGATCGAGCGTGTCAGCGAATTCGACCACATTGCCGAGCTGCGCTTGCCGGGCCTATCCGAGCGTCGCGCGCAGGTGTGGCCCGGTGGGCTCGCGATTCTGGTCGAGCTGCTCAGCGTGCTGCGCGTCGATCAGATGTCGACGTCCGACGGTGCTCTCCGCGAGGGGCTCTTGTACGACTACATTGGCAGATTGCACCATGAGGATGCTCGGCAGCGCAGCGTTCGAGCGCTGGCCGCGCGCTACAACGTCGACACCGATCAATCTTCGCGGGTGGCCGAGACGGCGGCCCGCTTGCTCGCGCAATGCGATCGGGTGTGGGGCTTGGACTCCGCGAACGCCGCCAACCTGTTGGAGTGGTCCGCTCGTCTGCATGAGATCGGTCTCGATATCTCCCACGAGGGATTTCATCGCCACGGCGCGTACGTCGCCGAGCACGCCGATCTGCCCGGCTTTCCGCACGCGGAGCAGCGGCTTTTGGCGTTTCTGATCTTGAGTCAACGGCGCCAGATCGATATCGTGAAATGCCGTTCGCTGGTGAGGCGGTGGCGGAACGGGGCCGTGCGCTTGGCAATTCTGCTGCGTCTTTCGGTGCTCTTGAATCGCAGCCGCAGTCGCAAGCCGCTGCCCGAGATCATCCTGCGGGCCGCGGAACGATCGGTCGAGCTCGAGTTCCCGGCGGGCTGGTTGGACGCGAATCCGCTGACGGTCGCTGACCTCGAACGCGAGCGCGATTATCTCGCCCAGGCGGACTACCGGCTGCAGTTCAGTTAGCCCACGTTTGATCGCGGCTGCAAGCCGCGACCGAGCTCTCTCAGCTGATCGTCGCGAATTCTTCGAGCAAGGCCGTTTGCGCCGACAGCGGCTCTTCGTCGCCGTGATCGGCGCGAAAGTAGCGGCCGCTGCCCTGCAGTTCCCACGCCTGCGTATTGTCGGCGAGGAACAGCTTGAGGTCCTTGATCAGGCGTTTCTTGATGGAACGTTTGCGGATCGGGAAACAGGTTTCGGTGCGGCGGAAGAAATTTCGGTCCATCCAGTCGGCGCTCGAGCACAGCAGCTCTTCCTCGCCGTCGTTGTAGAAGTAGTAGACGCGCGAATGCTCGAGGAATCGACCGATGATGGATCGAACGTGGATGTTCTCCGATAGTCCTTGGATTCCCGGTCGTAGCCCACAGATGCCGCGCACGATCAGTTCGATCTGGACGCCTGCCTGTGATGCTTCGTACAACGCGTCGATGATCTGAGGTTCGATGAGCGAGTTGATCTTTGCCATGATGTGGGCTTTCTTGCCGGCGCGGGCGTTCCTGGTTTCGCGCTCGACCCGCTCCATCATCGATTCGAACAGCTGGAACGGCGACGTCGTGATGAAGTTGAGATCCTCGGCGAGCGTGAGACTCGTCAGCTGCATGAAGACCTTGTGCACGTCTTCGCCGAGTTCCTGATCGCCGCTCAAGTAACCGTAGTCGGTATAGAGACGCGCGGTGCCGGGATGGTAGTTGCCGGTGCCGAGATGCACGTAGCGGCGAAGCTCGTCTCCCTCGCGCCTGACGATCAGCGACATCTTGGCATGCGTCTTGTAGCCCACCAGTCCGTAGACGACGTGGGCGCCGGCCTCCTGGAGCTGATTCGCCAGCGAAATGTTTGCGGCCTCGTCGAAACGCGCCATGAGCTCGATCACCGCGGTCACTTCCTTGCCCGCGCTGGCCGCCTTGACCAGCTCGTTGACGATCGCGGACTCGGAACCGGTTCGATACAGCGTCTGCTTGATCGCCAGCACGTTCGGATCCTGCGACGCCGACGCGATGAAATCGATGACCGGGCTAAAGGATTGGTAGGGATGATGCAGAAGAATGGGATGCTTGCGCAAAACCGTGAATATCGATTCGTCGGTCTTGAGCTCCGGGGGCAGGCCGGGCGTGAACGGCTTATACAGCAGATCGGGCCGCTCGGCCATTTCGCACACCTGCGCAAGCCGATTCAGATTGACGGGTCCATCGACCGTGAACATGTCGTCCTTCTCGAGCGAGAAATGATCCAAGAGAAAATCGCTCAAGTCTTCCGGACACAGGTGGCTGATCTCGAGTCGCACAGCCGCGCCGTAGCGGCTTGCGGCAAGCTGGCCCTCGAGCGACCTGACGAGGTCCTCGACCTCTTCCTCATCGACGTACAAATTGCTGTTGCGCGTTACTCGGAATTGATAGCAGCCCTCGACCTTGAGCCCGGGGAACAGCTCGTCGACGTGCGCGTGGATGATCGAGGAGAGAAAGACGAAATTGTTGCAGCCCGGCTCGCTCAAGGCGTCGGGTAGCTTGATGACCCTCGGCAGCGATCGCGGCGCCTGGACGACGGCGCGGTGGCGGCGCCGTCCGTAGGCGTCTTTCCCTTTGAGGCGGATGATGAAGTTGAGACTCTTGTTCAAGAGTCGCGGGAACGGCCGCGAAGGATCCAGCGTGAGCGGCGTCAGGACCGGCACGATCTCGGTGCGAAAGAAGCGGGTCAACCAGGCTCGTTGCTCGTCGGTCCAGTCCTGGCTGTTGGGGAAATAGATGTGCTCGTTGGCGAACTCCGGGATGATCACTTTGTTCAGCATCTCGTACTGCTGCCAGACGAGCAGCCGGACGCGCTGACGGATTTCGACCAAGAGCTGCTGCGGCGTCAGCTTGTCCGCCCCGGGAGCGGGGGCACCGATCTCGGCGAGCTGTTTGTAGGACGCGACCCGGACTTCGAAGAACTCGTCCATGTTGGTGCTCGAAATGCATAGGAAGCGTAGCCGCTCGAGCAGCGGAATCGACTCGTCGGCGGCCTGGTCCAGGACGCGGCGATTGAATTCGAGCAGGCTCAGCTCGCGATTGATGTAGCGTTCGGAGGCTTGGCCGACTGGCGCGTCCATAGTGCATCTCGCCCAACAGGGACCGAGCAGTATAGCAACGAGACGGTTAACGCGGTTTTAACTGGCGCACAAATATATGCCGCCGAGCACCTCGGCGCTGCGGGCGCCGGTCACGGACGGCAGGTTGCCGGGTTTTCCCTGCAGGGTGCGGCTCGCCAGCCAGGCGAACGCCGCGGCTTCGACCCAGTCGGGGCCGACGCCACGCGCCGCGGTCGAATCGACCGGAACCGGCGCCAAGGCCCCGCCGAGCTGCGTCATGAGCGCCGAATTGTGGATACCACCGCCGCAAACCAAAACCTGTTCGGCCGAGGCCGCGTGCCTTCGCACGGCATCGGCGACGGTCCGCGCCGTCAACTCGAGCAGAGTGGCCTGGACGTCCTGCGCCTCGAGCCGGAAACCGGCGAGCCGCTCGTTGAGCCAGATGAGATTGAAATGTTCGAAACCGGTGCTTTTCGGCGGCTCGCGATCGAAGTACGAATCCTCGAGCAGCCGCGCGAGGAGCTGCGGTGACGGCTCGCCATGCTGCGCCCAGCGGCCACCCGCGTCATATGCCTCGCCGCGCTCCTTTTGAATCCACGCGTCCATCAACGTGTTGCCGGGACCGGTGTCGAAGCCCGTCACCGGCTGGTCGCCCGCCGGCAATACGGTGACGTTCGCGATGCCGCCGATGTTCAGCACGGCTCGCGAGATTTCGTCGTCCGCGAACAGCCAGTGATGAAACGCCGGCGTCAGCGGCGCGCCTTCGCCGCCAGCCGCCAAATCGCGGCGGCGGAAGTCCGCGACCGTTGTGATGCCGGTGCCGCTCGCGATGATATTCGGATCGCCGATCTGCAGCGAAAAGGGCCGCCGGTCGCGCGGGAGATGCCGGATCGTCTGGCCGTGACTGCCGATGGCGGCGACCTCCGATCGATCGCTGCCTGCGATCTCGAGCAACGCGTTGGCCGCGTCCCGAAAACACTCACCCACGGCACGATCGAGCCGGCCGACGTCATCGACCGTCGCGCTGGCCGGATGTCGGCTCGCTTCCAGGAGCGCGTCGCGCAATTCGCCGGGATACGCGTGAAAATGCGTCGCGATGGTCTTTAAGCGCCGATCGCCGAGTCTGACCAGCGCGGCGTCGATGCCGTCCATGCTGGTGCCCGAGATCAGGCCCACATATAGAGAATCGGCCGCGTCGGACATGGTCGTCAGTCTAGACTGAGCGACGCCATCCGGGTCTCTTTATAGCGCTCGAGCTCGTCGAGGATCGGCTGGGCGGTTGCCAGGAAATCCTGCATGTACTCGGCCTTGATAGGCTCGGCCTGCGGCAGCTTCACGGTCCGAGGGTTGCGGTGCACGCCGTTCAATCGATACTCGTAGTGGAGATGCGACGCGGTGGCGAGTCCGGTCCTGCCGACGAAGCCGATCGTCTGACCCTGCTCGACCCGGCGCCCCACTCGCGCAGCCTTCGAAAAACCCGACATGTGCGCATAAAGCGTCGTGATGTTGCCGCCGTGCTGCAGGATCACGGCGTTGCCGTAACCGCCCTTCACCCCGCGAAAAATGACCTTGCCGTCGCCGGCCGCCTTGATCGGCGTGCCTTTCGGCGCGGCATAGTCGACGCCGCGGTGAGCGCGGATCGTATTCAGGATGGGATGCTTGCGGCGTGGATTGAAACTCGAACTGATGCGCGTGAAGTCGACGGGAGCCCGAATGAACGCTTTGCGAACGCTTCGGCCTTCCGGAGTGAAGTAGTCCGAGCGACCCTCTTTGTCGACGTAGCGAACGGCGCGATACGTTCGCCCGTTATTGTTGAACTCGGCGGCGACGATCTCGCCGTCGGCGACATACTCGCCGTCCTGCCAAATCTCCTCGAATAGAATGTAGTAGTTGTCGTCTGTGCGGATGTCGAGGACGAAATCCACGTCCCACGCGAAAATCCCGGCGAGGTTCATGATCAGGCTGTCGCTCAAGCCCGCTTTGGCGGCACTCTCGAACAGTGAGGTTTCGATACGTCCGTACGCGCTTCGTCTCTGCACATCTATGGGTCGTTCGACGATTTTTGCTTCGAAGCTGTCTTCCGCGCGGGACACGCGCAGCACGCTCGTCAGCGCGATCTCGCGTATCAGGCTGACCAGCTGGCCGTCATCGTGCTGAATCTCGATCTCGTCGCCGGGCTTCAGGATTCGCAGATGGTCGCGCGCCGCCGGCAGCCGGGCGATCTGGGCGAGGTGCCCGAGATCGAGACGGTTCTTGCGAAAAATTTGATCGAGCGTGTCGCCGCGACGTACCGTGATATTGATTGAGTCGTATCTCGGTTCCGGGTACGCGAGCGGCGGGTGGAAGTCGGGGTTGTCCGGCAGCATCGTCGACCAGTCGATCGAGTCCGTAAATACGATCTCTTCGATGTCCTCGAGCGCGAGGTCCGCGACCGGCGCGACCGTATCGAGCGTCGCTTCGGTGGTACGCTCCGGCGGTGCGCCACTCTGTAGCAGGAACGCGGCGGTGATCGCCAGCGGTAGGCCGAGCCCGACGGCGAACCAGCGCAGCGGGGTCGATCTCTTTTCCGGAGGCGTCGGGACCGGTTTGTAATCGTGAAGTAGCGGGCTTGGCTGTCGACGCAACGCTCAACTCCCAGTCGCTGACGCGGATACTGTACAGCGACGCTCCGGCTTCGTCAAAGAAACCTTTTAAAACTCATGACGTTAAAGTCCATTACTGAGCGTCCGCCTGAGAAACGGATTTAGCCGACGCGATCCACCTGTCACGACCGTCGCACGGCCCGTCGAATCGCTCTCCGGTAAGGCCTGTCTGCTTTCCATTTCTGGTCCGCGGCGCACGGATATTTCCGTTGGCGGCGCTTTTATCGGCGCGTCAGGATGCTACAGTTCCGCTGCCCGAACGACGAGACCCTTGATGACCCGCACAGAACAACTGGACGAGCTCATGCGCGGCACCGAAGAGGTGTTGCCGGAGGATGCGCTGCGCGGGCGGCTAAAGAAGAAGGACAAGCTGATCGTCAAAGCGGGCTTCGACCCGACTGCGCCCGACTTGCACGTGGGACATACCGTGCTCATCAACAAGATGCGGCAGTTCCAGCAGTTCGGCCATGAAGTCGTGTTCTTGATCGGCGACTTCACGGGCATGATCGGCGACCCCAGCGGCAAGAACACGACACGGCCGCCGCTCAGCACCGAGGAGATTGCCGAGAACGCACGCACCTACGAGGCGCAGATCTTCAAGATCCTCGATCCAGATGCGACCCGCATCGAGTTCAACTCCACCTGGATGTCCGAGATGGGCGCCGAAGGCATGGTGAGGTTGGCCGCGCGTTACACGGTCGCGCGGATGCTGGAGCGCGACGACTTCAGCAAGCGCTTCGCCGGTGGGCAGTCCATCTCGATCCACGAGTTCCTGTATCCGCTCGTCCAGGGCTACGACTCCGTTGCGCTCGAAGCCGACGTCGAGCTCGGCGGCACCGATCAGAAGTTCAACCTGCTCGTCGGCAGGCATCTGCAGCAGCAGTACGGGCAGGAGCCCCAGATCGTCATGACGACGCCGCTGTTGGAGGGCCTCGACGGCGTGCAGAAGATGTCGAAATCCTTGAACAACTACATCGGCATCACGGATCCGCCGAACGAGATGTTCGGCAAGGTGATGTCCGTGTCCGACGAGCTGATGTGGCGCTACTTCGAGCTCTTGAGCTTCCGGCCGCTCACGGAGATCGTCGGCCTGAAGCAGGCCGTCGCGGACGGCAAGAACCCCCGTGACGTCAAGTTCGAGCTGGCCGCCGAGCTCGTCACGCGATTCTACGATCAGGTGGCGGCCGAGCGGGCGCAGGCAGAATTCGTCTCGCGTTTCCGAGAGGGGGCGATGCCCGACGAGATCGAGGAGGTCAACGTCGCCAGCAACGGCGGCGAGATCGGTATCGCCGATCTATTGCGGTCAGCGGGGCTCGTCAGCAGCAACTCCGAGGCGTTCCGCATGATCAAGCAGGGCGCCGTCAGGATCGACGGGGAACGGATCGAGGATCGGAACCTCACGGTGGCGGTTGGCACGACCCACATCTACCAGGTCGGCAAGCGTAAGTTCGCCCGAGTCCAGGTGACGTGACGGCCGCGGCGCGACGCCGCGCGCTGGTTCAGCGGTGAGCTACAAACCGCATTTGCACTTCGCGAAGGTCTTGCGCGCCCGTCCGCCCCACTTCTCGCAGACAGGCGGCTTGTTCTTCGGACAGTTCAAAAGATGCGGATTCCTCAGCGCTTCGCGCTTCTCGGCGGCCGCCAGCGGCTGCGTCTCTATCGCCGCGCATCCGACCATCAGAAACGCCGATACCAGTAATACAAGTCCGCGCATCGCCGTCCTCCTCGGGCACTGGCGACTGGGTGCCGCGGTGCCTCTATTGTCGGTAGTGGCACGGATTGTCGGGCCGGTCTTTTGTAAGTACCTGAAAGAAAAAACTAATTTTTCTGGAGAAAAGCTATAGGGCGCGCCAACGTCCGCTCCGCTGCCGCTCGCCGCGCGATCAGATCCGGAAATCGACGCTGAGGTAGAAGAATCGTCCCCTGGCGCTCGGCTCCTGTGGCTTCGCGAGGGACTAAACTAGTAGACGCCATTGCTCGATCAGAGCCAGACTGATGAGCGTCGTGTCACTTGGCAAACTGAAGAAGCCCTACGAGGCATACCGCGGTGATGCGCCCTATGTATTCGTCTCGTATTCACACCGGGACGCCGAAATGGTCTTCATCGAGCTCGTCCGGCTGAAGAAGCTTGGCTTCAACGTCTGGTATGACGCGGGTTTGAGCCCCGGATCCCGCTGGTCCGATGAGCTCGCCGAACGTATCGCGAACTGCGCGCTGTTTGCTAGCGTCGAGAGAGCATACACAGCTGGTCGATTGCGTCTTCAGGCCGTTGGGCGGGCCGGATGGGAGAGTGTACTTCTTCTACGGACCGGCCGGCGGGATTCGGAGCATCCCTG
>JBFGFX010000083.1:0-12769 GCA_041579335.1 Woeseiaceae bacterium | reverse complement strand
AGCTCGTATCAGGGCGGCCACAACGAATTCTTCCGTTACATGATCGACCGGCTGCGGGACAGCGGGGCCGATCACATCCGCGTATTCGGCGGCGGGGGCGGGACCATCACGCCCGAAGAGATCGAGGCGCTCATGGACTACGGCGTCGAGCGCATCTATCACCCGCACGACGGCATGGCCATGGGTCTCGAAGACATGATTCGCGACCTCATCCAGCGCACCGAAGCCGCCCGTGTCGAGACTAGCGCGAGCGTCGATGCGACGGTGGACGACGAGCTCGGGATCGCAGCGACGGTCTCCGCCATCGAGGAAGGCGTGTACGACGACGCGGCCATGGCCAAGCTGCGCAAAGACTGGCAAATGCGGGCCGGCAAAGTGCCCGTCGTCGGCATCACGGGCACAGGCGGCGCCGGAAAGAGCAGCGTGACCGACGAGATCCTCAATCGGCTGCTCGCGTGCTTCCCCGATCGGCGTATCGCGCTGCTTGCCGTGGATCCGACGCGGCGCCGCACAGGCGGTGCGCTGCTCGGCGATCGCATCCGCATGAACTCCCTGCGGTCGCCCCGAGTGTTCATGCGTTCGATTGCCACGCGGCGCCAGCATCTCGCGACCAGCGAGATGCTCGGCGACCAGATTCTGTTCCTGAAGGCCGTCGGCTTCGACCTGGTGCTGGTCGAGACCGCTGGCATCGGCCAGAGTGACAGCGAAGTCGTCGATCTCGTCGACTACTCGGTCTACGTGATGACGAGTGACTACGGGGCCCCGAGCCAGCTCGAGAAGATCGACATGCTCGACTACGCGGACCTCGTCGTCCTGAACAAGTACGACAAACGGGGTGCGCAAGACGCGCTGCGCGACATTCGCAAGCAGTGGAAGCGCAATCACTTGGCATTCGCCATGGCCGATGAGGACGTCCCGGTGTATCCGACGATTGCGAGCCAGTTCAACGATCCCGGCATCAGCTGGATGTTCACGGAGCTCTGCCGGCGCCTCGCCGAGAAGCTGTCGCTCGATGAAGATCAGTGGCGTCCCGATTTGGACGTCACCGGCAAAGAGCCGCGCGCGCTCGCGATCATCCCGGGCAGCCGGACTCGATACCTGTCGGAGATCAGCGAGCAGGGCCGTTCGATCAACGAGTCCATCGCCAAGCAGGCGGAGGCCGCGAGCTTGCTCCAGAGCCTCTACGAAGCGCTGCGGCAGCTCGACGATCCGGAGCTACCCGAAGCGTTCACGGCTTACGACAAGAAGGCGCTCACCGACGACACCGACGTCTCGCGAACGGTTCTCCGGCAACGGTATCAGGAGACGCTCGGCGAGCTCAGCGCCGAGGCGCTCGACTTGCTGAAGGCGTGGCCGGAGCGCAGAGAAGCGGCTCGTACCGATCAATACAGCTACCGTGTGCGCGGCAAGGAAGTGACGGGTTCGAACTATAAGGAATCGCTCAGCCATTTGCAGATCCCGAAGATCGCATTACCGGCCTATCGCGACTGGGGCGAGCTGCTCACGTTCCTGATGAAGGAAAACCTGCCTGGCGCGTATCCCTACACGGGCGGCGTGTATCCGTACCGTCGCCTGGGCGAAGATCCGACGCGGATGTTCGCCGGGGAAGGCACGCCCGAACGCACCAACCGCCGCTTCCACTACCTGTCACAGGGACAGCCCGCAGCGCGGCTGTCGACTGCGTTCGACTCCGTTACGCTCTACGGCGAGGATCCGCACGAGCGTCCCGACATCTACGGCAAAGTCGGCAACTCCGGTGTGTCGATCGCAACGGTCGACGACTTAAAGAAACTGTATTCCGGTTTCGACCTGTGCGATCCGAAGACCTCGGTGTCGATGACGATCAACGGCCCGGATCCGATGATCCTTGCCTTCTTCATGAACGCGGCAATCGACCAGCAGGTCGAGAAGCACCTCAAGGAAACCGGCAAATGGGACGCCGCACAGCAGACGATCGACGACTACTTCGCGGGTAAGCAGCGACCTCGCTACGAGGGTGACCTGCCGCGCGGCAACGACGGTCTGGGACTGGGACTCTTGGGCATCTCCGGCGACAGGCTGGTGCCGGCGGAGACTTACCACAAGATTCGCGCGGCGACGCTAAAGTCGGTGCGCGGTACCGTGCAGGCGGATATCCTCAAGGAGGATCAGGCGCAGAACACCTGCATCTTCTCGACCGAGTTTGCCATGAAGATGATGGGCGACGTCCAGCAGTACTTCATCGACAACAACGTCCGCAACTACTACAGCGTCTCGATCAGCGGCTACCACATTGCGGAGGCGGGCGCGAACCCGATCAGCCAGCTTGCGTTCACGCTGTCGAACGGCTTTACGATCGTCGAGTACTACCTCGCGCGAGGCATGCAAATCGACGAGTTCGCGCCTAACTTGAGCTTCTTCTTCTCCAACGGCATGGATCCGGAGTACAGCGTGATCGGGCGCGTTGCGAGGCGTATCTGGGCGCGTGCCATGCGCGAGCGCTACGGCGCCGGCGCGCGCAGCCAGATGCTCAAGTATCACGTGCAGACATCCGGGCGCAGCCTGCACGCGCAGGAGATCAGCTTCAACGACATTCGGACGACGCTGCAGGCCCTGTACGCACTATTTGACAACTGCAACAGCCTGCACACGAACGCGTTTGACGAGGCTATCACCACGCCGACAGAGCAATCCGTTCGTCGCGCGGTCGCGATCCAGTTGATCATCGCCCGCGAGCTGGGCTTGAACTACTGCGAGAACCCCTGGCAAGGCTCGTTCATCATCGACGAGCTCACCGATCTGGTCGAGGAGGCCGTCTATCTGGAGTTCGATCGGATCTCCGAGCGCGGCGGTGTTCTAGGGGCGATGGACACGATGTACCAGCGCGGCAGGATCCAAGAGGAGAGCCTCTACTACGAGAGCAAGAAACACGACGGCTCTTATCCGCTCGTAGGCGTCAATACGTTTCTGCCCAAGAAGGGACAGGAGGACGAAGTGCGAGAGATGGAGCTGATTCGCTCGACCGAAGCCGAAAAACGGGCGCAGATCGACAACGTTCGCGCCTTTCAGGCGCGCCACGTGGACGCAGCCGGGGCCGCGTTTCGCGACCTTCAACGGGTGGCGCGGGCGCGCGCGAACGTGTTCGAAGAACTGATGCGGACCGTCAAATCCAGCTCCCTGGGCCAAATCTCGGCCGCCCTCTACGAGGTCGGCGGGGAATACCGCCGCAACATGTAGCGGAGAGTGCCCCTGATCCCCGTCGTCGTCATTGCTCTGTCTCGCCTCACTCCCGCGGCCGCGGCCGAAATAGGTAAACTGTCGGTTTTCTCCAACTGGATGCTCCGTTGGTCAAAGACGCGAAACTGAAATCGTGGTTTATCACGCCGGCGGTCGCGGTCACAGGGCTGATGCTGCTCGGGTCGCTGGTGATGGCGGCCGCGGGTATCGGTGAGCGGCTCGCCTGGCTCGGCGCCGCGCTGGCCTCGGCGCCGCTGCCGGCATTGGTCGCGCGCACGATGGTCGCGCCCACCGCCCGCACCTCTGAATACCTGCCGCTGCACCTGCTCGCGATCGTGGTCGGGCTCGTCTTGGCCGGCCGCACGATGTACCGCGATTTCGTCACGTCCTGGGAGCTGTATCAGAATTTCGTCGACGCGCTGGTCGCCGCATTCTACGTATCGACCGGATCGGCGCCCGCGCTCGTCGCGATAGCCGCTGCCGTAATCTTCCTCGTCTACGTGTTCTGGTACTCGCGCTTCGGCCGTTATCCCGACGCCAGACTCGACGTAGGCGGCAAGCTGCCGGAGTTCGAACTGTCGGATCTGGACGGCAACGTGGTCAAGTCGACCGATTTCAAGGGCGCACCCGCCGTGTTGTTGTTCTACCGCGGTAACTGGTGCCCGTTCTGCATGGCGCAGCTCGACGAGCTGGTCGAGCGTTACCAGGAGATGGAGAAGCTGGGCATCGCCGTCTATCTGATCAGCCCGCAGCCCGACGGAGCCACCAAGGCTTTGTCGGAGCGACACGGCGTCGGCTTTCACTATCTCTCAGACCGCGGCAACAAGGCGGCCGAAAAACTCGAGATCGCGGTCAAGAACGGAGTGCCGTTGGGTATCCCGGGCGATTATCCTGCGGACACCGTCATGCCGACCGTGATCGTGACGAGCGCGAACGGTACGATTCTGTACTCCGATCAGACCGACAACTATCGGGTCCGCCCCGAGCCCGACATCTTCCTGGCGTTGCTGCGGCGTGCCGGAGCCGTGCGCGCATGAACGAGGACACGCCTCAGAGCTTTCTCGACACGCCGAGCCTGTACGCGGGCACGTACCTCGAGTTCTTAGGCTTCCGGGTGGCGACCTGGAAAGAGGGTTTCGTCAGGCTCGAAATGCCGGTTCGCGAAGAGCATCAGAACACGGTGCGCTACCTGCACGGCGGCGTCATCGCGTCGGTGCTCGACATTGCCGGCGCGTTCGCCGGCAGCTACCGAATGTCCAAACAGTACGTCTCGGTGACGATCAATCTGAACGTAAACTACATGGCGCCGCACAAGGCGCAGTCCGTCGTCGTCGAGGGGGAGCTCGTGCGTAGGACCAAGACACTATTCTTCGCGCAGTCGAAGCTCTTCGATCCGGAGAACAAGAGGCTCTGCGCCACGGCCACCGGTACCTACAAGCAGCAGGAGAGGGAGTCGGCGGTGCCCGTCGGCTAGCTCGGGAGGCAAGAGACGATGGTAATGGAGAGATTCAGACTCGACGGTAAGCTCGCGCTCGTGACCGGCGCCGGTACCGGCTTGGGTCGCCAGTTCGCGCTAACGCTGGCCGAAGCAGGCGCCTCGGTGGCGCTGGGCGCGCGGCGGCGCGACAAGCTCGAGGAGACCGCGGCTATGATCCGCGATGGCGGCGGTTCGGCGGTGTGCCTCGAGCTGGACGTCACCGACGCCGACTCGATACATACCTGCTTTGCGGAGCTCGGCGACATCGCCGGCGCGCCCGACGTCGTCGTCAACAATGCGGGCATCGCGCGCCAGGCGTACCTGACCGACGTCAGCGAAAACGACTGGGATGCGGTGCTCGATACCAACCTGAAAGGCGTCTTCTTGGTCGCGCAGGCGGCGGCGCGCGCCCTGATCGCCGCAGATCGGTCGGGCAGCATCATCAACATCGCGTCGGTCTTGGGCCTGCGCGTGAGCAAGGCGCTCGCCTCGTACATCGCCGCCAAAGCCGGGGTCGTTCATCTCACGCGGGCCATGGCGCTCGAGTGGTCGCGTTACCGAATTCGCGTCAACGCGCTCGCTCCGGGCTACTTCATCACCGAGATCAATCAGGATCAGTTCGAGCAGGGCACAGGCGAGCTCGTCAAGAAGCGGGTCCCTATGGCACGGGTCGGCGACCTGCCCGAGATCGGCGGGCCGCTGTTGCTGCTCGCGTCTGATGCCGGCAGCTACATGACCGGCAGCATCGTCGCCGTCGACGGCGGCCATCTCTGCAACTCGCTCTAGAGACAGCGGCCCCGCAAGCTTTGGCGCTGGCGGCGCGGAGCCTTGCCGGCGCTCTGCAGGGGGCGTATAATCACTTGCTTGTTGACAGCAAGTTTGTTCCGGTAACACGCAAGCTTCTTCTTTTTGATCGATTTACTGATCCGGGATGCCCCGATGACCGTCGACGCCAAACGCGCATCGTCCCCCACGACCTCGAAAACCCAGGCCGAGCGAACCGCGATCTCGGACCGGGCGATGATCGAGGCCGCCAAAGACCTGCTGCTGGAGCACGGCCTCGAGAAAACCACGCTCGCGGCCATCGGCGAGCGTGCCGGCTACAGCCGCGGCCTCGCCAGCTACCGCTTCGGCACCAAAGCGGGGCTTTTCGACGAGGTATGCAAGTCGATTTCGCGGCGCTGGCTCGATTACCTTACCGAGCGGGTCGGGCGGCAGCACGGCATTCCGGCGATGTGCACGGCCCTCGATTCTTTTTTTTCGTTCATCACCGAGCATCCGCGCGATGCGCAGGTACTACAAATTCTGTATGGCGGCGCGGCGAGTCCTGCGGCTGAATACCGCAGCACGTCGATCAATATCCATCAGAGACAGCTCGACGATGTCGCCAACTGGGTGCGAGCCGGTATCGGCGACGGCTCGATACGTAGCGACATCGATCCGGGCAGCGTTGCGGCGCAGTACATCGCCTACATTTCGGGCATGACCTATCTGTGGTTGATCAACCCGGGGTCGGTAGACTTCGGCAAAGCCAACGACGACATGAAGACGCATCTGAGGCGGTCACTCCAAAAGGAGTGACCCTCAAACGAAGGGACGGAAAATGACAGACGCATACATCTACGATCACGTTCGCAGTCCGCGCGGCCGCGGCCGATCGAGCGGCGCGCTGCACGAGGTCACGCCGGTCGACCTGCTTTCGCAAGTGCTGGCCGCTCTGCGTGACCGCAACGAGCTCGACACGAGCCATCTCGACGACGTCGTCATCGGCTGCGTATCGCCGGTCGGCGAGCAAGGCTCGAACATTGCGCGGCTGGCCGTGCTGAACGCCGACTATGCCGAAAACGTACCGGGCAAGCAGCTGCATCGCTTCTGCGCTTCCGGTCTCGAAGCGGTCAATTCCGCGAGTGCGCAGATCATGGCCGGACAGTCCGACCTGACGATCGGCGGCGGCGTCGAATGCATGTCGCGCGTGCCAATGGGTTCGGATTCCGGCGCGATGCACGCGGATCCCGCGATCGCCTACAAGACCTACTTCATTCCGCAGGGCGTGGGTGCCGATTTGATCGCGACCAAGTGGGGTTTCAAACGCGAAGATGTGGATGCCTACGCAATGGCGAGCCAACAGCGTGCGGCCAATGCCTGGGAGAAGGCATATTTCGACGACTCGGTGGTGCCGATCAAAGACCACATCGGCATGACGCTCCTGGACAGAGACGAGCACATGCGCCCCGGGACCACGCTCGATGACTTGAACGGCCTCAAGCCTGCGTTCGAGGTCCCAGGCACGCAGGCGGGCTTCGACGCGGTTGCGCTGCAAAGGTATCCGGAGGTCGAGGCGATCGACCACGTCCATACGGCAGGCAACTCGAGCGGGATCGTCGACGGCGCCGCCGCCGTGCTCCTCGGCAACAAAGAGACGGGCAAGGCGCTCGGTTTGAAGCCGCGCGCGCGCATCAGAGGTTTCGCGTCTATCGGGACTGACCCGACCATCATGCTGACCGGCCCGGCGCCGTCGGCCGAGAAGGCCCTGAAGCGCTGCGGCATGGCCGCGCACGACATCGACCTGTTCGAGCTGAATGAGGCGTTCGCCTCCGTAGTGTTGCTCTACATGCAGCGTCTCGACATTCCCCACGAGAAGATCAACGTGAACGGCGGCGCGATTGCGATGGGGCATCCGCTCGGCGCCACCGGGACGATGATCTTGGGTACCGTGCTCGATGAGCTCGAGCGGCGAGATCTCGAGACGGCGTTGATCAATCTGTGCGTCGGCGGCGGCATGGGCACCGCGACGATCATCGAACGGGTCTAGGCGGAAACGTGCGCGGCGGCATCGTTGGAGCCCGCCCTGGCGGGCGATTACGTAGGAACGGGATACGCAAATAAACGAAATGAAAACTATCGACTTCAAAACGAACGACAACGGCGTTGCGGTTCTGACGATCGACGTCAAAGACAAACCGATGAACGTCATCACGCCGCAGTTCTTGGCCGACATGTCGGAAGCGATCGAGCGAATTCGCGACGACTCGAAGATCAAGGGCGCCGTGATTACCTCGGGTAAGGACTCGTTCATGGCCGGCGCCGACCTGAAAGCGCTCGTCGACACGTTCCACGAAAGGACGAACGCCGCGGAAGTGTACGCATGGTGTCGCGGCTATTCGCAGAGCCTGCGCGCGCTCGAGACCTGCGGTAAGCCCGTGGCCGCGGCGATCAACGGCACCGCGCTCGGCGGGGGGCTGGAGCTCGCCCTGGCCTGCCATTATCGCGTTGCGGCGATGAACCCGAAGTCGGTACTCGGCCTACCGGAGGTACAGGTCGGCCTGATGCCCGGCGCCGGCGGCACGCAGCGATTGCCACGACTGATCGGCATCGAGCCTGCACTCAAGCTGATTACGCAGGGGCGGCACGTAAGCCTCTCGGAAGCGGTCGAGCTCGGCTTCGTCGATAAGCTCGTCGTCGCAGGCAACGAGATCGACGAGGCGCGCGAATGGGTGCTCGCGGCCGAGGAGGCGACCCAGACCTGGGATCGAAAAGGTTTCAAGGTGCCCGGAGGAGCGGGACTGATGCACCCGGCATCGGTGCAGACGTTCATGTTCGGCACGTCGCTCACGCAGAAGACGACGAACCATAACTATCCCGCACCGATTGCGATTCTATCGGCCGTGTATGAGGGCACGGTGCTGCCGATCGACAAGGCGTTGGACGTCGAAACGAAGTACTTCGTGTCGCTGCTGATGGATCCGGTCTCGCGCAACATGGCGCGGACGCTCTTCGTCAACAAAGGCGCCGCCGACAAGCTCGTCCGCCGACCGAAAGGTCCGGACAAGCGTCCGGTCACGAAGCTCGGCATCCTGGGCGCGGGCATGATGGGGGCAGGCATCGCCTACGTGTCGGCGCGCGCGGGCATGCAAGTCGTCCTGCTCGATACGAGCTCGGACAAAGCCGAACACGGGAAGGACTACTCCCGTGAGCTGCTTCAGAAGCGAATCGACAAAGGCCGCACGAACGCGGATGCGGCACGCGACATCCTGGAGCGGATTCGTACGACGACCAATTTCGACGATCTCGACGGTTGCGAGCTCGTGATCGAGGCCGTGTTCGAGGACCGTGAAATCAAGGCCGACGTGACGGCAAAGACCGAAGCGGTGATCGCCGGCGATGCGATCTTCGCTTCGAACACCTCTACGCTGCCCATCACGGGGCTGGCTTCCGCGTCCCAGCGACCCGATCAGTTCATCGGCATCCATTTCTTTTCCCCCGTCGACAAGATGCCGCTCGTCGAGGTGATCGTCGGCGAGAAAACCGGTGATCGCGCCATAGCGCAGGCGCTCGATTACGTCCAGCAGATAAGGAAGACGCCGATCGTGGTCAACGACAGTCGCGGCTTCTACACGAGCCGAGTGTTCGCCACCTACAGCCGTGAAGGGATCGCGATGCTCGCCGAAGGCGTGAACCCCGCGCTGATCGAGAACGTCGCGAAGCAGGTCGGCATGTCGGTCGGTCCGCTCGCGGTCACCGACGAGGTGTCGCTCGAGCTGAGCTACCACGTCATGCAGCAGACCAAGAAGGACTTGGGCGATGCGTACGAGCCCACGGCGGCCGACGCGGTGATTGCCAAGTTCGTCGAGTCGTTGGATCGCAAGGGCAAGCGTTTCGGCAAAGGCTTCTACGACTACCCCGACGGTCAGAAAAAGCGCCTGTGGCCTGGCCTCGCCGAGCACTACCCGCTTGCCGACGAGCAGCCGAGCATAGACGAGATCAAGAACCGGCTGCTCTATGTACAGGCGCTCGAGACCGTGCGCTGCATGGACGAAGGTGTCGTCACGCACGTGGCGGACGCGGACTTAGGTTCCGTCTTCGGCTGGGGGTTCCCGGCGTACACCGGCGGCACGCTGTCCTTCATCGATACCGTCGGCCCAGCGGCCTTCGTCCGTGAGGCGGACCGCCTGGCCGAAGCCTACGGCCGCCGGTTCGCCGTGCCAGAGAGCCTGCGGGCAATGGCCGACAACGGTGAGGCATTCTACGGTCGTGGCAGTGGCGCGGCGCAGCGTTCGGCAGCGTGAGGTTGGCAATGACGGACTACGAGACAGTCAAATACGATCAGGACGGCGCGGTCGCGATCATCACCATTCACCGGCCCGACGCGATGAACTCGTTCAATACCGAGCTTCGCCGCGATCTCTTGGCGGCGCTCGAGAGGGCGGCCGGCGACGAGTCCGTGCGCGCCGTGGTTTTGACCGGCGAGGGCCGCTCGTTCAGCGCGGGGGCCGATCTCAAAGGCAGCCTGTCCACGGAACGGACCGTCGAGCAGCAGCTGCAGGAGGAGTACCGGCCGGCGCTCGAATGCATCGCCGAGATGGGCCAGCCTGTGATCGCCGCGGTCGGCGGTTCCGCAGCCGGCATCGGCATGTCCTTCGCCCTGGCCTGCGACCTCGTCATCATGGCGGACAGCGCGTTTCTGCTGTCGCCGTTCACGACGATTTCCCTGGTGCCGGACGGCGGGCTCAACTGGCTGCTGGTGCATCAGCTCGGCTATCGACGCGCGTTTCAGCTCAGCGTCGAAGCGGAGCGCATTTCGGCCGATCGCTGCCTCGAGCTCGGCCTGGCGAACAAGGTGGTGCCTGCCGATGCCTTGCTGGAAGAGGCAGTCGGCTGGGCGAAGTCGCTCGCCGAGCGGGCGCCGCTGTCGATCGCCGCGACAAAGAAGGCGATGCGCCATGCCGCGAGCGGATCGTGGGCGAGCACGTTCGACGTCGAGGCGCCGCTGCAACGTGCGCTACGCAATAGCGAAGACTGCGCCGAGGGCGTCGCGGCATTTTTCGAGAAACGGAAGCCCGAGTTCAAGGGCAAGTGATACCTGAAGGATCAGAACGATGAGCAGACGAATTTTCGACGAAGAACACGACATGTTCCGCGACTCCGTGCGGAGCTTCATGAAGAACGAGATCGGTCCGAACAGCGACCGCTGGCACGAGCAGGGCATCGTCGATCGCGAGGCGTTCCTCAAGGCCGGCCAGATGGGCCTGCTCCTGATGTGGGCCGACGAGAAATACGGCGGCGCCGGCGTCGAGGATTTCCGCTACGAACAGGTGCTTATCGAGGAAAACTCCTGGTACGGCGACGCGGGCTTTTTCATGACCCTGCACAGCAGGCTCGTCGGGCCGTATATCGGCGAGCTGGGCACGGAGGAGCAGAAACAGCGCTGGTTGCCGAAATGCATCAGCGGCGAGTACATCCTCGCGGTTGCGATGTCGGAGCCGGGCGCCGGCAGCGACGTGGCGGGCATCCGGACGCGCGCAGAAGACAAGGGGGACCACTACCTGTTGAACGGCTCGAAGACCTATATCTCTAACGGCATCAATGCGGATCTCGTCGTGGTCGCGGCGAAGACCGATCCGTCGAGCTCGCACGGCTTGAGCCTGTTCGTCGTCGAACGCGGTATGGAAGGATTCGAACGCGGCCGCAATCTCAAGAAGATGGGGCTGAAGAGTCAGGACACCGCCGAGCTGTTTTTCAACAACGTAAAGGTGCCCAAAGAGAACCTACTGGGCGAATGGAACCGCGGTTTCTACCATCTCATGCACTTCCTAGCCGAAGAGCGGCTGCTCGGCGCGATCGGCTACCTGGCCGCGGCGGACGCGGCACTCGCTCTGACGTTGGATTACGTGACCGAACGGCAGGCCTTCGGCCGGCGAATCGCGGACTTCCAGAACACGCGCTTCAAGCTGGCGGACATGCGCACGGAGATCGACGTCGGTCAGGCATTCGTCGACCAGTGCGTGCTGGAACACAATGAAGGCAAGCTATCGGCGGATACCGCCGCCAAGGCAAAGCTCTATACGAGTGAGCTCGAGGGTCGCGTGATGGATGAGTGCGTGCAGCTGCACGGCGGCGCCGGCTACATGGACGAGTATCCTATCTGCCGCATGTATCTCAACGCGCGTGTATCACGGATCTACGCCGGCAGCTCGGAAATCATGCGCGAGATCATTGCGCGGTCGATCGGGTTGGATCCGCGCAAGAAGGAATCGCCGGCCGCGGAAACGACGCGCGCGAGCGCGGCCTAGCGCTGCCGCCTGTATACTCGGCCCTCGACAGGCAGCGGCGCCGTCGCGGCTTACCACAGGATGCGTCAATGAAAACAGCGTTCGTCGGTCTCGGCGTCATGGGATATCCCATGGCCGGCCACCTATTGCGCGCCGGTCACGAGGTCACGGTCTTCAACCGGACGACCGCGAAGGCCGAGGCGTGGTGTAAGCGTTACGGCGGCACGATGGCGGAGACGCCGGCAGCCGCGGCACACGGTGTGGACGTCGCATTCTGCTGCGTAGGCAACGACGACGACGTTCGTGAAGTCGTCCTCGGCTCGGACGGCGTCGTGGAAGGGATCGGTGCCGGCTCGGTGATCGTCGACCACACGACCGCGTCGGCGAAGGTGGCGCGGGAAGTCTACGATGCCGCGCAGTCGAAACACGTCGACTTTCTGGATGCGCCGCTGTCCGGCGGTCAGGCCGGGGCGGAGTCGGGCCAGCTCACGATCATGGTGGGCGGCGATGCGACGGTTTTCGAGCGTGTGGCGCCGGTGATGGACTGTTACGCCAAAGCCTGTACCCGGATCGGCCCGGTTGGTGACGGGCAAAAAGCCAAGATGGTCAATCAGATCTGTATTGCCGGCGTGGTGCAGGGGCTCGCCGAGGGTCTGCACCTGGCGATACGCGCCGGCCTCGACATCCGCGCCGTGATCGGCGCCATCTCTCAAGGGGCCGCGCAATCCTGGCAGATGGTGAATCGCTGGGAGACGATGGTCAGCGACGAGTTCGAGTTCGGCTTCGCCGTCGAATGGATGCGCAAGGACTTGAAGATCGCGCTCGAGGAGGCCGAGCGCGTCGGCGCCACGCTCGAAATGACCGCGTTGGTGGACCGATATTACGCCGAGGTCGAGGCCCTCGGCGGCCGCCGCTATGATACCTCCAGCCTGATCAAGCGCTTGGAACCGTAGGCGCGCGTCCCGACGGGCAGCCATCTCGTCTTCTAGGCAAGGTCCGGTGGCGGGGACTCTTTGGCGGGATGGCT
>JBFGFX010000082.1:0-12799 GCA_041579335.1 Woeseiaceae bacterium | reverse complement strand
CGGCGCGTCAGAGGATGCCCGGCAGGTCCAGCCCGTTCTCGCGGGCGCAGTCCAGCGCGATGTCGTAGCCCGCATCGGCGTGGCGCATCACGCCGCTCGCCGGGTCGTTCCACAGCACCCGCGCGATCCGCGCATCGGCCTCCGCCGTGCCGTCGCAGCAGATCACCATGCCGGAATGCTGCGAGAACCCCATGCCGACGCCGCCGCCGTGATGCAGCGACACCCAGGTCGCGCCGCCGGCTGTGCTCAGGAGCGCATTCAGCATCGGCCAATCCGACACCGCATCGGAGCCGTCCGCCATCGCCTCGGTTTCCCGATTTGGGCTCGCGACGGAGCCGCTATCCAAATGATCGCGCCCGATGACGACCGGCGCTTTGAGCTCCCCTGTCCGCACCATCTCGTTGAACGCGAGACCGAGCCGGTCGCGCTCGCCGAGGCCGACCCAGCAGATGCGCGCCGGCAGTCCCTGGAACTGGATTTTCTCCGCGGCGCTGTCCAGCCAACGATGCAGGTGTTTATCGTCGGGAATGAGCGCTTTGACCCTGGCGTCGGTCTTGTAGATGTCCTCGGGATCGCCCGACAGCGCGACCCAGCGAAACGGACCAACGCCACGACAAAACAACGGACGCACGTAGGCGGGCACGAAGCCGGGGAAATCGAAGGCCCGTTCGACGCCCTGGTCGAACGCCACCTGGCGAATGTTGTTGCCGTAGTCGAACGTGGGCACGCCGGCGCGGTGAAACCCGAGCATCGCCTCGACGTGTCGCGCGATCGACTCGACTGCGGCCGCCGCGACCGCATCGGGATCCGATGCGCGGCGCATCCGCCATTCATCGACGCTCCAGCCGATCGGCAGGTAGCCGTTCGCGGGATCGTGGGCAGACGTCTGATCCGTCACCGCATCGGGCCGCACGCCGCGCTTTACGAGCTCCGGCAAGATCTCGGCCGCGTTGCCTACGAGACCAACCGACAGCGGCGTGCGCGTCGCCACCGAGGCTTCGATCAGATCGAGCGCCTCGTCGAGTGAATCGGTGCTCTTGTCGAGATAGCGCGTCTCGAGGCGCTTTTCGATGCGGTCCGGCTGGCATTCGATCGCCAGCATGGACGCACCTGCCATGGTCGCTGCGAGCGGCTGCGCGCCACCCATGCCGCCCAACCCTGCCGTCAGGATCCAGCGGCCGGCCAAGTCGCCGCCGTAGTGCCGGCGGCCCATCTCGACAAAGGTCTCGTGGGTGCCTTGCACGATGCCCTGACTGCCGATGTAGATCCATGAGCCCGCGGTCATCTGGCCGTACATCATCAGGCCCTTCTTGTCGAGCTCGCGGAAGTGCTCCCAGTTCGCCCAAGCAGGCACGAGATTGGAGTTCGCGATCAGGACCCGCGGCGCGTCGCGGTGCGTGCGGAACACGCCGACCGGCTTACCGGACTGGACGAGGAGCGTCTCGTCGCGTTCCAGCGCGCGCAGCGCCTCGACGATGGCATCGAAGCAGTCCCAGTTGCGGGCCGCCTTGCCGATGCCGCCGTAGACGACCAGCTCGTCCGGCCGTTCGGCCACCTCGGGGTCGAGGTTGTTCATGAGCATGCGGAGCGGCGCCTCGGTCAGCCAGCTCTTGGCGGAGATCGCCGTGCCGGTCGGCGCCTTGATGGTTCGTTTGCGGTTCATGTCTGCCCTTTTGCGGGTTGCTTGGAGCCGCCGGCGCGCATTCCGCCCGGCGGCTTGTAATGTCCCGTGAGCTCGAAGCGGCTGCCCGGATGATGCAGCCGACTGAAGGTGACCGGCCGGCCGCGACCCCAGGTGCGGCGGATGACGACGAGGCACGGTTCGCCTTTAGCCATCTCGAGCTGCGCGCGAATCGCGTCATCGGGGACTTGCGCACGCACGACGTGCTCGGCCTCCTGTAACGGCGAGATCTCCGTCAAGTACGCGCTCGGCGTCGTGCGCGTGAAATCCTGCGCGAGCAGGTCCGGCGCGAACTCGATCACGACGTAGCGGTCCTCGATCTGGATCGGCCTGCCGTCCTCGCAGTGAACCAAGACGACGTGGTGGATCGCGCTGCCCGGCTCGAGCCCGAGGGCGGCCGCGATCGTGCCGTCGGCGGCCGTCTCCTCGGCACGGAGCACGCGCGCGCTGTGCGCGTGACCTCGGAGCGCGACCTCGTCGGCGATGTTGCGGACCTCCAACGGGTGCGAGGTGGCTTTGAGGTCGGCAACGAACGTGCCGCTGCCGGCCACGCGCTCGACGTAGCCCTCGTCCGTCAGCTCGCGCAGCGCCCGGTTCGCGGTCATCCGCGACACCCCGGTCGTCTCGACCAGCTCGTTCTCAGAGGGCACGCGGTCGCGCGGCCTTAAGCTGCCGCTCGAGATCTGCTCGATGATCAGGTCCTTGACCTGCTGATAGCGCGGCTTCGCCCGCGCCGTCATCGCGTGCCGCCCAGGCCGAGGCGCGCGAGCGTCGCGGCGTAGCGCTCGTAGGCGGCCGCGCCGCTCCTGTGCTCGCCGTCCTCGACCCGCCAGACGCCGTTCACCATGACGCGCTCGATCGGCAGGCTGAACCCTGTGAAAACGAGCGCGTCCAACAGCGACGTCTCATCGTGCCCGGCGAGCATCGGGCTGTCGTCGTCCAAGCCGATCAGATCGGCGTTGCCGCCCTCGACCAGGCGGTCGGAGCTTCGGCCCGCAGCACGTGCGCCGCCGTCGAGCGCACGCTCGAACAGGCTCCGCCCGGTGCTCCTGGTCGCAATCGCCGCGACGTTGCGCTGCCGCGCGATGAGCCGCTGACCGTACTCCAGCCAGCGCAGCTCCTCGAACGGATTGATCGACACGTGGCTGTCGGAGCCGATCGCGATCCTGCCGCCGGCCTCCAGGTATTCCCTGAGTCGGAACAGGCCGTCCCCGAGATTCGCCTCGGTGCTAGGGCACAGACAGGCGACGGCCCCCGACTGCGCCAGCTTCACGATCTCCTCCGCGTCCATGTGGGTCGCGTGCACCAGCGTCCAGCGTTCGTCGACCGCGTAGTTGTCGAGCAGCCAGTAAACCGGCCGCGCGTGATAGACGGACAGGCAGCCGTCGACCTCGCGCTCTTGTTCGGCAACGTGGATGTGCAGCGGCACGTCATCGGCCTTGGCCTGCCGTGCGATGAGGTCGAGCGATGCCTTGGAGACGGCGCGCAAGCTGTGCGCACCGATGCCGATCGCGTGCGGCGCGTCGAGCGCGGCGGCGGCATCGGCGTAGTGCGCAAGAAAGCGGTCGATCGACAGCGCGAAGTGTTCCTGCGCCCGCGACAGCGAGACGCCGTCGAAGTCGCCGCGCTCGTAGAGAACGGGCACGTAGGTCAGTCGCACGCCGCTCGAGTCGGCCGCGGTAAGGAGCGCGTCGAGCATCGCGCCCGCGGCGGGTTCCTTCGCTGAGCTGCCATGCAGGTAGTGAAACTCGACCACCGACGTGTAACCGCTCGTCACCATTTCGGTGTACACCTGCCGCGCGATGTCCGCCAGGGCGTCGGCGTCGATGCGCTCGGCCAGCGTGTACATGCGCTGCCGCCAGGTCCAAAACGTGTCGGTCGAATCCGGACTGCGAAATTCCGTGTGACCGGCGAGTGCACGCTGAAACGCGTGGCTGTGAGCGTTGCACAGTCCTGGTATCACGATGCCGACCTCGACCTCGTCCGCCGCGGCGGTGGCGCCGTGCTCGATCCGCGCGATGCGCCCGCAGTCGATGTGCACACGCACCTTTTCCGCCCAGCCGTCGGCGAGCAGCGCCTTGCGGGCGACGAACGTCTTCATGCCATGACCCCTGACAGGTTGTATATACAACTTAGACCATGCTACCGTGCAATGCAATCGGGGCTCGAGGACCGCCCGTGGCCGACTGGGATCTGCTGTTGACCGACGCGCGCCTCGCCACCATGCGGGCGGGCCGTGTTCCCTACGGCGTCATCGACGACGGCGCGCTGGCGGTCGCCGACGGACGTATCGCGTGGCTCGGGTCGGCCGCCGAGCTGCCGGCGACACCGTCCGCCGAGCGACGCTCGCTCGACGGCCGCTGGCTCACGCCCGCGCTGATCGACTGCCACACTCACCTAGTGTTCGCCGGCAATCGGGCCGCCGAGTTCGAGCAGCGCTTGATGGGCCTCCGCTACGAGGACATCGCGGCGCAGGGCGGCGGCATCATGTCGACGGTGACCGCAACGCGCGGCGCAGACCGCGAGTCGCTCTCCGGCAGCGCCGCCGCACGCCTTGCCGCACTGCGCCGGGAAGGGGTCGCAACGGTCGAGATCAAGTCGGGCTACGGGCTCGACCGCGATACGGAGCTTCGCCTGCTCGAGGTCGCCCGCGGGCTGGCAGCGACAGCGGGTTTGTCGGTCGTGACGACGTTCCTCGGTGCCCATGCGACGCCCCCGGAATTCGCCGGCCGCGACGACGACTACATCGACTTCTTGCTCGACCACGTGTTGCCCGCGGCGTACGAACGCGGCCTCGTCGATGCCGTGGACGCCTACTGCGAGGGCATCGCGTTCAATGCGCGGCAGATAGAGCGGCTGTTTCGGCGCGCCACCGAGCTCGGCCTGCCCGTCAAGCTGCACGCCGATCAGCTGAGCGACAGCGGCGGCGCCGAGCTCGCCGCCGCCTTCCACGCGCTGTCCGCAGATCATCTGGAATATACCTCCGTCGCGGGCGTGCGGGCGCTCGCAGACGCGGGTTCGGTCGCGGTGCTTCTGCCCGGCGCTTTCCTCACGCTGCGCGAGACGCAGCCGCCGCCGGTCGCCGCACTGCGGGACCATGGCGTCGCGATCGCCGTCGCCAGCGACCTGAACCCGGGGACGTCGCCCGTTTGCTCGCTGCACGCGGCGATGCATCTTGCAACGGCCCTGTTCCGACTGACGCCGGAAGAATGCTTCGCCGGGGTCACCCGCGAAGCGGGCAGAGCGCTCGGCTTAGCCGCCAACCGCGGCACGCTCGAGGTCGGAAAACGCGCGGATCTCGCCGTCTGGGACTTCGACCATCCGCGCGAGCTCTGCTACTGGCTGGGATCGAATCCGCTGGCGGATCTCTACGTAGCCGGACAGAAACGCGGCTGAAGCCGCCCCGCATGACTCTCGACCTCGCTACCAAACGCCGCTTCGTGCTCGTGCTCGGCTGCCTGACGGGAATAGGCGCGCTGTCGATCGATATGAGCCTGCCGTCCATCCCGGCGATGGTCAGCGAGCTCGGCACGACGATGTCCGTAGGGCAGCAGATCGTCGGCGTGTTCATGCTCGGCATCGCGCTGGGTCAGCTACCCGCGGGACTCATGTCGGATCGCGTCGGGCGCATTCCGGTCCTCTTGACCGGAATAGGTGTGTTCACGCTTGCAGGCGTCGTGACGAGCGTCGCGGCGAACATCGAGACGTTGCTCGCAGCGCGGTTCGCGCAGGGCTTGGGTGCCTCGGTCGGCGTCGTCGTCTCGCGGGCGATCGTCAGGGACATATCGAGCGGCGCGCACGCGGCGCGCATCCTGTCGGTGATGGTGATGATCTTCACCGCGGCGCCAATGCTCGCGCCGATCGCCGGCGGTTACCTCGTGGCCTGGTCGGGTTGGCGTGCCCCTTTCGCGGCGATCGCGATCATCGGCGCGCTGATCCTTTCCGCCGTCAGCCGCGGCCTGCACGAGACCGGTCGGCCGAATCGCGATCAGCACATACTCCGCCAGCTCAGCTCGAGCGCGCGCGAGTTCTTCCGCCACCGGCACAGCCGGCTCGGACTGCTGCTCGTCGTGCTGCCAGCGATGGGCTTCATGTCGGTGATCACCGGTTCGTCGGCGCTGATCGTCGAGATCTACGGCTACTCGGTGAAGCAATTCGGCTTCATTTTCGCGCTGGCCGGGCTCGCCATTCTGCTCGGTTCGGTCCTGAACCGCCGTCTGCTGCTGCGCTTCAACGGCATGCAGATGGCGGGCGTCGGTGCGGCGCTCATCGGGCTCAGCGCGCTGCAGCTCCTCTTCGTGGCGTGGCGCGGCGACGCGAGCTTCTGGTGGGTCTGGGGCAACGTGTGCCTGTACATGTGCGGCGTGAGCTTCCTGATGGCCAACGCCACGGCGATCGCGCTCGATCCCGTGCCGCAGATCGCCGGCGCCGCCGCCTCGATCATCGGCGTCACGCAGAACCTGTTCGCCGCGAGCGGCGCGATGCTTTCCGGCGCGATCTACGACGGCACGATGCCGACGGTCGTGGTGCTCATGGGAGTGTTCGGAGCTGCGACGCTGCTCGCATTCCTGCTGCGCGGCGTGATCCTTCGCGGCGAGCCGCTGTCGCCGGCCGCTTAAGTGACGGTATCAATCGAGCTCGGTCACGATGTCGATCACGTCCTTGCGCGTCTGCGACGGTGTGACCTTCGGATAGCCGTACCAGATCAGCGCAACGATGAATTCGGCGTCGGCGTCTATCCCCAAGAGTTCGTAGAAACGCTGATCGCGAGTGATCGGTCCCGTAGACCATTTCGAGGCAACGCCCGCCTCCGACAAGTACAGGATCAAGTTCTGAATCGCGCAGCAGACGCTCGCATAGTCCTCCCGCTCGCGCAGCGGGTCTTCCGAGACCTGACAGGTCACGACCAGCCAGCCGGGTCGGCGGGCCGCATCCTTGGCCTTGAACTCGCCGATTTTTTTGCCCTTGCGCTCAGTGACGACGACCCGGGTCAGGTCAACGCTCTTCCTGATCGTCTCGTCGCCTAAGATGTAGAAGTGCCACGGCTCGGTCAGGTGATGGTTCGGCGCCCAGCGCGCGACCTCGATCGCTTCTAAGATCAGCTCGCGGCTGACCGGCTGCTGCAGGAACACCTTGACGGTGCGCCGCCCGCGGATGCGTTCGGCGAGGTGCTGCAGCGATTTCCTAAAATCGGTGACCGGCGCCTTCGTCATCCGGCGCGCTCCAGGATCATCGCGATACCCTGGCCGACACCGATGCACATCGTGCACAGCGCGTAGCGCCCGTCCCGGCGCCTAAGCTCGTAGGCGGCGGTGGCGACCAGCCGTGCCCCGGACATGCCGAGCGGGTGACCGAGCGCAATCGCGCCGCCGTTCGGGTTCACGTGCGGCGCATCGTCGGCGACACCGAGCTCGCGCAGAACGGCGAGGCCCTGCGCCGCAAAAGCCTCGTTCAATTCGATGACGTCCATGTCCGAGATCGACAGATTCGCGCGCTCCAGCGCTTTCTTCGACGCCGGCGCCGGACCGATGCCCATGATGCGCGGCTCGACGCCGGCTACCGCCCAGGTGACGATGTTCGCGAGCGGCGTGAGCGAATGCCGGCGCGCGGCTTCGTCGGAGGCGACCAGCAATGCACAGGCGCCGTCGTTGATGCCGGAGGCGTTGCCGGCGGTCACGGTGCCGCCTTCGCGCACGATCGGCCGGAGCTTGGCAAGGCTCTCGATCGCCGAGTCGGGCCGCGGGTGTTCGTCACGCTCGACTAAGATCGGGTCGCCGCGCCGCTGCGGCACGGACACGGGCACGATCTCGTCGGCCAGCCTACCCGCTTGAATCGCGGCCGCGGCTTTCTGTTGGCTGGCGAGCGCAAACCGGTCCTGATCCTCGCGCGAGACGTCGAAGTCGTCGGCCACGTTCTCGGCAGTTTCGGCCATCGAATCGATACCGTACTGCGCCTCGAGCTTGGCGTTCACGAAGCGCCAGCCCAGGGTAGTGTCGTAGATCTCGGGGTTGCGCGCGAACGCGGTCGTCGACTTCGCCAAAACGAACGGGGCGCGCGACATCGATTCGACCCCGCCCGCGACGATCAAGTCGGCGTCGCCGGCCCGGATGGCGTGCGCGGCGTTGCCGACGGCGTTCATGCCCGAGCCGCACAGGCGGTTCACGGTCGCGGCGGCGACTGACGGCGGCAGGCCCGCCAGCAGCGAGGACATGCGCGCGACGTTGCGATTGTCCTCACCCGCCTGATTGGCGCAGCCGTAGATCAGATCGTCGATCGCGGCCGAATCGAGATCCGGGTTCCGCTCGATCAGCGCGGCGATCGGGATCGCGCCGAGATCGTCGGTCCGCACGGCGGACAACGCTCCGCCGTAACGGCCGATGGGCGTGCGGACTGCGTCGCAGATCCAGACGTTGCTCATGACTGATTCTCCACTAGGTTTCGAAGAGCGCCGTTCGGGCCGCGGCCGCATCGTCGTGATCGACGTACTTCCGACCGAGGTAGGCGCCGGCCGCTGCCCAGATCATGGCAAAGCCGGCGGCGATGACGGCCACGCCGGTCAGGCCCAAGCCGAAGGTCGCGGTCAACAGGGTGTACAGCCACGCGGTCGCCATGTCGCCGCCACGGTAGACGACGATATCGATGACCGGTTTCGCCTTGAATCGCGTCTCGGCATCGACGACCGTGAACAACATCTCGCGGCAAGGCCGCGTAATCGCGTAGTTGCCGGCGCGACGCGCGACCTGCAGCGTAATCAGCACCATCAGTAGCGGGACCGCGGCGACGATGAGCCAGCCGCCGACCATCAAGGACGGTATCAGCGCCAGGGTCGCCGCCATTCCGAAGCGCGTCGCCATGCGTCCGGTCGCGAAAATCGCGGTCACGACCGCGAGCGAATTGACCGCGAGATCGATGCCGGCCCAAATCTGCGTTCGCGTATCGCGATCGAACTCGCCCAAAAGCTTACGCAGCTCGAAGTACACGAACGTATTCATGATGACGTACAGCAGGATGAACAGACCGATCGCGAGCAGGAACGGATTGCGCAGGAACAGCGTGAAGCCAGAGAACGGGTTGCGGCCGAGGCGCTGATCGGCGCTCAGATCCGGCTGCAGGTCACGATTGCCGAGCTCGGTGACCTTGAGCCGCTCCAGCTTGGCGATTATCGGGATCGGAACGAGCAGCAGCACCGCCGCGATCGGCAGCAGGTTGACGGCGCCGATGTCGTCGGCGAAGAAAGTCGGGATCGTCGGCCCGACGATGGCACCGAGGCTGGCTCCGGTCGCGATGACGCCGAACAGCCGCGGCGCTTGTTCCTTCGAGTAGGTGCCCGACATGAAGCTCCAGAACACCGACACGTGAAACAGGCTGAACACGCTGAGCCAGACGTAGAAGGCTTTGTTGAGTACGTCGGGATCCGCGACGGTCGACGAGCCGGCGTAGAAGAACACGAACGTTGCGGCGAAAAACGCGTAGACGCTCGGCACGAGGTTCTTGAACCGGACGCGGGAGATGGCGGCGCCGTACAGGCTCACGCCGATCACGCTGAAGAAGAAGGTCGACGTCCAAAGCCACGAGAGCTCCTCGTCGCTCCAGTCGCTCGACATTGCGTCGCGCACCGGGCGCAGGATGAAGTAGCCCGCCATCAACACGAAAACGAACGCGAACGACAACAGCGTTGCCTTGATTTCGTTGGGCTCTATTTTGGCCGCGGCCTTGGCGATCCTCGCCACCGGACCGGCGCTGTCGTCCGCCATGCCCTATCCCGTCGTGCTACAAAGCCGGATGGTCGAACCCCGAGAGTGCCATAGTTCCGGCCACGACGCCCGTTAAGGACGGGCTCCTACCGCGCTTTCCGTGCCGCAGCGACGAGCTCGTCGGCCGGCAGCCGCACCTTGTAATCGGCGTTCACGAAGTCGAACACGATCGTGCCCGAGGTGTCGATCACGTAGACGGCCGGCACCGCCAGCGCGTTGTGCTTGCCGATCGAAGAGCCGGAATAGTCGTGATTTTTTCTATCCAGGTAGTCCGTCAGCCGCTCGTCGGTGCGGAACGCGGTGCCGAGCGCGCGCGCCGCGGCAATCTCGGCATCCGACAAGATCGTGTAGTCCAGGCCGTCGATGTCTTCCTGCGTTTCCTTCTTCAAGCTCTCGTAGAGCTGCGCGGGCGCATCGTTCGAAAGGAACAAGACGTCGAAACCGTCGGCCTTGAGCTCCGGCACGACCGTTCTGAGCTCCGACAGGTGCATGTTGCAGTACGGGCACCAGCCGCCGCGGAAGGAAATCAATATCGTCGGACGCTCGAGATTGTCGGGATCGAAGCGGTACGGCTTACCGTCGACGGTCCTGACCGTGAACTCGGGCGCCCGGTCGCCGGCTTTGAGCGGATTCGTTTGCTCGGCGCTAGCAGGCAGCGCCGCGTAGTCCGCGGCGGCCACCCGCTCGGGGTGCGAGCCGAAAAACGTCGCCACCAGCGCGGCAACGAAGACGAGATAGAGTAGTTGTCGGCCGAGTTGCATCGGGAGCTCCCTTATCAATCACTACCTAGAGACCCGGATTCGGCGGCATATATTTCCCCAAGAACAGAATGACGCGAATCATTCGTAGCGCAGCGCATCGATCGGGTCCAGGCGGGCGGCCCGCTGGGCCGGCCAAATACCGAACGTCAGGCCGACCGCGGCGCTGAAGGCGAACGCGGTCAAGACGGAGGCGGTCGTGACGACGGTCTGCCAGCCGGCGAGCTGATTTGCGAGGTACGCGGCGCCCGCGCCGAGCAGCAACCCCAAGACGCCGCCGATCAGGCAGAGCATCATCGACTCGACCAAAAACTGCAGCAGGATGTTCGCGCGGGTCGCTCCTAGGGCCTTGCGTATCCCGATCTCGCGGGTCCGCTCGGTGACCGTGACGAGCATGATGTTCATGATGCCGATGCCGCCGACTACCAGACTCACGCCGGCGATGCCGGCGAGCAGATAAGTGAACACCTCGGTCGCCTGCTGGCGCGAGTCGAGAAACTGCTTGCGGTTCATGATCGAGAAGTCGTTGTCCTTGCCCGGCAGGATGCCGTGCTCGCGGCGCAGGACGCGCTCGACGTCCACCATCGCCTGCTCGATCGGCGCGCCGTCGCGGACCCGGACGCTGATCGACTCGACGGCGTCGTCGCCGGTCACGCGGAACTGCGCCGTCTTGAGCGGTATCCAAACGTCGTCGTCGGGATTGCGCCAGCCCGAAGACCCTTTCGACTCCAGCACGCCGATCACCTCGAAGCCGATCGAACGGATCTGAATCGTGCGGCCGATCAGTCCCGCCGCGTCCGTGTCGAGCATGCCGGGTATCTCGCTGCCGAGGACGGCGACGCGGCGGCGCCCGGCATCGTCGGCACGCGTGAACATGCTGCCCAGCGCCATCGTGAAGCCGTGCACGTCGAGGTAGTTCGGCGTCGTGCCGATCACCGACAGGTTCAGGTTGCGATTGCCGTGCTTGACCTGGAATCGGGAGTTGATCTCCGGCACGACGCCGTCGAAGAGATCGGATCCCTTCGCCAGCGCCGCCGCATCGTCGGTCGTTAGCGTGCCCTCGTCGCGCGCGATACCGCGACTGAAGCGGTTCGCCCTGCCGATCGACAGGATATCGCCGCCGAGCGCCTGCATCTGCTCGTCGATCGCGCGCTGCGCCCCGGTGCCGAGCGCCACCATCGTGATCACGGCGCCGACGCCGATCACGATCCCGAGCATCGTCAGCGCGGCGCGAAACAGGTTGCCGCGGATGGACTGCAGCGCGATACGCAGCGTCTCGCCCAAGAGCATCAGCGTGATCCCATGCCGGGCAGGGTGCCGACGCGGCGGTTGATGAACTGCTGCAGCCGCTCCTGGGTCTCGATCAGGTACGCACTCGGCAGGAGCAGGACGAGCTCGCCTTCCGAGAGCCCAGCGACGATCTCGACATGGTCGAGGTCCG
The DNA here is from genome assembly GCA_041579335.1 of Woeseiaceae bacterium. GTDB lineage: Bacteria > Pseudomonadota > Gammaproteobacteria > Steroidobacterales > Woeseiaceae > JBFGFX01. The sequence goes on along the minus strand of JBFGFX010000082.1, from coordinate 1,165 downwards.
TGATTCCCGTCTGCACAGTCGCAGGGCGGGCGCGGCCGTCGCCTTCTGAGACGACGACCCAGAATTCGCCGCCGAAGCGGTAGTCGGTACGCAACGCGGGGCGGTCCCCGCGGTCGTCAGACTTCGCGCGGTCGCCGGACTTTCCGCCGCCGCCGCTCAAGTCTTTGCGCAGGTCGGCCTCGCTCAGCCCTAGCAGGCCGGCCGTGGCCTCGACATCGCGTCCGGTGCGCAGGGCCATGATCGGCACCGCCAACACGTCCTCGCGCCGCGCGATCGACACGTCGACTTCGGCATTCATGCCGGGCAGCAACAGGCCGTGCGGATTCTGGATCGAGATGATCACGGCGAACATCGTAACGTTCTGCTCGACGACCGCCTGCGGCTCGATCTTCACGACCTCGCCCATGAAGGGCTGGTTCGGGTAAGCGGCCACGGTCACGCGGGTCGGCATCCCTGCCCTCACTTTGCCGATGTCGGTCTCGTCGATCAGCGCGCGTACCTGCACCGCGCTCAGGTCGGCCATCTTCAGGAGCAGGGTGCCGCCACCGACGTCCTGCGTCGGCGAGGAGATCACCTGGCCCTTCTCGACCGGCTTCTCGATGACGGTGCCGGTCACGGGCGCGCGGATCTCCGTGTCATCGAGCGCGATGCGTGCATTCTCGACGGCGACCTCGGCGCTGACGACCTGTGCCTCGGCGTTCGCCAGCTCGAGCGCGGCCTGCTCGTAGTCCGCCTCGGTGAACGTGCCCTGCTTGACCAAGGCCTCGGCGCGCTGCATCTGGGTCTCCGAGATGCTGCGACGCGACAGCGCGGCTTTGAGCTCGGCTTCGGCCTGCGCGAGGCGGTTGCGCACGGTACGCGGATCGATGCGGACCATGAGGTCGCCTTCGCGGATGTGATCGCCGGTCTCGACCAAGAGCTCCAACACCTCGCCCGACGCCTTCGACTTGACCTCGACGGTCGCGAGCGGCTCGACGACGCCGGTCGATCCGACCGTGACGCTGATGGAGCGACGCTCGACCGCGACCGCCTCGTATATCGGCGCGGTCGCCTGCTCCTCCGCGCAGCCGGTTAAAAGCACCGCGAGCAGCGGCAAGAGACGTTTGTTCATCGCTGGGCCTCTGGTGCGCCATCGCCGACGACCTGCCCGTCGCTGAGCCTGATG
>JBFGFX010000081.1:0-13173 GCA_041579335.1 Woeseiaceae bacterium | reverse complement strand
TCCACTCCTTGAAGCTTCCGGGCGTGCAGATCGGAACGCACGTCAACGGCTGGAATCTGGACGATCCGCGCGTCTTTCCGATCCTCGAGGCTGCCGAGCAGCTCGGCGCGGCAATCTTCGTGCATCCGTGGCAGATGCTCGGCAAGGAACGCATGGGGCTGTACTGGCTGCCTTGGCTGGTCGGCATGCCGGCCGAGACGGCTCTTTCCATCTGCTCGCTGATCTTCGGCGGCGTGTTCGAGAAACTGCCCGATCTTCGGGTCGCCTTCGCCCATGGCGGCGGGGCGTTTCCAGGGCTCATCGGCCGGCTCGAGCACGGCTTCAACGTCCGTCCCGATATCGTGGCAACCCACAACGAACGCAACCCGCGCGAATACATCGGCCGCTTTTTCGTCGACTCTCTCGTGCACGACGAATCGATGTTGCGCTACATGCTCGAGTTGTTCGGGCCGGAATGCATCGCATTGGGCAGCGATTATCCGTTCCCGCTCGGAGAACATCATCCGGGCAAGCTGATCGAGTCGATGGACTTGGACGCCAGGACGCGTGAGCTGCTGTTGGCGGACGCGGCGCTCCGCTGGCTCGACCTCGAGCGCGGAGCCTTCGAAGCATGACCGCCGCCGACTTCGAAGCGTCGCGGGCATTCGCCCAGGCGCAGGACAGCGCGGATCCGCTTCGTGATTATCGCGACGAGTTCAACCATCCAGCGGAGCAAAACGGGCTGTCCTGCGTCTACCTCTGCGGCAATTCCTTAGGCCTGCAGCCCAAGCTCGCGGCGCAATACGTGCGTGAAGAGCTCGAGGATTGGGCGTCCCTCGGCGTGCTCGGTCACGAGCGCGCGCGCCGACCCTGGCTGCCCTACCACCGACTTGCGAACAAAGGACTCGCGACGCTGACCGGCAGCGAGGCGCAGGAAGTGGTCGCGATGAACACGCTGACCGTCAATCTGCACCTGTTGATGACGACGTTTTATCGCCCCGACGGCCGACGGCGAAAGATAGTGATCGAATCTACCGCCTTCCCTTCCGACCGCTTTGCGGTCATGTCGCAGCTCAGCCTGCACGGCCATGATCCCGCGGAAGCGCTGATCGAATGGGCGCCGCGTAGCGACGACGGAGAGCTCTTGCTCGAGGATCTGCATGCGATCCTCGAGCGACACGGCGACGACATCGCGCTTCTGATGCTGCCCGGCGTGCAGTATTACAACGGCCAGGTCTTGCCGATGCGGGAGATCTGCGAGCTCGCGCAGCAGGCGGAGTGTCGCGTGGGCCTCGATCTCGCTCACGCGATCGGCAACGTGCCGCTCGAGCTGCATGACTGGGGCCCCGACTTCGCGGCCTGGTGCAGCTATAAGTATCTGAACTCGGGCCCCGGCGCCGTCGGCGGCGCCTTCGTCCACGCGCGGCACTTGGACGCGGACGGTTCGCGCCAGCTGCTCGGCTGGTGGGGTCACGACGAAGCGACGCGCTTCGAGATGGCGCGGTCGTTCACCCCCGCCAAAGGCGCCGACCTCTGGCAGCTCAGCAATCCGCCGATCCTGTCCCTCGCCCCGGTCATCGCGTCGCTCGAAATCTATGCGGCCGCCAGGATGGACAAGCTGCGCGAGAAGTCGGTACGGTTGACGGGCTTCATGGATTTTCTGCTGCAAAAAGAGCTTCGCGGCCGCGTCGAATCGATCACGCCGCCGTCAGCGCGTGGTTGTCAGCTGTCGCTGATCGTTCGCGACGCATCGCGCGCGCCTAAGGAAGTGTTCGACGCGCTGCTCGCTCGGAACGTGATCGCCGACTGGCGCGAGCCCAACGTGATTCGGGTCGCGCCGGTACCACTCTACAACAGCTTCGAGGATGTCTTCGACTTCGTGGCGCGCCTGCAAACAGCGATGGGCGGCTGAGGCCATGGCAAAACGAGACGTCAACATCCTCGGGGCAGGCCTGTGCGGCAGCCTGCTGTCGATCATGATTGCTCGGCACGGCTATCCCGTCACGATTCGTGAAATGCGCCCGGACCCCCGCTCGTCGCAACAGGCGGCCGGCCGCTCGATCAACCTCGCGCTGTCTGCGCGCGGCATCCGCGGTTTGAAACACGCCGGTGTCTTCGCCGACGTCGAGCCACTGTTGATGCCGATGCGCGGGCGCATGATCCACGAGACGGACGGTCGCAAAGAGCTCCTGGCCTACGGACTGCGCGAGAACGAGCTGATCTATTCGGTCTCGCGAGCCGAGTTGAATCGTATCCTGATCGAGAAGGCCGTCGACGGCTTCGGCGTGCGGATTCTCTTCGAGCATGCAGTCGACGCGTTCGATCCTGCCGCTGGTGAGGTCGTGATGAAGAGCGCCGGCGAGCGCTACTCGCTGCCGGCCAGGGCGCTAATCGCCGCAGACGGCGCTGGCTCCGTCATCCGGCGTGGCTACGAACACGATAGCCGCATCGCACCGACGGAATCGTTGTTGCCCCACAGCTACAAAGAGCTGACGATCCCGCCGACGCCCGATGGCGGCTTCGAGATGGAGCAAGACGCGCTGCACATCTGGCCGCGCAGCGATTTCATGCTCATCGCGCTGCCGAATCCGGGCGGCGATTTCACCTTGACGCTGTTCATGCCGAACGAGGGCGACTCGAGTTTCGCCGCGCTCGACTCGAAGCCCAAGGTGGCCGCATTCTTCGACGAACATTTCTCGGATGTCGTGCCGCTGATCCCGAACCTGGTAAACAGTTATCTTACTAATCCCGTCGGCATTCTTGGCACGGTCCGCTGTCGCCACTGGCACGATGAGGACAAAGTGCTGCTGATCGGCGACGCGGCGCATGCAATCGTACCATTTCACGGTCAAGGCATGAATCTCGCATTCGAGGACTGCGTGCTGTTCGACGAGCTGCTTGCTCGCGGCGAGCCGAACTGGGCCGAGCTCTACGCCGAGTTCGAGGCGTTGCAGCTCGTCAATGCAAATGCGATCGCAGACATGGCGCTCGACAACTACGTAGAGATGCGCGACACGGTGCGCGATCCCAAGTTCGCTCTGCGCAAAGAGCTCTCTTTCGAGCTCGAGCGGCGCATGCCGGATCGCTTCATCCCGCAGTATTCGATGGTGATGTTCCACGACGAGATCCCGTACGCGGTCGCGCAGCGGCGCGGGCGGATACAGGCAGACCTGCTTGCAGAGCTGATCCGCGACGTCGAGTCGCTCGCCGACATCGATCTCGAGCGCGCGGTGCGGCTCGCCCGCGAGCGTCTGGCACCGCTGTAACGCGCGGTCGCCCGCCGGGGCAAGCTCCTAAACACCTATCTCAGAATCAGCCCTTGGAGCCCGTCCTGACGGGCGACCGACACGGTTTCGTGGTTCGGTCCAGGACCTGGAAGACGTAGGCGTATTGCCGCACGCCTTCAGCGGGGAATTCCTCGCTATCGGCGACCCGCCAGTCGCCCGGATCGAGATCCGGAAAGAACGCATCGCCGTCGACCTGCGCATCGACCCGGGTCATGTAAATGCGCTCGGTCCAGGGCAGGAACTGGCGGTAGATTTCGCCGCCGCCGATCACCACGACCTCCTCGGCGTCTGCGGCAGCCGCTAGCGCGTCGGCAGGACTACCGACCACGTCGCACCCGCCCGCCTCGAAGCCGGGGGTTCGTGTGATGACGATGTTCTGCCTGCCGGGCAGCGGCCGGCCGATCGACTCGTGGGTCCGACGTCCCATGACGATCGGCTTGCCCATCGTGATCGCTTTGAAGCGCCTCAAGTCATCCGGCAGGTGCCACGGCAGGGCGCCGTCTTTGCCGATCGTGTTGTTCGCCGCGGCCGCAACGATCATCGAGATCATCACGCGCAGGAATCAGACCGCGACCGCGGCGGGGATATGCGGATGCGATTCGTAGTTCAGGATCTCGAAGTCGTCGTACCGATACTCGAAAATGCTCGGCGGCCGGCGCTTGATGGCGAGCGTCGGCAGCGGCAGCGGTTCACGCGCGAGCTGCTTGTCCGCCTGCTCGAGGTGATTGGTGTACAGATGACAGTCGCCGCCGGTCCAGATGAACTCGCCGACACCCAGGTCGGTCTGCTGCGCAATCATATGCGTCAGTAGCGAATAGGAGGCGATGTTGAACGGTACGCCCAGAAAGATGTCGGCGCTGCGCTGGTAGAGCTGGCAAGAGAGCTTTCCGTCCGCGACGAAGAACTGAAACAAGGTGTGGCACGGCGGCAGTGACATCTCGTCGAGCGCCGCAACGTTCCACGCCGAGACGAGGATGCGGCGTGAATCCGGGTCGCTCCGGATGCGGTCGATCACGTCGGTGATCTGATCGATATGCCGGCCGTCCGGAGTCGGCCAACTGCGCCATTGTACGCCGTAGATGGGACCGAGCTCGCCGTCCGCGTCGGCCCACTCGTTCCAGATCGAGACGCCGTTGTCGTTCAGGTAGCGCACGTTGGAGTCGCCGCGCAGGAACCAGAGCAGCTCGTGGATGATCGAGCGAAGGTGCAGCTTCTTGGTCGTCACGAGCGGAAAGCCGGCGCCTAGATCGAAGCGCATCTGATGGCCGAACAGCGCCAAGGTACCGGTTCCGGTGCGGTCGCGCTTATGCACGCCGCTCTCGCGGACGAGTCGCATCATGTCCAGATACTGTCGCATTTCAGACGGTTACCTCTTTCGCGGGACGCCTGCGATGAGCGAGCACGAGCATCAGCGCGCCGCACAGGATCATCGGCAGGCTCAAGATCTGCCCCATCGTCACCCAGCCGAACGCGAGATAGCCGAGATGACTGTCGGGCACCCGCACGAACTCGACCAGAAAGCGGAATATGCCATAAAACAGGAGGAACAGGCCCGAGACCGACATGTGTGGTCGCTCCCTCGCGGAGTAGAGCCACAAGATGGCGAACAGCACCAAGCCCTCAAGGATGGCTTCGTACAGCATCGAGGCGTGCAGCACCTGGTCGCCGACCTTGAAGCCCCAGGGCACGTCCGTCGGCTTGCCCCACAGCTCGCCGTTGATGAAGTTGCCGATCCGGCCGAAGAACAGCCCGAGCGGGGCGAGCGGGGCGACGAAGTCCCACAGGCCCCACATGGGTACGCCGAGCCTGCGCGACAGAAGCCACATGGCGACCATCACTCCGGCCAACCCGCCGTGGAACGACATACCGCCTTCGGTAATCTTGAAGACGTACAGCGGATCGGCGGCCAGATTATCGAGGCCGTAGAAGAGCACGTAGCCGAGTCGACCGCCCACGATCACGCCGAGCATACAGTAGAAGATCAGGTCGTCGACCTGCTGCGCCTTGATGATCGACCAGCTCTCTTTCGCGCGCTTCCGCGCGAGTAACCACGCGATGACGAAACCGACGACGTACATCAGTCCGTACCATCGGATCTTCAAGAAGCCGATCGAAATGAGGACCGGGTCAATCTCTGGATAGGTCAGCATGCTCGAAGCTTGCATAAATCGCGCCCATGAGTCCACCTGCGATGCGCTATAGTGGGCGCATTTCGTCTAGCCCCGCCCATGCCGTCTCGCAACGATCAGCACCGTAACCGGCTTGCGCAGGAAACCAGCCCGTACCTGCAGCAACACGCCGACAATCCCGTGGACTGGTATCCCTGGGGCGAAGAGGCACTCACGCTGGCAAAAACGAGCGGCAAGCCGATCCTACTGTCCGTGGGCTATTCGGCCTGCCACTGGTGTCACGTCATGGCGCACGAGTCGTTCGAAGACGCCGAGACCGCCGACCTGATGAACGAACGCTTCGTGAACATCAAGGTGGACCGCGAAGAGCGGCCGGACGTCGACAAGATCTATCAGACCGCACACCAGCTCCTGACCCAGCGCCCGGGTGGCTGGCCGTTGACGATGTTCCTCGACCCGGAGGACCAGGTGCCGTTCTTCGGCGGCACTTACTTCCCGAAGGAACCGCGCTACGGTATGCCGTCGTTCAAGGACCTGCTTTGTCGGGTCGCAGATTACTTCAGCGACAACACCGCCGAGGTTCGTGCCCAAGGCGGCCGGCTCCGCGCCGTCTTCGGTAGGCTCGAGCCGCAGCGGGCGAGCGATGAGCAGGCGCTGACCGAGCGGCCGCTGCGATTGGCGCGCGAAAAGATCGGGCAGAGCTTCGACCGCGAGTTCGGCGGCGTGGGCGAGGCGCCGAAGTTCCCGCATCCGACGACCTTGGAGCGGCTGCTCAGGCACTGGCGGGCAAGCGCGAGCGAGGCCGAGCCGGACGTCGAGGCCTTGTTCATGGCGACCCTGACGCTCACTCGAATGGCCGAGGGTGGCATCTACGATCAGCTCGGCGGCGGCTTCTGCCGTTATTCGGTGGACCGCTACTGGCAAATACCGCATTTCGAGAAGATGCTCTACGACAACGGGCCCCTCCTGGCGCTGTATGCGCAGGCGCACGTTGCCACGGGTGAACCACTGTTCCGGCGGATCGCCGCCGAAACCGCCGCCTACCTGCTCGACGACCTGCGTTCCCCGGACGGGAGCTTCTACGCGACACGCGACGCCGATTCGGAAGGCGAGGAGGGCCGCTACTACGTGTGGACTCCGGAGCAGGTCAAGGCGCTGATTCCGGCGCAAGACTACGAGGCGTTCGCGCACCGATTCGGACTGGATCAGGACGCTAACTTCGAAGGCAAGTGGCATCTCACGGTCCGTGCACCCTTGGGCGAGATCGCGAAAGCTGCGGCAGTCGACGTTGCCGCGGTCGCCGAACGCATCGATGCGGCGCGCGCCGCGCTGCTCGCGGCCCGTGCCGAGCGGATCCCGCCCGATCGCGACGAAAAACAGCTGACCGCCTGGAACGCATTGGCCATCCGCGGACTTGCCATAGCCGGCAAAGCCTTGGGCGAGCCGCGTCTGATCGACGCCGCGGCGGCAGCAGCGAATTTCGTGCACGGCAGGCTGATGCGGGACGGCCGGCTGCTCGCCAGTTACAAGGACGGCGAATCGAGATTCCCCGCTTATCTCGACGACCACGCGTTCATGCTCGATGCGCTGCTAGAGCTCCTGCAGGCGCGGTGGAACACGGCGCACCTCTCTTTCGCGGTGCGCTTGGCCGAGCTGATGCTCAAGCACTTCCTAGATGCGCACGGTGGCGGTTTCTATTTCACGGCGGACGACGCCGAGATGCTCATGCATCGGCCAAAGCCGCTCGCGGACGAGGCCATGCCTTCGGGCAACGGCGTCGCCGCGTTCTCGCTGCAGCGCCTGGGGTTCCTGCTCGGCGAGCCGCGCTATCTTGATGCCGCGGAGAAGACGCTCAGAGCCGCCTGGCAAGCGATGGAGGAGTATCCACACGGACACGTGTCGCTGTTGACAGCGCTGGAGGAGTATCTGCAGCATCCCGAGATCATCGTGATCCGCGGCGGCGAGGAAGCCGAGCGTTGGCGCGATTCTGCGGCACGACTCTACGCGCCGCGGCGGCTCGTGTTCGCGATCGCGGCCGACGCCGGCGAGCTGCCCGGCGCGCTCGCCGACCGTGTACCGATCGACGGCGCGACGGTCGCCTACCGCTGCGTAGGTAGCCGGTGCTCGTTGCCGCTCACGAGTTGGGAAGCACTGGCTGCGGAGATCAGCGACGCTCGCGACACGCCGCGGCAGTGATGACCACGAATACGGTGAGGACGGCTAGGCGGAGGGCCGCTGCGGGCCCCGGTCCGCCGGCACGGTCACCTCGCCCGGCTTGTCTTTTCCGTTCCCGGAGGACTTGTCGCGCCCCTCGGCCGGCGCGGGCGGCACCTGCGGCGCGGTAAGCTGACGCAGGCCGCGAATTTCCCTAAGCGCGACCGACAGCATCGTGAAATCGGCGCGCTCTTTCGAGCGGAGGTCTTCCAGGATTCGCTTGCATCGATCGGCGGCCAGCGCGTTGCTGCGCATCCACTGATCGATACGCTGCCTCGCGGGCGTATTAGGAGAACCGATCTTCAACACATCGGACGTGAGCGCACGCTCGCGGGTATAGAGATCGTCGCGCAGGGCGTCACGGCCCAAAGCCTGCCAACGATTGTCGCGCGGCAGCGCGTTGATCTGATCGCGAAGCCAGTGCAGATCGAGCCGACCGCCGAGCATGTAGTAGACGGACGCGACCTCCGTGACGCCGGCGTCGCGGTATACCGCTACCTCGACGATGTCGAGTGCGGACGGGAGCTCGTCGAAGCCGGCGACGGCAACGGCGAGCTGTTTCGGCACGCCGCGTTTGATCCATCTGGCGGCCTTGGCGTCCATCTTCCTACGGCTGCCGGCGTCGACGTGCCGCGCAAGGGATGCGGCGAGATCGGCCACACCGTCCGCGAAATACTGCGTGGTTCCGTCGATGTCGAGCGGTTGCGGTCGATTGCGCACCAACCAGCGCGATGCCCTCTCGACAAGCTTGCGGCCCTCGAGCAGCATCTCGGCCTGCGTCGCCGCATCCACCTTGTTGTCGAGCGCCTCGATCTGCTCCCAGATCTGGCGCTGCACGAACACGTCTCTGGCGACGACGTAGGCGCGCGCTATGTCCGCCGGCGCGGCGCCCGTCTCTTCCATCAGTCGGAACAGGAACGTTGCGCCCGCTCGGTTGATGACCTCGTTGGTTACGATGGTACACACGATTTCGCGGGCCAGGCGGTGTGACGGGACCACGGCGCTGTAACGATCGCGAATGGCACGCGGAAAATATTCGATGAGCTCGCTGGCAAAATGCTCGGAGTCGGGTAGATCCGATTCCAATAGCTGGTCATAGATCGTCAGCTTGACGTAGCCCATCAGCACGGACAGCTCGGGCAGAGTCAGACCCTGGCCGAGTTCCTTGCGCTCTTCGATTTCGACCTTATCGGGCAGGAACTCGATCTCGCGGGTCAGCTTGCCTTCGCGCTCGAGCGCGTCGATCAAGCGGGAGTGAACGTCTATCATCGAGTGCGCCTGCTTGGCGGCAAGGCTCAACGCCTGCGTCTGCAGATAGTTGTTGCGGATGACCAGATCGGCGACGTCCGCGGTCATTCCGGCGAGCAGCTGGTTGCGTTGTTTGCCGGTCAGATCGCCGTTCGCGACGATCTGATCTAGCAGGATCTTGATGTTGACCTCGTGGTCGGAGCAGTCGACCCCGGCCGAATTGTCGATCGCGTCCGTTTGCACGCGGCCGCCGTTCTGAGCGAACTCGATCCGACCTTTCTGCGTCAGACCGAGGTTGCCACCTTCGCCGACGACGCTGCAACGCAGCTCGTTCGCGTTGACTCGGACCGAATCATTCGAGCGATCGCCAACCTCGCTGTTGCGCTCGTCGGACGCCTTCACGTAAGTACCGATGCCGCCGTTCCACAAAAGATCCACTGGCGCTCGCAGCAGCGCCCGAATCACCTGGTTCGGCGTGGCCTCCTCGTCGTCGATCTGCAGGAGTTCGCGCATTGGCGCCGATATCGATACGGACTTTGCCGCCCGCGAGAATACTCCACCGCCCTCCGAAATGAGCGACTTGTCATAGTCGTCCCAGGTGGAGCCTGCGAGCTGAAACAACCGCTTCCGTTCCGCAAAACATTTGGCCGGATCGGGATCAGGATCGAGAAAGATGTGCTGATGATTGAAAGCGCCGACCAGCTTGATCTGCTCGGACAGCAGCATGCCGTTGCCGAACACGTCGCCCGACATGTCGCCGATACCGATCACGGTGAACGGCGTCGTCTGCGTGTCGAGGCCCATTTCGCGAAAGTGCCGCTTTACGGATTCCCACGCACCTCGGGCGGTAATGCCCATGGCCTTGTGATCGTAGCCCGCCGATCCACCCGATGCGAAAGCATCGCCGAGCCAGAAGCCATACTCGATCGCGATCTCGTTCGCGATGTCGGAAAACGTCGCCGTTCCCTTGTCCGCGGCCACGACGAGGTACGGATCGTTGCTGTCGTGTCGTACGACGAGCGGTGGAACGGTAACGACGCCGTCGACCAGGTTGTCGGTGAGATCCAGCAGCCCGCGGATGAAGGTGCGATAGCATTCCGTCGCCTCGGCCACTACCGCTTCTCGACCGCCGGTTGCGGGCAGCCGCTGCGGCACGAATCCACCCTTCGAGCCGACGGGCACGATGACCACGTTCTTGACCATCTGCGCTTTCATCAGGCCGAGGATCTCGGTGCGAAAATCCTCGCGCCGATCGGACCAGCGGAGACCGCCGCGTGCCACCCGACCGCCGCGCAGATGTACGCCCTCGACTCGAGGTGAATACACGAAGATCTCGAACGTCGGTCGCGGTTCCGGTAACTCCGGAAGCCGCTGTGGATCGAACTTGAGGGACAGGTACGATTTTGGCGCGCCCGCGCCGTCGGTCTGGTAGAAATTCGTTCGCAGGGTGGCCCGAATCACGCTCAAGAACCCCCTCAGGATGCGATCCTGATCCAGAAGCGCCACCCGCTCGAGACCCCGCTCAATCCGCGCGACGATGTTCTTCGCGAGCTCCAGGTCCGCCGTTTCGGGCGAGAATCGCGCATGAAACAGGCGCACGAGGAGCTGCACGAGCTCTGGATTGGCGAGGAGCGTCTCCACCATGTAATCCTGGCTGTAAGTCACGCCCATCTGCCGCATGTATTTCGCGTAGGCACGCACGATGACGATCTCCCGCCACGAAATGCGGGCGCGCAGCACCAGGTGGTTGAATCCGTCGTTCTCGACATCGCCGCGCCAGATTCGCGCGAATGCGTCCTGAAACAGCTCCTGCACGTCGTCGATGTCGAGCTCGGGCCCCTCCTGATGCGCGAGACGGAAGTCGTGCATCCACACGAACGTGCCGTCGTCCCGCACCACGCGCGCAGGGCTCTCCTGAGCCACCGTCAGGCCCATGTTCTCGAGCATTGGCAACGCATCCGATAGCGACACTGGAGTGTCCGGCCGGAACAGCTTTAGCCGGATCTGCTCCGCCGGCATTTCCAGCGGTCGATAGAGCGTCATCGCCAACCCGTGCGGCCCAGGCTCGAGTGACTCCATCTTGGCAATGTCGCGCACGGCGACAGTGGCAGAGTAGATCTCTTGGTAGGCCGCACTGAAGGACTTGCCGTAGCGGCCGAGAAGTCGCATGCCCTGCTCTTCCTCGCCGAAATAATCTATGATCGCCTCGGCAAGGTCGTCGTTCCACGCTCGCGTCGCGTCGTGCAGTCTCGCCTCCAGCGATTTGATGTCGACCTCGACTTTCTGCCTCGGCGAAACGCGCAGCATGAAGTACAGTCGGGCAAGCGACGACTCGGAGAGCTGCACGGAGAAGTCGGCAAGCTCCGCCTCGAAGGTCTCTTCAAGAATGGACTGCGTGACGTCACGGGCGCGCGTGTTGTACCGCTCGCGCGGAATGAAGACCAGGCAGGAATACGTGCGCCCGAAGCGCTCTCGGTGCACGAACACACGGATGCGCTGGCGTTCCTGCAGGTGCAGGATCCCCATCGCTGTCTCGAACAGCGTGTCCTCGTCGATGTGAAAGAATTCGTCGCGTGGAAACGTCTCGAGGATGTGCAACAGCGCTTTGCTGGCGTGACTGGACTCCGGAAACCGAGCCCGCGCCAACGTCGCATCAACCTTCTTCCTCAGAATCGGGATGTAACGTACGCTGCGGATGTACGCTGCGGATGTGAACAGGCCGACGAAACGACGTTCTCCCGTGACCTTGCCCCGACCGTCGAACTGCTTCACGCTGATGTGATCCATGTAGCCGGGGCGGTGCACCGGGCTCCTGGCGTTGGACTTCGTGATGATCAGCAGCTCGCGCTTGTGTGCCAGCTTGCGCTCCTTGGCGGGCAGATTGCCGAAGCTCGTCGAGAACTCGCTGGCGCCGGGATTGCGCAGCAGGCCGAGCCCCGAATCGGCTACCGAACGCAGCACGTCTTGCCCGTCTTTTTTCACGAGCTCGTACTCGCGATAGCCGAGAAACGTGAAGTGATCGTCGCCGATCCATCTCAGAAACTCGATGCCTTCTTCGAGCTCCGCCGCCGGCAGATCGGGTGGCTGCGTGGTCAGATCCTCGAGGATTGCGACGAGACGCTCGGTCATCGGACGCCAATCGTCGACACAGGCGTTGACGTCATCTAGGACGCTCGTCAGGCGATCTCGAATGTCCTCGATCGCCGATCGATCGGTCCTGCAGGCGACCTCGAAATGCATCCAGGCCTCCGTCACGGCGCCCTCGTCGTTGGCATCGTCGTCGAGTACCGCCAAGAGTCTGCCGGTCTCGTCGCGCTTGACCCGCATGACCGGATGCAGCAGCAGGAAGCGCGCTAATCCCATTGCGTCCAGAGCCATGCTCAGGGAGTCGACCAGAAACGACTTGTCGTCGGCCACGATGTCGATGATCGTGTGATTCGAGTGCCAGCCGTGCTGCTCTGGTTGCGGGTTGTAGACGTGGATCTTGGCGGCGCCCGGCTCGCGCTGGACGGCATAGTTCCAATGCCCGAGCGCGGCGCCGTAGAGATCGGCCGCCGGCGTGTCGACGAAATCCTCGACCGGCATGTCGCGGTAGTAGCGCCACATGAACTGGCTAACGAGCTTTGCTTGTTCGCCACGGAATTTTTTCTCGACCAGGGAGATGATTTCGTCGGCTGAAGATTTGGCGGGATTTTCGCGGCGGCGGGACACGATAGCCTCCTCTCTCTATTTTGTTATCGAAGACGTATCACATACGAGTTTAGGCTATCGGCCCGAAGAGTGACACCCGGCGTCCGTCGAGAACGCGCCCTGGAGCAGCTCGATCGCCCCGTGCGGACGTCGGTGGCAGGCCGCGCCGGCGCCAATTCGGCTTCGGGGACCATTGTGATGGCGACAATTCGGCCGGTTTTTTGTAATCTCGGCGGCGCATTTGCTTGGGAGATGGACCATGAGCATCAAGAAACGCTACTTCAAGACGAAGCCCTTCTGCACACTCACGTTCAGGCTCGAACCCGAAGCCGTTCAATCGGCGAACGAGGCTGCCGTGGTCGGCGAGTTCAACGACTGGGAGGAGACCGCGAACCCGATGAAGAAGTTGAAGAACGGCAGCTTCAAGGCCGACATCAACCTCGAGCCCGGCAGAACCTATCAATTTCGCTACCTGCTAGACCACCGCATCTGGCTCAACGAGCCCGAAGCGGAACGACATGTACCTACGCCTTTTCACGACGCCGAGAATTCCGTCGTGAGCGTGTAGCGGGCCGCGTGGCGGGACGCTAACGACCGGCCGCGCGCGGCGACGAGGGAATCGTGTA
>JBFGFX010000080.1:0-13456 GCA_041579335.1 Woeseiaceae bacterium | reverse complement strand
TCCGGTGGCGGGGACTCTTTGGCGGGATGGCTCCGTTCGGCTGGCACCGTCTTGTAGGAGCCCGCCCTGGCGGGCGACAGCACGTCGATAATGGTCGCCCGTCGGGACAGGCTCCTACGCTGGCGGCGGCTGTAATATACTGTGGATCGAATCCAGGGGTGGTCATCCGACCTGAGATCCGTGGCGGCGCCGGGCGGCGCCGGCCGATACGGGAACCCTTAGAACCTGAACCGGGTAATACCGGCGTAGGAAGAGGGATCGTGCATGTCTTCCATCGTATTCCAATCTCGCGGCATCGCGGTGGCGGCGCTCGTCCTCGCGATCTGTTCCGCGGAGGCACAAGAGGTCCTCGAAGAGATCGTCGTCACGGCCGACTTCCGCGAGCGGCGGGCTTTCGAGTTGCCGGCCAGCGTGACCGTTCTGGACCAAGACACGATCGAGGGGGCGGCGGTACAGCACTTCGAAGAGCTGATATACGCGATCCCGAATCTGAACTGGTCCGGCGACGGTAATCGCGCGCGCTACCTGCAGATTCGGGGCGTCGGCGAGCTGGAACAGTACGAAGGTGCGCCGAATCCCTCGGTGGGCTTCATCATCGACGACATCGACTTCAGCGGCATCGGAACGGCGGCGACGCTGTTCGATCTGCAGCAGATCGAGGTTCTGCGCGGGCCGCAGGGCAGCCGCTACGGCGCCAACGCACTGGCCGGCTTGATCTATTTGAGAAGCGTCGATCCGACCGACGAATGGTCGGCGAAGATGCGGATCACCGCCGCGGACGACTCCACGTTCGCCGGCGGAGTGGCATTCGGAGGACCGGTCGCCGCCGGCAGCACGATGAAGTATCGCGTCAGTGCGCATCATCACGACAGCGACGGGTTCCGCGACAACGCGTTCTTAGGCCGCTCGGATACCAACGGCCGGCGCGAAACGACCGCGCGCGCCAAGCTACACTGGCATGCGGGCGACGACTGGACGCTGCGTCTGAACGGCATGTATGCCGACATCGACGACGGCTACGACGCGTTCGCCATCGACAACAGCATGACGGTGTTGTCGGACAAGCCGGGTAAGGACGCGCAGGAGAGCACGGGCCTAGCCTTCACGGCGACTCGGGACATCGCGGACGCCGCTTCGTTCACGTCGGTCACGTCCTACGCCGCGTCGGACATCGACTTCTCGTTCGACGCGGACTGGGGAAACGACGTTTCCTGGGCGCCGTTCACATACGACTACGTCTCGATCAACGCGCGTGAGCGCCAAACTCTGAGCCAGGATTTTCGCCTGGCCGCCACCGGTCAAGGCGGCCGGGAGTGGCTGGTCGGAATGTATGCGCTGCGCCTCGAGGAGGACCTGGCGACGGTCAATCGAGGCAACTACGTCGATCCGGTGGTCTACGACTTCTCCGATACGCTCGACCTGGTGTTCGACAGCCGTTTCGATTCGCTCAACGTCGCAGCATATGCTCAGATCGAGTTGCCGGTGTCGGATGCGGGAGACCTGACGCTGGGTCTGAGAATAGAGAACCGATCGACCGACTACACGGATTCGGACGGCCTCGCGCTGGCGCCCGACGAGACGATGGTCGGGGGCGAGATCGCCTACCGTCGCGACTTAGGCGAGCGCTCGACCGGTTATCTGTCCGTCTCGCGCGGCTACAAAGCGGGCGGATTCAACCTCGGGCTGGTACCCGCCGGCCGCCGCGAATTCGATCAGGAAGTCCTGTGGAACATCGAGGCCGGCGCCAAGACGCTGTTCGCCGACGACCGTCTCGCGGTGAACGCCGCGCTGTTCTACAGCGAGCGCCGCGATCAGCAGGTGCGGACGTCGTTCCAACTGAACCCCAACGATCCGGCCTCGTTCGTCTTCTTTACCGACAACGCCGCAAAGGGCCGGACGATCGGGTTCGAGGCCGACGCTCGCTGGATTCCGGCCGATCCGTTCGAGCTCTATGCGAGCATCGGCTTGCTCGATGCCGAGTTCGCCCGTTTCGCAACGCCGGAGGTGGACTTGAGCGGTCGCGATCAGGCGCACGCGCCGGGCTACTCGGCGGCGATTGGCGGCAGCTATCGTCATCCGCAGGGTTTCTTCGCGCGCCTGGACGTCATGGCCCGCGACGAGTTCTTTTTCGACGTGAGCCACGATCAGCGCTCGCAGTCCTACGAGCTCGTCAACGCCCGCATAGGCTTCGAGTCTGAACGTTGGGCCGCGCAGCTCTGGGCGCGCAACCTGTTGGATGAGCACTACGCCGTCCGCGGATTTTTCTTCGGTAACCAGCCGCCGGATTTTCCGAGCACTCTGTACATACGCCAGGGGGATCCGCGACAGATCGGTGTCACACTGGACATCAAGCTATAGGAGCTCGACATGCGGATCGCGGTTGATATCAGTCTCTACCCGCTCGATCGTAACTTCATTCTTCCGATCGACGACGTGATCGAGCGGTTGAAGGCGCACGACCGACTCGAGGTCGCAACGAATCCGATGAGCACGCAGGTTCGCGGCGAATACGCCGAGGTCATGGCGGCGCTGACGGCCGAGATGCGGACGACCTTCGAGCAGGTCCCGAAAGCGGTGTTCGCCATCAAGATCCTGAACAACCCCCTCGAGCCTGACGGGTAGATGCAGCAGCTCGGGTTGGACGTCCGCGAGCAGCTCGCTGCGCTGTCGGCGTTGGAATTGACCGCGGTCGTGCTCGCGGTAGGCTATCTGCTGCTCGCAATCCGGCAGAATATCTGGTGCTGGCTGTGTGCCGGCTCGAGTACCGCGATCTACGTGTACTTGTTTTTCGACGCCCGGCTGTACATGGAATCCGTGCTCAACGCGTTCTATTTCGGCATGGCGGTCTACGGCTGGTCTGTCTGGCGGCACGGGGGCTGCGGACTCGAGGATTTGCCGGTGACGACGTGGCGGCCGCGGGTGCACGCGGTCGCCGTCGCCCTGGTGTCGCTGCTGGCTCTATCCACCGGCTACGCATTGGACCGCTTGAGCGACGCGGCCTTTCCGTACGTCGATTCCATGACGACCTACGCCGCCATCTGGGCCACGTTCCTGGTCGCACGCAAGGTGCTGGAGAACTGGTGGTATTGGCTGGTGATCGATCTCGTCTCGGTCGTCATCTACTGGGCTCGCGGCCTCGAGCTCACGTCACTCTTGTTCGTCTTCTACGTGTTCATGGTGCCGTTTGGTCTCGTTGCCTGGACGCGATCGTATCGCGCCCAGACCGGCACGGCGGCGGCACTGGGTGCACTACGATGAGTCCGCGTCTCGCTCTTGCGGGCATTCCGGAATGGTCCGACGTCACCATCGAGGAGCGACTGGGCGGACTGACGAATCGCACCTACAAGATTCGCCGCGGTGGCGAGGCGTTCGTACTGCGGCTCGATGACGGCCATACGTGGGCTTTTGGTCTGGACAGGGAACGCGAGCTTCGAATCCTCGACGCTGCGTCCAAGAAAGCGCTCGCGCCCGAGGTCGTTTTCGCCGATATCCGACGCGGCATTCTCATCCGCCGGTTCGTCGACGGACGCGTGTGGACAGAGCAGGACCTTCACGATCCCCTCACGATCGAGTCGATCGGCGCGGTGCTGCGGCGCGTGCATCGATTGCCGCTATCCGGCGACGTTTTCGATGCCGGCGAGATCGCCGCGCGCTATCTCGGCAGACTCGAGGGCCACGACGAGCTGACTGCGATCGGTCGACGCTGTGTCCGTGTCATCGATGAAAGCGATCAAGCGGATGCGCCGGTCACCTGTCACAACGACGTTGTGGCGGCAAATATCGTCAGCGCCAAGACACTGATGCTGCTCGACTGGGAATACGCCTGCGACAACGACCCGCTTTTTGACCTAGCCTCGCTGATCGGCTTTCACGACATGGATCGAGGGGCCGCGGAGCTGCTGCTCGGTGCCTACGCCGGCGGCGCAACGCCGGAGGCGCGCGAGCGGCTGGGACGGCAGACACGCACGTACGACGCGCTGCAGTGGCTTTGGTTCGCGGTACGCGAGACGATAAGCCCCAACGCTCAGCAGCGGCGGCGTCTCGCCGCCATCAAGCGTCGTCTGCTGTAGGAGACCGCTCTCGCGGGCGACGGCAGAGTCGATAAAGGTTGCCCGTCGGGACGGGCTCCTACGACTTGCCCGCAAGCCGGGGCGTTCTTCATCGCAAAAAGAGCGCAGCGCTAGCTGAGCCACTCCGATGAAGACTACCAGCGGTTGCGCAGCTCGCGGAGCGCCAGGAATACCTCCTTCGGAGACGGCGAGTCGCCGAGCTCTGGAAATACTTCCTTCAGTCGCGCGATGACCGTCGAGCTCTGCAGGCGGAAAAACGTGTTGAACTCTTTTTCCTGCGCCAACGTCGTGACGACCGCATCGTCGGGATCCTGGTCCTCGTAGCGTGCCAGCATGTCTTCGGCGGCCGCGTTGTCCGGTTCCCGATCCAGCGTGAATCGCAGGTTGTTCACGAGATAGTCGTGACCGGGATACAGCTTGGTCTCTTCCGGCAACCGGTCGAGTTGGGTGGCAAACGTCTCGTACAGCTCGTGCGGATGTCCGCCATTGTGGCAGTTGCCGGCGCCCGCATTGAACAGGGTATCGCCGCTGAACAACGCCGGTTGGTCGGTGTGTGACAGCAGGCAGATGTGGCTCATCGTGTGCCCGGGCGTATCGAGACACTCGAGCTCTACGGTCTTGCCGATCTTGATCACGTCGCCCGCGCCGACGCCACGGTCCATGTGGGGAATCCGGTCCCGAGCGTTCGCGTGCGCGATCACTTTGGCGCCGGTGGCTTTGACCATCGCCCTGTTGCCACCCGTATGATCGCCGTGTTCATGCGTGTTCAGGATCTGCGAGATCGTCCAGCCGTTCCTGTCCGCGGCTGCGAGACATTTTTTGTAGTCCAGGGGGTCGACCGCCAGCGCCTCGCCGGACTCCGGACAGGCGATCAGATAGTTGAAGTTGCGGTACGCGTTCGCGGTCCAAATCTGCTCAACAATCATGTTTCGTCCCCTCTCGAAATGGACCGTCGATGGTCCGCCACGCTCGGCCGCGGTACTATTTTGCGCGCCCCGGCAGGTATTGTAATCCGTGCGGCTGGATAATCGACGGCCAGCCCCGTCGTGACGAAGGATCTTGATGAGCGAGCTGTATGTCGTGCGGCACGGCCAGGCGCGGCTGTTCTCGGACAACTACGATTGCCTCTCGGAGCTCGGCTTGGCGCAGGCCGAGGCGCTCGCCAGTCGTTGGCTCGATGCCGGTTTCGTGCCCCATAAACTGTGGTCGGGAACGCTCGAGCGACAGACCGCGACCGCTCATGCGGTCGGCGCCGCGTTTCGACGCGCGGGCCGGCCGTGGCCAGAGCTCGTCACGACTGAGCGCCTGAACGAATACCCGGCCGAAGAGATTCTGGAGACGCTCGGGCGGCACCTTCGCGAACGAGATCGGGATATCGCCGCCCTCGCCGACGCCTTCGACAACGCGGCGGACCCAGGGGACCGATACCGGCAGTTTCACCGCCTGCTGGCCGCCGTGCTGTCGCAGTGGATCGCCGGTAACCATGACGATATCGTGTCGACGACGTGGGCCGAATGGAGCGGGGCGGTCCGCGCGGCCCTAGCCGACATTCTCGCCGACGCCGGGCGCGGCGCGTCGGTGGCCGTGTTCACGTCCGGCGGTGTGATCGGCGTCAGCGTGCAGACGGCCTTGTCCGCGCCGGACCTCGCGGCGGCGGAACTCAATTGGCGGATTCACAATTGCTCGATCACCCAGTTCACGTTTAGCGGCGAGCGGGTCTCACTCGATCGCTTCAACGACGTCGGACATCTGTCGCCGGCTCTACTGACCTATCGTTGACGATCTCGGCCGCGCGCGGCGCGGCGAGCGCGGGCAAAACTCGAGGGCCCGGCGCGCACCCAGCGTCCGCGTTCGAGACACTTCTGATAAATCCTCAACAAGTGCTTGAAAAACAATGGGCCGGTCGGGCGCCTTTCCCATATATGTGTTGCATGAATGCTACAAGGGAAGATCAAGCTAGACTCGTTTTTGCACATTCCGCTAAGAAATTGACATCCCGAGGCATTTCTGCGACCTTCTTCCTCGTAGTCGAGTCGTCTTTCAACAACAAACAGGCGGCTCCAACAGCTTCGACGACACCTTCAGGTACAACTTGGCGGGGGACGAAAGAGCCAAGGGACGAGTACTAAAGGTATGCGGCTCCCCAATCGGGAGCCGCTTTTTTTTTGGGGCGTCCGCCCCGGCGAGAGCATTTGCTACACGTTCAGCGCCCGCCAGAGCCGATGCGGCGTCACCGGCATGTCGACGTGCTCGATGCCGCGCGGCGCGAGCGCGTCGAGCACCGCGCTGATCAGTGCCGGCGCGGAGCCGACCGTGCCCGCTTCACCGGCGCCCTTGATGCCCAACGGGTTGCGCGGCGACGCGACTTCGCGATAGCAAAAGTCGATCTCGGGGATCCAATCGGCGCGCGGCACCTCGTAGTCCATGAACGTCGCGGTCAGGAGCTGCCCGCCGTCGGCGTCGTAGACTGCCTGCTCGGCGCAGGCCTGACCGAGACCCTGCGCCACGCCGCCGACGATTTGCCCTTCGAGCAGCAGCGGATTGACGACGGTGCCGACGTCGTCCTCGACGGTATACCTCAGGATGTCGATGACGCCGGTGTCCGGATCGATCTCGATTTCGCAGACATGGCAGCCGTTCGGGAACGTGCCGGCCTCCGGCGTGAAACGCTCGCTGCTGTACAGTCCTTCCTCGACGCCTTCGGGGCGTGGCCCGTAGCTCGCGGTTGCGATCTCTGCAATCGGTGCGCTGCGGTCCGTGCCGGCGATGCGATAGCTGCCGCCCTCGAATTCGATGTCGACGGCCGCCGCTTCGAGCACCTCGGCGGCCATCGAGCGTCCAGCCTCGATCAGGCTGTCCACGGTCCGATAAAGAGCCGATCCGGCAATGACCATGGAGCGCGACCCGCCGGTTCCCTGACCCGTGGGCACGCGCTCGGTGTCGCCTTGAATCAGATCGATCGTGTCGATGTCGACGCCCAGCCCGGCCGCGACCATTTGTGCGAAGCTGGTCTCGTGCCCTTGGCCGCCGGACTGCGTGCCGATCAAGACCGTCACACGTCCGTCCTTCTCGAACTTGATGTGTGTCTGCTCGCCGCCGAGACCGGAGCAGATCTCGACGTAGCAAGCGAGCCCTAAGCCTCGGGGCTTGCCGTTGGCAGCGCTCTCCGCGCGCCGAGCCTCGAATCCCTGCCAGTCGGCGCGCTCGAGCGCCGCATCCATCACCGCCGCGTACTCGCCGGAGTCATACGCGCGCCCGGTAAACGTGCGATAGGGAAACTGCTCGGGACGGATGAAATTCCGCCGTCGGATCTCGTCGCGGCTGAGATCCATCGACCTCGCAGCTTTGTCGACCAACCGCTCGATCAGGTAGGCGGCCTCCGGGCGTCCCGCGCCGCGGTAGGCATCGACCGGCACGGTGTTCGTTACCACCATCGTCACGTCCACGTAGCCGACGGGCACGTCGTAGCAGCCGGAGCTCATGCAGGCGCCGAACCAGGGGATGTACGTACCGGCCTGCCCGCAGTAGGCGCCGAGATTGGCGTCGATGGAAATCCGTAGTGCCCGGAACTTGCCGTCCTCGTCCATTGCCACGCTGGCGCGACTGACGTGGTCGCGACCGTGGGTGTCCGCGAGAAAGCTCTCGGTGCGCTCCGCGATCCACTTGATCGGGCGTCCGAGCGCCTTGGCGGCATACACGGCGACGACCGTCTCGCACTGGAGGAAGAACTTGAGGCCGAATGCGCCGCCGACGTCGGGCGAAACGACGCGCAGCCCTTCGAGCTCGATCGTCGTCAGAATCGAATCGCGCAGCGAGTGTACGCCTTGGCAACCTTGATACACGGTCATCGTGCCGGCGGTCTTGTCGTAGGTCGCAACGCAACCTCGAGGCTCCATGGGGGTCGGCGCGAGCCGGTTGTTGACGACCTCGACATCCACGGTGTGTAGAGCGGCGGCAAACACCGCCTCGGTCTCGCGCAGATCGCCGTATTCCAACACGCCGTAGCGATTGCCGGACACGTGCTCGTGTACCAGCGGCGCGCCGTCCAGCAACGCATCACGAATCGTGACCGCCGCATCGAGCTCGTCGACGTCGAAGTCGATCGACTCGGCGGCGTCCTTCGCGGCAGCGATCGACTCGGCGACGATGGCGGCGACCGGCTCGCCGACGTAGCGTACACGCTCTCGCGCGAGCGGTGGCTGTTGCAGCGCGGGACGTGCCGGCGTCACGGAGCTTTTCGGCATCTCGGAGCCCGGCAGGTCACGGACGCCGCCCTCGGCAAGGTCGTCGGCGATGTAGACGGCCACCACACCCTGCGAGCGACGAGCGGCGTCGACATCGAGACTCGTGATCCGGCCGTGGGCGTACGGAGAACGGAACATGTACAGATAGGCCTGTCCGTCGAGCGCTATGTCATCGGTATAGCGGCCCAGGCCCTGCGTGAACCGCTCGTCCTCTTTGCGCCGAATCGCTTGACCGGTGCCGAATGTACCCAAGGCCTCGATGCTCCATGCGGCCAAACGTGAAGCGGCATTGTGCGGTGCGCCTACACCGATTTCAATTGGGTGCGGCTAGTCTAGCGAGCTGCGCCAGGCGGCCATTGCTGCGCCGATTTCGTGCGGCGAGTCCTCTTGGAGGAAATGACCGCCGCGCACGGTGACTTCGCGTTGGTTCGGCCAGCTCCGGCAGAACTCGCGCTGCGGACCGGTCAGGATCGCGCCCGGTTCGGCGTTGACGAACAGCTTCGGCGCGTCGCACGTCGACAGCCAGGCGCCAAAGTCAGACACGATCGCATGCACGTCCTCGGGCTCTCCGTCGATCGGGATCTGACGCGGCCAGGTCAGGGTCGGCCGCCGGTCTTCACCGGGGTTTTCGAACGGCCGCCGGTAAACCGCCATTTCCTCGGCCGTCAGCGTACGGAGCATGGAGGCGGGCAGCACGCGCTCGACGAACAGGTTCTTCTCGAGAACCATCGCCTCCCCGGCATCGGAGCGGAATCCCTGGAACACGCCGCGCGCGGCTTCGGGCCACTCGTCCCAGGTGACCGGTCTGACGAGCGCCTCCATGTACGCGATGCCGAGAATCGCGGTAGGGTGCTGCCGCGCCCAATCGAAGCCCAGCGCGGAGCCCCAGTCGTGGATCACGAACGTCACGCGGTCGTCGATGCCGAGCGCTTCCCAGGCGGCAAACAGATAGTCGCGATGCTCGACGTAGCGGTAGCTGTCGGGGCCCGAATCGTCGAGCTTGTCCGAATCGCCCATGCCGATCAGGTCGACGGCAATGCAGCGCCCCTGAGTTGCCAGATGCGGCATGACGTTTCGCCACAGGTAAGACGAGGTTGGATTGCCGTGCTGAAAGACGATCGGATCCCCGCTGCCGAGCTCGGCATACGCCATCGTCTTGCCGTTGACCGTCAGCGTTTTCTTCTCGAGCTCCTTCGCCGAAATCATGTCGTCACCCGTACCCAGTCGTGGCGCCGACTCACATTGTATCGTGAATATTCCTCGACGCTCTGATAGATTGTCGCCCACATTGTCTGCCACGAAGAGAATCTCATGACGCCCGAGAATCGATCGGCTTACTGGAGGGCCAACCTGCGCCTGGTTGCCGGCTGCATGATCGTCTGGTTTCTCTGCTCGTACGTCTTCGGCATTCTGCTGGTCGAGCAGCTCAATGCCGTTCGCATCGGAGGATTCAAGCTCGGTTTCTGGTTCGCACAGCAGGGCTCGATTTACGTATTCGTCGTGCTGATTTTCTTCTATGCCTGGCGCATGAACAAGATCGATCAGAAGTACGACGTGCACGAGGATTGAGCGCGGTCGATGGATCTACAGACCCTGACCTATCTCGTCGTCGGCGCGAGTTTCGCTCTGTACGTCGGCATCGCCATATGGTCGCGGGCCCATAGCACCGGCGATTTCTACATTGCGAGCAAAGGCGTGTCGCCGGTCGCGAACGGCATGGCGACCGCCGCGGATTGGATGAGCGCGGCCTCCTTCATCTCGATGGCCGGTCTGATCGCGTTTTTGGGTTACGACGGTTCCGTTTATCTCATGGGCTGGACCGGCGGCTACGTTCTGCTGGCGCTCTTCCTTGCGCCTTACCTGAGGAAGTTCGGCAAGTTCACTGTCCCCGAGTTCATCGCAGAACGCTACTACTCGAAAACGGCACGGATCGTCGCCGTGATCTGCCTCATCTTCGTCTCCTTTACCTACGTTGCCGGTCAAATGCGCGGCGTCGGCATCGTGTTCTCGCGCTTTCTCGAAGTCGACGTGACCGTCGGTTTGATCATCGGCATGGGCGTCGTGTTCATCTATGCCGTGCTCGGCGGCATGAAAGGCATTACGTACACGCAGGTCGCGCAGTATTGCGTGCTGATCTTCGCCTACACGGTGCCGGCCATATTCATCGCGATCCAGATCACGGGCAATCCGATTCCGCAGCTCGCGTTCGGCGGGCAGATCGTCGCCACCGACGTCGCCGGCAACGGCGCGGGCCTGCTCGAGAAGCTGGACGACATCGTGACGTCGCTCGGCTTTACTCAGTACACGAGCGGCACGAAAAGCACGATAGACGTTTTCTGCATTACGTTGGCGCTGATGGTCGGTACAGCCGGCCTGCCGCACGTGATCGTCCGGTTCTTCACGGTGCCGAAGGTCCGCGACGCGCGCACGTCGGCCGGCTTCGCGCTGTTGTTCATAGCGATTCTCTACACGACGGCGCCTGCCGTCGGCGCGATGGCGCGCTTCAATCTGATCAACACCGTGCAGCCGGGTGCCGTCGGGACGGTCGACGGCAATCTTCGCTACGACGAGCGGCCGGAGTGGTTCGGTACCTGGGAGCGCACGGGCCTCGTCTCAGTCGATGACAAGAACGGCGACGGTCGAATTCAGTATTACAACGACGCGAATCCGGCGTTCGCCGACCGCGCGTCGGCGTACGGCTGGGCCGGCAACGAGCTCGACGTCGATCGCGACATCATGGTGCTCGCGAATCCCGAAATCGCCGGTCTGCCGGACTGGGTGATTGCGTTGGTCGCGGCGGGCGGCATCGCCGCCGCGCTGTCGACGGCGGCCGGGCTACTGCTCGTGATCTCTGCGGCGATTTCGCATGACCTCATCAAAGGCATCTTCGCACCGAACATCTCTGATAAATCTGAGCTCCGCGCGGGCCGCCTCGCCGCGGCCGTCGCCATTCTCATCGCCGGCTACCTCGGCTACGATCCGCCCGGCTGGGTCGCGCAAGTCGTCGCGTTCGCGTTCGGGCTCGCGGCCGCGTCGCTGTTTCCGGTCATTCTGCTCGGCATCTTCTTCAAGCGCATCAACAAACAGGGCGCGATCGCCGGCATGCTCACGGGCCTCTTGTTCACCTATTTCTACATCGAACACTTCAAGGGCCTGTTCCTGAAATGGGCGGGCTCCCCGTGGGGCGAGAACGTCGCCGCGAACTGGTGGTTCGGCATCTCGCCGGAGGGAATCGGCGTCGTCGGCATGCTATTGAACTTCGTCGTTGCGATCGGCGTGAGCTATCTGACCGCGCCGCCGCCGGAGCGAATCCAGCACATGGTCGAGCACATCCGAGTGCCGCGCGCGGCGTGATGCGGGGTCCGCGGCGCCGATGAGTCACGATCACCCGGAACGAGCGCAGGCAGGGAACCGCCGTCGGCTGCAGCTCGCGCTGGTCATCACCGCCGTGTTCACCGTGGTCGAAGTGATCGGCGGCTTGATCACCAACTCGCTCGCGCTGCTTGCCGATGCGGGTCACATGCTCACCGACTCGATGGCACTCGCGCTCGCGGTATTCGCGTTTGCGATCAGCGCCAGGCCTGCCGACAAAAAACGGAGCTTCGGCTACCATCGGATGCAGATACTGGCGGCCTTCGTGAACGGCATCACGCTGATCGCTATCGTCGTCTGGATCTTGATCGAGGCCGTGCAGCGTGTCCTGTCGCCGCCGGAGGTCCTGGGCGAGACGATGCTGATCGTCGCCTCAGCCGGTCTGCTGGTCAACATCGTGTCGTTCACGATCCTGCACGGCGGCGATCAAGAGAATCTCAATATGCGCGGCGCCGCGCTTCACGTGCTCAGCGATCTGCTAGGGTCCGTCGCGGCGATCGCTGCGGCGCTCGTGATCGTCTTCACGGGCTGGATGCCGATCGATCCGATCCTGTCGGTGGTCGTCGCGGCGCTGATCTTTCGCAGCGCGCTGTATGTGGTGCGCCACAGCGCTCACATCCTGCTCGAAGGCACGCCCGACTGGCTGAACGTCGGCGAGATCAAGGAAAGGCTCATGACGGCGCTGCCCGACGTCACCGACGTCCATCACGTCCACGTGTGGGGGCTGACCCAGGAACGCCTGATGTTGACGATGCACGTGGCGCTCGCGCAGGAGTGCGCTAACCCGACTGACACGATCAAGACCGTGAAGAAGATCCTGGCGGACGACTACGGCATCGATCACTCGACGATCGAGATCGAAACGGGCGACTGTGCGGATGCGGATTGATCCTGTCGGGTTGCGGACAGCGACCGGCTGAAACCCGCCGATGCGCGTCCTGCGGGAGGCCGCTACTTGCGAAACTTAAAGTGGATTCTAGGAAAGTCTCCGAGGCTATGCGGGGTTGCCGCTCTGACGGTCATTCTTGAACTATGCTTTAGAGACAACACTAGCAAAGCCAGCCTGGCTTGGGGAGGAAAGCTGTGACACGCTTTTTGACTATAGTGCTTTCAGTATCAATGCTACTCGTTGTGGCTGTGTTGCCGGTGTCAGCGAAACCACCGGCCGTCAAAACCATCAATGAATTCGAGTTCATGGTTCCGTCGCCTGATTCCGGATGTGACTTCGACATCCATGTGGTAGGCAGCAACAAGATCCAGGTTCGATTAGATGGTTTGACGGTGATTCAGCACAACAACTTCAAGTCGACAGTTACGAACTTGAGCAATTCTCAGTCATTCGATGACAATGGGACGTGGAAAGACACGTTGACCTTCGATGAGGACGGTAACCTGCTGACGATCGACACGACCGGATCGATCTTCCGGATCACGTTGCCGGGTCAGGGCATTGTGGCCCAGGACACCGGCAAGATCTTGTTCGATCCGGTAACGGGTGAAAAGCTGTTTGAAGCGGGTCCCCACGAGGTATTCGACGGAGACGTCGACTTTTGTGCTCTGCTCGGCGGTAGCGAGATCTGACTTCTTTGCGCGCGACCTAGCGGTTCTATATCCAGCGCAACGCTCGGGAAATGATCGCCGTGGCGTCGGTCTGCGCACACTCGCCGTGGGCGATCAGCAGTCGCTCGGCGCCCCAGCGCTCAAGTATTTCCGCATCGCGCCCGCCACGCTGCGCGGCATCGCGGTCACCGTTTCGCGCACCGGCTACAC
>JBFGFX010000079.1:0-13475 GCA_041579335.1 Woeseiaceae bacterium | reverse complement strand
GGGAATTGCTAGCGATGGAGTAGCGGCACGTTACAAACAGTCCATTTCCGTTGCGTGACAGAAATGTTTCGTTTTTGTGACAGTGAATGCGCCGGAATCGACGCAAACGGCAGGGTGGAGCGAGAGGAAGCCCGCGACCGGCGATCAGGCCGAGCGGCTCGCCTGCTCGAGCTCGATCAGCTCGGCGCCGATGATCCGCTCGCTGGGGAAACGACAGACGAACGTACTGCCCGCACCAATGGCGCTGCCGATCTCGAGCTCGGCATCGTGCCGACTCAGCGCGTGCTTGACGATCGCGAGTCCCAAGCCGACGCCTCCGCCCTCGCGGCTTCGACCCCGGGACACCCGGAAGAAGCGCTCGGTGACCCTCGGGATGTCTTCCTGATCAATTCCTTCGCCGGTGTCGGCGACGGTCAGCTCCGCGCCGTCCTTGCCGGTCGACCAGCTGAGCGTCACCTTGCCGTCCTCGGAGGTGTGTCTGACGGCATTGGACAGCAGATTGGAGATCACCGACTCGATCTCGGCCGTGCTGCCCTTGAGAGCCGCGTGCGATTTGCAGTCGACTTCGATTGCCGGAATGCCGCTCTGCTCGGCGTAGGATTTCTTGGCCGCTGCGAGCAGGCCGCAGACGTCGATACGCTCCGTGTCGGCGACGGAGCCCGTGCTCTCGAGTCGAGACAGCTCGAGCAACTCCGTCACGATTCTGTTCATTCGCTCAGTTTGGCTCTGCATCTCCGCTACCGGTTTCTTCCAATTCGGCGGAATCTCGGCATCGCCGACCAGCGCGTCCAGGTAGCCGGTAATGACGGTCAGTGGCGAACGGAGCTCGTGCGACGCGTTGGCGATGAATTCGCGGCGCATCTTCGTGAGCCTGATGCGCTCGGTGATGTCGCGGATCAGGAGCAGGTGCTGGTCGGCCCCGAACGGCACCAGTCGGCAGTTGAGCCAGTGCCCCTCGCGGATCGGCGACATGACCTCGACCGCTTTCTTGTACTTGCCGGAACGCAAGTATCGGGCGAATTTCGGGTCTCTGAGTATGTTGTCGACGCGCTGGCCGCGATCGACGCGTGGCTTGAATCCGACCAGCTCCTTGGCGGCCGGATTGCAGGTGAGAATCTCGAAGTTCGCGTTCAGGACGATCCCGCCGTCGGGAATGGCCTTCGTGGACTTCCTGACTTCTTTCAATAGCTTTCGATACTGCTTCTTATACCGCTGACCGCGCTGTCGGAAGTAGTCCAGCCGCGAGAAGATCAGCGACCAGATGCCTTCGCCGTAGCGCAGCGACTCGTAGTCGCGGGTGCGGATCGCTTGCTCGAACGCGAACAGCTGGCGGATCTGCCAGAAAAGCGCCACCAGCGCCGCGACCAAGAGGCCCAGTACCGGGCGGCCGTAGATCCAGCCAACGACCAGGCCGGCCGCAAAGAGCAGCGCGAGACCCAGCAGGAATTTTCGTCGCGCGTCCGACATCAGCTCACGCGAGTCGAGAATCGGTAGCCGGCACCGCGCACGGTTTGGATATAGCGGTCGGCGCCCTGTTCGGTCAGCGCCTTCCGCAGGCGCCGGACGTGCACGTCTACCGTGCGTTCCTCGACGTAGACGTTCGCTCCCCAGACGCGATCGAGGAGCTGCGTGCGACTGTAGACGCGATCCGGATGGGACATGAAGAACTTCAGCAGGCGATACTCGGTGGGGCCGAGCTGGATTTCGGCACCGCCTGCGGTGACCCGATGACCGGCAGTATCCAGCGTCAGCGAGCCCGCTTCGATCTGACCGCCCCCGTTCGTTCTCGATCGTCTCAGCACCGCGCGGATTCGGGCGACCAGCTCGCGCGGCGAGAACGGCTTGGTGACGTAGTCATCGGCGCCGCCTTCGAGGCCCGTCACCTTGTCCCGCTCCTCGGTCCTGGCAGTCAGCATGATCACCGCCAGGTCTTCGTTCTCATTGTCACGCTTCAGCATGCGCGTGAGCTCCAGCCCGCTCATGTCCGGCAGCATCCAATCGATCAGCGCCAGATCGGGGCGCTCGTCGACCAGTTTTTCGCGCGCCTGCCGGCAGTCCGCCGCTTCGACGGTATCGAATCCCGCGCGAGTCAGATGAAATGCAATCATCTCCCGAATCGGTCGCTCGTCTTCGACGATCAGTATCTTGGTTGCGGTCATCGCGCATTCCTTGAGCCTGCCTGCGGCCCCGAACACCGCTCGAGGCCTCGATTGGCCGCATTGCAGCAGTCCTATATTACAGCTTTGTTACGTTTTCGCGGCGCCCTCGGACGGCGATGCCGCGACTTTCGACCGCACGTAGGCGGGCACCAGCTCGTCGGGCGGCAGCGCCAGGCCCGCATCCCAATCGTGCCGACCTAGCCCCAGCAGATACCGGGCACGCGGGAAGCGGATCTCGAGAACGGCGGAGACGGCATGCGCATCGAGCCCGGCGAGATCGGGATAGCGCTGCCAGCCGCCTCCCGCCGCGACCGGCCGGATCCTCGCACCGGTCCGGATCGGCGCGCCGACACGGTGGAGGCGGACCGCACTCTGAGGCTCCGGCAGATCCCGGCGGCCGCGGCGGAACTCACCCAGGTACACCTCGTTCATGCGCGCGTCCTGCGCCACCAGCACCCGCGTCGCCTCATTGACCGCAAACACTTCAGCCGCGATCGCCGCTAGTGACGACACCGGCACGATCTCGAGACCGGTGGCGAACGCCATGCCCTGCGCAACTGCGGTGCCGATGCGCATGCCGATGAACGAGCCCGGGCCGTTGCCGAGCACGATGCCGTCCAGATCTGCCAGCACGACGCCGCCGGCCGTCAATACCGACTCGATCATCGGCACGAGGATGCGCGTATGCTCGCGCGGCGCGACAACGTGGCGCTCGTGGACACGATCCTCCACGGCGAGCGCCACCGAACAGGCGTCTGACGAGGTATCGAGCGCCAAGAGCCTCATCCGAGACGCTCCTCGACGAACAGCGATGTCCGCTCGTGGCGGGCGAAAAACTCGGCGATCTCGGCGAAAGAATCGGTGCTGGGCATCGGCCTGAGACAGTCCAGAAACATGCGGCCGTAGCTCTTGGCGGTGATCCTCGGATCGCAGAGCACGACCACGCCGTAGTCGGTGGAATCGCGCAGCAGACGTCCCGCCCCCTGCTTCAGCGTCAAGGCCGCGAGCGGCAGCTGATGGTCGCTGAAGCCGTTGCCGCCCTGACGGCGAATGAATTCGAGCCGCGCCATCATCAAAGGATCGCCCGGCGAGCCGAACGGGAGCTTGTCGATTGCAACGACCGTCAGCGCCCTGCCTCTCACGTCGACGCCCTCCCAAAAACTGCTGGTGCCGAGCAGCACCGCGTTGCCGTGCTCGCGGAACCGCTTGAGCAGATCGTCCCGCGGCGCCTCTCCCTGCGCCAAGAGCGGCCGCCCGCCGAGCCGCTTCTTGCGCGCCTTGAGCCATTTTCGCGCCTTGTTCAGCGCACGGTGACTCGTGAACAGGCAGAACACCCCACCGGCGGTCAATTCGAGGATCGGCAGCACGCTTTTGAGCATGCGCTCCGTGTGCTCCGGGGCCGACGGCAACGGCAGCCCGGCCGGCAGATAGATCAAGCCGTGCCGGTCGAGCGCGTACGGGCTCGGGAACGCGAGACCGCGGGCGTTGTCGAGCCCCACGCGTTCGGTGAAGTGGCTAAAATCCTCGCCGACTGCCAGGGTCGCCGAAGTGAAGATCCAGGCCTGATCGCCGGCGTGAAAGAGCGCCTTTAAGGTCCCGGCTACGTCGAGCGGCGTCAGGTTGAGGCGCAGGCTGCGCGGCTTGACGTCCAGCCAGCGCAAGCCGTCCCAACCGTCCTCGCTGACGATGCTCGCCAACCGCTCGCCCACGACGATCAGTCGCTCGTGGAGCTTATCGATGTCGATGGTCGCGTCCCGGAGCTCCGCTAAGGCCGTGCTCAGCTCGACGATCGCTCCGGCGAGCTCCGTGAGCGCCGCGTTGAGCTCGGCTAGGACCGCCGAGAGCTCGTGCCGGCCTTCGGACCGCGGCGCCGACACCTTCAGCTCGCGGACCGCCGTCTGCAGGCGATCGATGCGACGGGTGAGCTCGGGCTGACCGAGCGACAGCGTTGCGGCGCGCAGCTCGTCGATCAGTCGTTCGAGCTCGCGGCTGCCGACGCTGACGCCGAAAAACTGCGTGGCGAGATCGGGAATCTGATGCGCTTCGTCCAATATGACGACGTCCGCGCCCGGCAAGAACTCGACGAAGCCCTCCTCTTTCATCGCGAGATCGGCCAACAGGAGATGGTGGTTGACGACGACCAGGTCGGCCTCCTGCGCCGCGCGTCGCGCGTGCACCACGTGGCACTCCTTATATAGGGGACACTGCTGACCGAGACAGTTCTCCGCCGTCGACGTGACCATGGGCCAAACGGCCGAGTCCTCGGGCACCTCGGTCACCTCGGCGCGATCGCCCGTCCGGGTGCGGTGGCGCCACGCCCGTACCGCCTTCAGGTGCGTCGCGAGCGCCGCCTCGCCGGGCGTCGCGGAATCCAGTCTCGCGAGACACAGGTAGTTCGCCCTTCCCTTCAACAGCGCGGTTTTGACCGGCCGTCCCACGCCCTTCGCCAATAGCGGCAGATCGCGATGATAGAGCTGGTCCTGCAGCGCCTTGGTGCCGGTCGAGATGATCGTTTTCTGGCCGCTCATGAGGGCCGGCAGCAGATAGGCGAACGTCTTGCCCGTGCCCGTCCCGGCCTCCACGACGAGACGGTCACGCTTTGCGATAGCGTCGGCGACGGCTTCCGCCATCCAAGCCTGCCCGGGACGCGGCTCGAAGCCGGGCAACAGATCTTTGAGCGGACTCGAGGGCCCGAAGAAGTCGGTCAGGGACTGCATAGCGGCACTATAACCGAATCGACCGGCCGCGAAAGCGCGCGAAACGGGCCGTCGTCGCCGCATTTCGGCGCGCTCGAACCTCGGCTACCGGCCGGCAACCCGTTTCAGGAGCTCCTGATGTGCACGCACCGTTACGGTCAGGTACGGGCCTTCTGCGGTGTAGCGTGCTGCGGCGAAATCGTCGTCGTGGAATCCCGCGACGTTGTAGCCCAGCGTGACCCACACATGGTCCGTGACGTTGAGACCCAAGTCGACCCCGACACCGTAGTCGAACACGTTGGATGCGTAGGAGTGATACAGGCTCGCATGCAGGCCCGCCTCCCAGCGGCCGCGGAAGCCTCGGCTGACGTCGACGCCGATCAGGTCGGTAAACGCGGTGACGTCGGTCACGTCGAAGTCGCTGCGAACGTACTTGAACGCGTACTGCAGGGCCAGCTCGGCGTTCGCGCTGATACGGCGATTGGCGTTGAGATTGTTGATCAGGCGCCAGGTGCGCTCATGGTCGGTCGAAGAGGAGACATCCTCGTATTCGAGATCGATCCGATTCAGGAACGCCCAGCGGCTGTCCGAGGGGCGGTAGGCCCAGCCCAGGCGGAGCTCGCTCGCGAGCGCCGTCGACGCGTCGTCGCGCTCGCTGTGATACAGGGTGAGCCCTGCGGACATGCCGTGTCCCAGACGCGGCTCCCGATACCAGCCGGACTGGAACGAGGTGCGCTGCTCATTGTTGGAGTCGCGGTGCTCGAGCCGGGAGTTCACGCTCCAGTGCTCGGACTGATACATCGTGCCGACGAACATGGCGACGAAGTCGTCGCGGTAGGAGCCAAAGGCGAGCTCGCGGTCCGGATCGAAGGTCCTTACGCCCGGATCGCGAATCGTGCGCGTCTGGTCGAGGCCGAGGTCGACGACCCACTGCTCGTTGACCTGGAATCCCTGGATCAGGCCGAGGTTAGCGAACAGGCGCGGCCCGAATTCGGCCATCTCGTTGGTCAACGAGCTATTGAGCTGGGCGCGGTGCCAGGGCGTCGCACGCACACCGACCCGCGACAGCTCCGATTGAACGTCCCGACCCTCGGCATTCTCGTACTCGACGAACACGTCGACCTCGGGCACGACCTCGTAGTCGAAGCCGAAAACGTAGCTCGACAAATAGTCGGCGTTCTCCGCGTCGCCGCTGAGACTCAGGCTGCCATTTGCGCGCACCGTCAGAGCGCTGTCGAACAGGCGGCGGCTGACGCCGGCATCGACGATGTCGCTGGTCTGCGTGACGCCGTCGAGGAACTCGTCTTCCGCGTGCGTGACGCCCAGCGAGGCCGTCGTACGCTCCCCCTGGTAATCGAGGTCGGCCTCGGCCAGGGTCCGTTCGGTGCCGGTTTGCAGATTCTCCTTGAACGTTGCCTGGCCGCGCAGCGACACCGCGGCGGTCAGTTCATAGCGCCCGTCCAGGCCGTATTGGCGAATGCCCTGCGCGGCGGCCGACTGGTGTCCGAGACCGAAGTCCTGATCGACCTCCTTGTATTGCGCCTTGAGGTCGAGCTTATCGCTACGGTGCTCGATGCCGACGAGCTGCGCCGCACCGGCACGCCTGCCGACGTTCTCGTCGCGCGCGCTCTCCGCATACTCGGCACGCAACAGCGTCGCAGGCGTCATCTGCCAACGGAGATCGACGCCGGTCAGCTCCCCACGCTCGGCTTGGCGCTCTTCGGAGACGTGGGTCAGGCCGAGCTCGACGTCTCGTTCCCTACTGTGGATCTCGATGCGACCGCCCGCGATCAGGTCGTCGGCGACGCTGCCGCTCGTCTCGTACTCGACGACGATGTAGATCGGATTGAAATCAGGATCCCGGCTCGGTATCGGTTTCTTGAAGAACAGCGTGCCGTCGACCGGATCCAGATCGTAGTCGAGGTAGCGGCGGAGCGCCTGGCTCGACACCACCTCGGCGGTATCGAAACGGTCGCGCGTCTCGATCAGCACGGTCTCGCTCAGTCCGATGATCGGCGCCGTGCTCAAACGGTACAGACCGGACGTGCCGTCGCCCTGGATCTCGTCGCGAACGAACGCCTGATCGGTCTCGCTGGCAAACACGGTGTAGCCGATATGAGCGCCGCGGTATTCGCTCCTGACGCCGTTGAAACGGCGCTCGTATCGACTCAGCTCGGTGACCGAGAGTGCGGTGTCGTAGTCGCCGAACAGCGCTACGAACTGATTGCGCTCGATCTTGACGTAGAGCTTGCGTTGGCTCGGGGCCTCGAAGCGCTGCTCGGTATTGTCGGCATACAGCGTGTAATACTCGTTCGGATCGACCTGGGTTTGGAACCGTCGGCGCGCTTCGTCGGAGTCGCGCGCGGAATCGTATGCGAGCGTCAACAGATACTTGCCTTTGATCTGCCCCTTGGCGAAGAACGCGAGGCGCCCGTCTTCGAAGTAGCCGTCCTCCAATCCGGCCCGATCCGCGGCGACGACGTTTTTTTCCAACGTGCTGTAGCCGACCGTGCCCTCGCCGAAGCCGACCAGGATCCAGTCGCGTACCTCGGGCTTCAGCCACACGCTGAGCTCCTGCTCGCGTCGATTCTCGAACGGGAAGCGCAACGTCGCCAGGCCGCTTTGCGTGGTGGGCTCGAGCTCGATCAGGGCCACGCCGTCGTCGCCGACCGTGTACAGCGGCTCGCGGCTGCCAATGTGCACGAGCTTGTTTTCGCGGTCGTTCTGTACGGCCCACCATGAGCGGTAGGGCGCGTCGACCGAAAACGTGCCGACGCTCGAATGGCGCGCGGGCTCGCCGAAGCGATCGTACATGCGCACGGCGACCACCGGCCGGGACTTGCCGTCGGCCACGAGCAGCGACGATTCCTCGAGCAGCTCGCCGCGAACGGCGGGACCGGCATAGTGGACCGGGCGCGTCAGGCGATCCACGACGCGGCCGTTGGCGGCGATGACGTCCGCGGTGATTTGGTTGCGGCCTTCCAGTAGGTCGACACCGACCCAGCGACTGACCGCGACCGTACGCTCGGTATTGATCTCGGTGCCGTCGAAGTTGAGCGGGTTCACCTGGAGGCCGTTTATGGTGAGCGCCACGGTCTGATCCAGTCCGTGCTTGATCGATATCTTGAGCGCCGGGATCGCGGGGCGGAAGTCGGGCGTCGGCAACACCCAATCCACACCGGGCGCGTGCGAATTCACGTGCGCCTCGAGCTCCGGCGGCGGCATCAGGTGATCGGCGAGCGCCTGACTGTCGAGTAACTCGCGAGCGGCCTCGGCGGCGCCCGGGGCCAGGCCCCGCGTTTCGGCGATCAACGTGCCGCTCGCACCTTTGGCGATATCGACGAATGATTTCCTTCCCGGGCGCTGGCCGCCGAGGATGAGCTCGACGCGGCGATTCTGGCTGCGGCCCTCCGCCGTGTCGTTGCTCGCTACCGGATCGTCAGGCCCCCGGCCCTCGACGTGGATATCGTCAGCGGCCACGTTCAACGCGCGTGCCAGGTAGCCCGCAGCAGCCCTGGCCCGCGCCTCCGACAGCACGTAGTTGTCTTTGAACTTGGCTCGATTGCGGGGCGCGATTCTGGTGCTGTCGCTGTGGCCGACGGCCGTGATGCGCACGTCCCGCACGCCTTGCCAGCTCTCGATCAGCGCGTCGAGCTCCATGCGGTCCGCGTCCGACAGCACGTCGGAGAGCACCCCGAACTTGAGGTTCAGAACGTAGCCCTCGTTGTCCCAGGTCGCCGCCTCGCGGCGGATGAGCGTCTCGGCGACCGGAGTCTGCTGGTTCTTCTCGGCAGGCGAATCGAAGCGGCCGATTGCTCGCGTGACCAGGTCACCGGACACCTGCGTGCCGATCAGGGCATCGAAGCGTATCGACTGCCGCCAGTCTCCGCGCTGGTCGGGCAGCGGCACCGTCAGCGACTGACTCATGATGCGCGGCGGCGGCGCCTTCTGGTCGTCGATCTTCAGCGTGTCCGGCAGGTACTCCATACCGTCCGGCAGCAGCACCATGACGCTGAGATTCGTCACCGGGATGTTGCCGCTGCCGCGCAGAGTCACCTCGTAGGCGACTTCGTCGCTCGAGTCGGTGCCTTCGCTGCTGAGCGCAATGTCCACGCGGCCTTCGGAAGCCACCTTGCGCTCGAGGTAGAAATCGACGCGCTTGAGCGAGCCGCGGTGAAGGTCGATGATCTGTGAATCGCCGCTGCCGGCGAAGCGAGCGTTATCGGCGCAGCCTGTGACCTCGAAATAGTCCGGCACGCTGGCCAGATCGAGCTGCGCGACGTGCGTGCCCGGGCGCAGGCCCTCGAAGTGAATGCGGCCGCCTTCGTCGCTGACCGCATAGCGCCCGTCTTCGAGATACACGCGCACGCCGGCGACCCCGCGGTCTTCGGCGAAGGTCGACAGTGCGCAGCTGCCCTCGACGATGCGGCCGATCAGGGTGCCCGTCGAGCGGAACAGATCTTCCCGCAGGCGTATGCGGGCCTCCGACTCGTTGGACGCGATGCCGCCGTCGGCCCGCGCGATCGCGGTGTTGACGAGCTCCGCATCTTTCTCGCCGGCGACGATCTCGACGACGTAGGTAATCTTGGTGCGGCTGTTGCCCGCCAGGTTGCCGATTGCGAAGTCGAGCTGCACGTTGCTCGGATCGAACGTGGGGTCGGCGAGCGGCGCACCATCTCTCGTCGCCGTGCCCGCGACGAAACGCGTCCCCGGCGGCAGTCGATCGTAGATCCGAACCGCCATCGCCGTATCGGTGCCGGACGTGTTCTCGACCGCAAGCTCGTAGCGGACGAAATCGCCCGGCGCGGCGACCGTCGTCGTCGTCGACTTGGTCAGGAACAGCGACGATTCCTGCGGGTCGACCGGATAGTCGAACGCGAACGGCCCGTTGCCGTCATGGCTGAACGTCAGGCTGAACGACGCCGGACCGAGCGTGTACGGGGCATTCGGCAACAGCTGCAGGTCGGCTACAGCGACGCTCGACGGTGCCGCGAAAATGCCCGGCGGATCGACCTCGAGCCGGTAGTCACCCGCAGCAACGGTCGGGAAGCGGAACTCGCCGTTCGCGAACGCGTAGCCGGCGCCGCTGCTGTCGGTGACGGTCGCACCGCTCATGATCGTCGCGGGGAAGCTGCTGACGCCGTCGCTGCCGAAGACGGTTGCCGGCAGGCCGGTCGCCACGTCGATGAGCGTGACGGTCGCACCGTCGACCGGGTCACCCGATGCCGAATCGAACACGATCCCGAGCGGGTCGAGCAGCGCCGCCGACGACGACGAATCACCGGGATCGGCGGGGTCCGTGTAGGCTGCGTCGACCGCCGTGCCGCTGCTTGCCTGCAGGAGGCAGTCTCCCGGCGCGGCGGCTCCCGCCGCGCTTGGCAGGTAGCCGGCGAAGATGCCGCTGTTCGGCCCGGTCTCGCTCAAGCGGATCGTCTCGGCATCGCCGTTCGACGAGATCGTGACGACGGCCGTGTCGATGACGAGCGCATCGACGTTCTGGTCCGAATCGTCGAGGCGCAGCAGCAGCGTCTCGCCCAGGTTGTAGCTTGCGGTCGTCGCCAGGTCAGCGGCTACGGTCGGGTCGAGCGAGGACCCGTTGACGAGCGGATCGGGCAATGCCACGAAAGCACCGCCCTGATCGCAGAAGGCCGGTCCGAGCGGTTCTCGGGTCGCACCCGAGGCGATCACGCGGGTGAAGGACAGGCTCGACGGGCTGCGAATGACTGCCGTGATCAGCTGTACCGGATTGCTCAGCGCAACCGCGGGTGAGCCCGCGGCGTTCTGATAGTCGACTCGCGCTTGATTGTCGATTGGCGCGCCGGGCGGCGCAGCGTAGAGCGGATTGCCCGCCAGAAGGGCCGCCGACATGGCCCACCACAGGCCGTCCCGTAGCACATTCCGACTGCGCCGAAAGTGCCTCGGGGGGAACTTGCGTTCCCCCCGAAGGCTGACTTGTACCAGGCCTGGACGCGTGTCCCCCGGAGGGGAAACGCCGGCCGCATGGGGGCCTGGGCTGCCCAGTCGGGCAGCCCACAGCCGGCATCGCCTGAACAAGCCGTCGAGCACCGTAACGCGAGTGACTTAGTTGATCGTCACTCGGAAGCTGATGACCGCGGGGTTGTCGGTGGCCAAGGTACCCACGGTCAAACCCGGATCGATCGTGATCGTCGCGCCGGCGGTGCCGCAGCCGTCGCCGTCCAGATCACCGGCGTCGAGGCTGCAGGTTGTCACGCTCGTACCGCTGCCGAGATCGATCTGCGCGTCCTGTCCCGCACCGCCGTATTCACCGAGCGCCAGGGTCAGATTCCCGTTCAGCGTGTCTTCGATCCGCACCTGGTCCGCGTCGGACGTGCCGGTGTTGTTGATCGTCACGTCGTACTCGACCGTCGCGCCCGGAATCGCTTTCGGATTCGTCGTGCCGTTGAACGGATCGCTGATGACCTCCGACGCCTTCGTGATCGTGAGCGTCGCCGAGGCCACGATGTAACCGTCTTGGGCGACCTCGAGCCCGTCGCCGATGGTGCCCAAGC
The DNA here is from genome assembly GCA_041579335.1 of Woeseiaceae bacterium. Taxonomy (GTDB): domain Bacteria; phylum Pseudomonadota; class Gammaproteobacteria; order Steroidobacterales; family Woeseiaceae; genus JBFGFX01. The sequence continues at coordinate 2,090 of JBFGFX010000079.1, read as the reverse complement.
CGTCGTCCGCGAACACCACTTCGATCGTCGACGTGCTATCCGGAATTCCGCCATCGTCGGTCGTCTGCGCGCCGAGCACGCCGACGCCGCCGGCGTCATGAGTCGTCGCGGTGACTTCGACATTGCCGACGTCGCCGTTCGACAATGAGATCGCAGAATCGACGACGGCGAAGATCAGTATGTTGCCATCCTCGGCCAGCTCGTCGACGAACGCGAGGTCGCCGGGAGTCCAATCGCCCGAGCCATCGGTGTCCGCGAACACCCGCAGGTTGCTCATGTCCACCGTGTCGGTATTGCCGTTGACCGTGCCGCCGACGAGGTTGACGACCGCCAGGTCGTAGTCCTGCGTCGAGTTGCCGGTGTTCGTGAGCTGGAACGTCGTCACCGCATCCGCCTGCCCCGGATTGACTTGCGTCGCACCGATCAGGCCGAACTCGACCAGCGTGAAGTCGACTCGATTGTCGACCAGGAACGTCGTCGGTAGCGCGCCGCTGCCGAGGCCCGGCGTGCTATTACCACTCGGATCCGACAGGATCGGTTCTTGGCCGATGCCTCCGACGTCGTAATCCACCCGCGCCTGGTTGTCGACCGACGTCCCGGCGTCGGTGCCGACCGCGAACGCCTGCCCCGCGAACAGCAGCGCAAGCGCCATGGCGCATAGCCGCGATACGCGGCTCGTTACAATTATTACCCGTTTCATTACGGTGCTCCTTGCTTCATTGCAAAAACGATGTGTTGGCCGGCGATCATTGCCGGGCAGGGGCTTTCAGGCGCCTGCAGCCCTCCCTACACCGGGCTGCAGTTGTCCGCTTTCTAAGCAGACCGCCGTCGTACGAAACTGGCTCTTAGTCGAGCCGGGCGCGGAACTGGGCGATGCCCTGCGCGCCCGGGGCGATCTCGTTCCGGATCACCCAGCGGATGTGCGTGAAGTCGTCCGCGGTGGCCGGACGCTCGCTGCCGTTATCCATGACCGACAACTCGTCGGCGGCGGCGAAGCTGGCGCCGCCGTCGACCGAGAACTGCACCTCGGCGCCCGGGCCGAACGCGGAGCCGTCTACGTAGCTGAGCTCGGCCGGCAGAGGATTCGTGATCACGACGTTGTCGGCCGGTGCGTCAGAGATGTTCGCAAACGAGACCGTGTAGACGACCTCGTCGCCGGGCACGACCTTGTTGGCGTCGACCAGACGCGTCCGGCGTTTGCCTTCGGCGTCGATCGTGACCTCTTCTTTCTGCACGACCGTGCGGACGTTCAGGTGTCCTTCCTGGGCAGCGACGCCCGTGCTGAGTGCAAGTACTGACAGTGCTGTGACTAGGATTTTCATTACGGCCCCCTTATGGCTGTAAATGGTTTTGCTCAATCAATGGTTACCTCGAAAGAAACCGTCTGAATGCCGTCCGCCTGGGTGAGATCTCCCAGGCGCACGACGACGGTCGGCACACCGCTCACGTCGAGCTCGCCGGCATCGGCGTCGGCCGCGTCCGTCAGGCCGCCCCCGTTGAGCGTGATGCTCGACGTGGCATAGGTGGTGTTCGTTGGGATCGGATCGGCGAAGACGCTCGCGGTCGCCGTGCCGCCGTTGGTCACCTCGATGGTCACGGTGTAGGTCAGGATCGCGCCCGGCACCGGCTCGGTGCCGCCGAAGGGGTCGGCAACGGTCACCGACTTCACGACGGACAGCGCCACATCGGCGACGACGTACTCACCAACCTCTCTGGCCTGTCCGCCGCCGCTGCCGAGGACCGCATCGACGCCGCCGTCGCCGAGACCTGCCAACACGTCGCCCGGCGCGCCGCTACCCGTCGCCGACGTCGCGATCAGCTCGCTGCGACCGATCTGTCCGTTGCTGGCGGCCGCCGGTATGCCGTTGACCAATAGCACGTCCATCGATTCGTCCGGCGCCAACAGCGGATCGTTGCTGCCCGCCGTATAGGCGACGTCCCCCAAGCTGAAGTCGCCGCTCGCATCCGTGTCGAAGTAGATCGCTGGCACTGCCGGAACAGGATCGAAGTCGTCGCCCGGCAGCGCGCTGTCGATCGCCAAGTTGAACGTCTCATTACCGTTGCCGGTATTGGTCAACCTGAACAGAAGG
>JBFGFX010000078.1:0-13608 GCA_041579335.1 Woeseiaceae bacterium | reverse complement strand
TGGCTGGACGCGGCGGGTAAGCCGGTCGTGGCCACCGCGACGATCCGTTTCCCGGCCGATTCGGCCAACATCATCGAGTCGAAATCGCTCAAGCTCTATTTGAACGGCTTCGCGCTCTGCCGCTACGCCTCGGCGAACGAGCTCGGCCGCGTGATCGGAAACGACCTCGGCCGGGTGGCGGGGACGGCCGTCGGCGTCTGCCTGACGACCGCCGCCGAAGCGACCCTCGACACGATCGCGAGCCTGCCGGGCACCTGCATTGACGATGTCGTGGTCGACAGTCCGAGCACCGAACCCCCACCGGACGCATCGGTGCTGCGGACGAGCGCAGACAACATCGTGACCGAGGCGCTGCATTCACATCTGCTGCGCAGCCTGTGCCCGGTCACCGAGCAGCCCGACATCGGCAGCCTGTTGGTTCGCTACCGCGGCGCCCGCATCGATCGCGCGAGCCTGCTCGAGTACGTCGTGTCCTACCGGCGGCACAGCGATTTCCACGAGAGCTGCGTCGAGCGCATGTTCATGGATCTCAAAGCGCGCTGCGGCTGCGAGGCGCTGACGGTCTACGCCCGCTACAACCGCCGCGGCGGCATCGACATCAACCCGTTTCGCTCGGACTTCGAGACGACCGCCGACAACCCGCGCCTGTGGCGCCAATAAGAGCCCGTCCCGACGTGCGACAGCGATGTCGATATAAGTCGCCCGTCGGGACGGGCTCCTACGGGTTGTCCGCGAGCCGGGGCGTTTACGGCTGGCCGATATCCTCGTCCTCGAGATCGTGCCCCCACTCGCGCTTCGCCGCGAGGTAGGCGCGATTGGCATCGCCGACACCGATCACGTGCTTGACCGGCGTGATGTCGCCGAGCCCGAGCGCGTGAAGGTCTTCGATCTTCTTGGGATTGTTCGTCAGCAACCGGAACGGGCGCTCGCCATGAAAGAACTTGATCAGCGAGGCGGCGTCCGAGAAATCACGGGAATCGTCGGGCAGCCCGAGTGAGCGGTTCGCCTGATAGGTGTTCTCGCCGGCATCCTGCAACAGATAGGTTGCGGCCTTCGCCCACAGCCCGATGCCGCGACCCTCGTGGCCGGACATGTAGATCAGCATGCCGCCCGTCGCTTCGCTCGCTATACGGTCGAGAGCGGCGATGAGCTGCGGGCCGCACTCGCAGCGCTTCGAACCGAATACGTCGCCGGTCAGGCAGCTGGAGTGAACGCGCACCAGCGGATCGTCCCAGGCATCGCGGTCGCCCAAGACGAGCACGCTGTTGACCGCCATCGACGAGGCCAACAAGGCGAACGACTCCTGGCCGCGGCTCTCCCGCAGGCGATCGGCGAGGTCCTGTACCTTGCTGAGCTCGGTGTGTCGGACCGACGCGTACCAGTCGACCAGATAGTCGTGCCCGTGACGCTCGATCGGCAGCGGGATCGGACCCAAGATGCTGATTGCTTTGGCGCCGGGCTCCGGATCGGCACGGGCGTCGGTGCGGCGACCGTCGGCGTCGATTCGAATCAGCTTGCCCTGCTCGATCAGCCGTTCGCGGACGGTGGGGTCCAGGTAGGTAAACATGGGCGCGAGACTACCATCTCTGACCGGCGTTAGGCGGTGCCCCCGCTCGGCCCTTGCTGACCGCGCAGTCATCAATTACAATTGCTGACTCATTGGTCATTAAGGGCCCGATTCGATGCCTGCCGCCCGATTCCAGCGCCGCAAGGAGGCGCGCCCGGCCGAGATCACGCAAGCCGCGATGGAAGCCTTCGCGGAGAAGGGCTATGACGGCACCCGGGTCGACGACGTCGCGAAGCGTGCCGGGGTCAGCAAGGGGCTCTTGTACCTCTATTTCAAGACCAAGGAAGAGCTCTTCAAAGCGGTGATCAAAAGCTTCGTGACGCCGCGCATCAGCGCGTTCCGCTCCTCCGTTACGGACACCGATCTGTCGGCCGAAGCGTTCCTGCGCGGCCCGTTTCTCGAGTTCGCGAAATCGATTCCGAAATCGCCCGTGCGCATTCTCGTGCGCCTATTGGTCGCGGAAGGACCGAAACACCCCGATCTCACCGCCTACTATTGGGACAACGTTGCGTCGCTTGGTATCGATGCGCTGCGCCAGATCGTCGAGAAGGGCGTGCGGAACGGCGAGTTCCGTGAATCCGCATTGAACGAGTTCCCGCAACTGCTGGTCACGCCGGTGCTGTTCTCGGTCGTTTGGTCGATCGTCTTCGAGACACACCAGTCGCTCGATACCGACCGGCTGCTCGAATCGCACATCGAGCTGGTCTTGGCGGCAATCGAGATTCGACACGACGAGGACGACTCGCGATGATGCCGCGCAGGCTCTTGCCGGTTGTCGCCGTCTGTCTCGCGATCGCTGGCTGCGAGCCCTCCGCGGACGCCAGCCGCGTCGTCGGGCAGCTGGAATCGGATCGCGTGGAGTTGGTCGCCGAGTTCGCGGAACCGATTGTCGAGCGACTGGTCGCCGAGGGCGAGACCGTCGCTCACGGACAGGTGCTGCTTCGTCAGGACGACACGCGCATACTCGCTCGCATCGCGGAGCTCGAAGCCCTGTTGGAACAGCATCGCGCGCGCCTGGACGAGCTGACTCGCGGTCCGCGCCAGGAGCAGATCGTCGCTGAACAGGCGAACGTAATCGGCGCCCGACGCGACCTCGACTTCCGCCAGATCGAGTACGAGCGCGCCCTCAAGGTTCACGAACGGCAGCTAGCGTCGCCGGAGTCGCTCGACCGCGCCAAGGCGGCGCTCGACACGGCGCGCGCGACGCTCGAGTTTCACGAGGCTCGGCTCGCCGAGCTGCTCGCGGGAACGACGGTCGAGGAGCTGCGCCAGGCCGAGAGCGCCGTGCGGCAGGCCGAGGCGAGACTCGCGGCCGGGCGCGTGGACCAGGCTCGCCACGAGATCGTCGCCCCGGTCGACGGCGTCGTCGACAGCATCCTGTTCGAGACCGGCGAGCGTCCGACGATCGGCCTGCCTGCCGTCGTGATGCTCACCGGCGAGCAGCCGTTCGCCCGCGCCTACGTGCCGGAATCGCTGCGTGCAAGGGTCGTGCCCGGCACGCGCGCAAACGTGTACGTCGACGGTATCGACGCCGCGTTTCCAGGGCGGGTCCGCTGGATCGCGAACGAGGCCGCGTTCACGCCGTATTTCGCGCTGACCGAGCACGACCGGGGACGCCTGACGTTCTTCGCCAAAGTCGACATCATCGACGCGCCGGAACGACTGCCCGACGGCGTCCCGGTCGAGGTCGAGTTTCTTACCCAAGCCGATGAGCGTTGACGTGAGCGAGGAGTATGCGATCAGCGCCCGGGGACTGACGAAGCGCTTCGGCGCGCTCGTCGCGGTCGATCATCTCGACCTCGACGTACCGAAAGCTCAGATCTACGGTTTCCTCGGACCGAACGGCTCGGGCAAGTCCACGACCATTCGCATGCTTTGCGGTCTGCTCGAGCCGAGCGAGGGCCACGCGACCGTGCTCGGCGTCGACGCGCTCGCAGAAAGCGAGACGTTGAAGATGCAGATCGGCTACATGACGCAGAGGTTTTCGTTGTATGGCGACATGACCGTCGAGGAAAACCTCGAGTTCATTGCCGATATCTTCGCGGTGGCGCGATCCTCACGGCGCGCCCGCATCGAGGAGCTGCTCGAGCAATACGACTTGACGGAGCAACGCGATCAGCTCGCCGGCACCATGAGCGGCGGGCAGCGACAGCGGTTGGCGCTGGCCTGTAGCGTGCTGCACCGCCCCGATCTGTTGCTGCTGGACGAGCCGACGAGCGCCGTCGATCCGAAGAGCAGGCGTGACTTCTGGGCGAAGCTGTTCGAGCTGGCCGATGCGGGCACCACGATCCTCGTCTCGACACACTACATGGACGAGGCGGAACGCTGCCATCGCCTCGCAATTCTGGACCGTGGCGTCAAGGTCGCCGATGGCGCCCCCGCCGAGCTCAAAGCGCACACCGGGATGAACGTAATCGAGGTCGTCGCGGACGACTCCTCCGCCGCGAACCGCCGGCTGCTCGAAGTACCGGAGATCGCCAGCGTAACACAGCTCGGCGTCCGTTTGCGCGTGCTGATTCCCGAGACGATCGGCTCGCCGCTCGAGCTGGTTCGCACCGCTCTCGACGCTGGGGATTTCGGCTACGACGCAGAGCTCGTCGCCGCATCGCTCGAAGACGTGTTCGTCGCCGTCACCCAGGAACGAGCGAGCCCGGAGGCCGCCCGATGAGGGGTTTCGCGCGGCTCGTTGCCGTGATGCGCAAGGAGCTGTTGCAGCTGCGTCGCGACCGCATCACGTTCGGCATGATCGTCGGCATTCCGATTGGACAGATCCTGTTGTTCGGCTACGCGATCAACACCGACGTCCGCAATCTGGAGGCGGCAGTGGCGAACCAAGCGAACACGCATCTATCGCGACAGTTCGTCGCCGAACTCGGTCAATCGCAGGTGCTCGATCTTCGACGCATCGCCGGCACGCCGGAAGAGTTGGAGGACTTGCTGCGCGCCGGCGAGATTTCGGTCGGCATTTACCTGCCTCGCGATTTCGATCGCCGCGTAATAGACCCAACGCGCGCGGCCGCCCAGCTTCTGGTCGACGGCGCGGATCCGACCATACTGGGCGTAGCCAATCAGCTTGCAAGAACGCCGCTCGCCTTCGACTCGACGGCGGAGACGCCGGCCCGGCAGCCGTTCGAGGTGCGCGCCTTTTACAACCCGGAGAGACGCACCGCGGTCAACATCGTGCCGGGATTGATCGGCGTCATCCTGACGATGACCATGATGCTATTCACCGCAGTCGCGATCGTGCGCGAGCGCGAGCGCGGTAATCTAGAGCTGCTGATCAATACGCCGGTCAGCAATGCCGAGCTGATGATCGGCAAGATCATTCCCTACGTCGCAATCGGCCTGATTCAGCTCGCACTGATCGTCGTCGTCGGGCGCCTCCTGTTCGCCGTGCCGATCCGCGGCAGCGTGCTCGACCTGTACATCGCTGCTTCGTTGTTCATAGCGGCCAACCTGGGACTGGGCCTGTTCATATCGACGGTCGCGCGCACCCAGTTTCAAGCCATGCAGGTCACGATCTTTTTCTTGCTACCGTCGATCCTCTTGTCCGGATTCATGTTCCCGTTCGCCGGCATGCCGAAGTTCGCACAATATCTCGGCGAGCTGCTGCCCAACACGCATTTCATTCGCCTGACACGGGGAATCATGCTGCGCGAGGCATCACTCTTCGAGCTGCGCAACGAGCTCTTGGTGCTCGCCGTGTTTACCGTGCTTGCGGTATTCTTTGCGATCAAGCGCTTTTCGCGCCGGCTCGACTGACGCTTCATGCCGCCTCGGCGAGGGTGCGTCAGGTCGGTTTTCCTTTCATCGGCCGGCCGATTTCATCGCACCGTACTACAAGTGTCCGTGAATACGTGGTAAACAAGAGCCGTCTTGGCGAAGCAGCCACCGGGGCTGGTCCTAAAATGGCCGAAACCGCGGAAAAAGAGTCGACCGTATTCATCGTCGATGACGACCAGGCGATTCGTCACGCTATGGAGCTCCTGATGCGTTCCGTGGGGCTCGATCACGAGATCTACCATTCCGCCGACGAATTCCTCTCACGGTACTCCGCCAATCGTGCCGGCTGCCTGGTGCTCGATATCCGCATGCCCGGCCTCGGCGGGCTCGAGCTGCAGCAGAAATTGCTCGACATGGACAGCGCGCTGCCGATCATCTTCATTACCGGGCACGGCGACGTTCCGATGGCCGTCGAAGCCATGCAGAAGGGCGCGGTGGATTTCATCCAGAAGCCGTTTCGCGACCAGGAACTTCTCGATCGCATCCGTGAGGCGCTCAATACGGATCGCGAGCGCCGCTCGGCGCGCGAAGAGCGCGCCGAAGTCGCCGCCCGCCTGGACAAGCTGACCAAGCGCGAGCGAGAGGTGATGAACCTCGTCGTTACCGGCAAGCCCAACAAAGTGATCGCCTACGAGCTCGGCGTGAGCCAGCGCACCGTCGAGATCCACCGTGCACGCGTCATGGAGAAGATGCAGGCCCGGTCACTGGCCGATTTGGTGCGCATGCACATGACGGCGTGATCGGCCCCGGATCAGCTCCGGGCACCGATTTCTTCTTCGAGTTCCGCGCAGTCGATGCAGGACCGCGCGTACGGATGCGCGCTCAGCCGGCCAGCGGCGATCGCCCCTCCGCATTGCACGCAGATCCCGTAGTCACCCTGCTCCATGCGCCTTAGCGCAATCTTGATCTTCTCGAGCTCGGCTCGAGCCTCATTGCCGAGCGCATCGACGACCTCGCTATCCTCGAGTTCCTTGGCACGCTCCTCGGAATCGGAGTCCAGGCCTCGGCGGACGTTTTCTGTGATTCGCTCGAGACGCGCTTTGAGCTCGTCGCGCTTCGCCTCCAATCGTGCTCTGATATCGTCAGACGACTCTGTGGGCATGAGCTTGAACCTCCTCGCGATTCGCGGCAGCGGGGCTCCGCCGACGCTTGCCGCACCGGCTCCTCCGCGCCACACTGCCGTCGGCTAACCGTAATTGCAGCATTTTACTCTGTGGATAGGTAGATTCCGATACCGGCTAAGGATCAGGTCGTATAGGCAGCTGTTACGATACACCCTACGCTCCACATCGATAGCCACCGCGGAGCAAGACCTTATATATAGGGACGGTCAACGATATGCATAAAATCTCGCAAATACTCTGCGTCATCGACCCGACGACCGACGCACAGCCGGCGATGCATCGCGCTGCCTGGTTGGCGAAAAACGCGGGCGCTGAACTCGAGTTGTTTGTGTGCTACTACAACGAATATTTGAGCGGCGACCGCCTGTTCGATTCACCCTCGCTGGAGAAAGCTCGCGAAGAGGTCATCGCGGGCCATGAGAAACATCTCGAGAGCATGGCCGAGCCGCTGCGGACCGGCGGCATTGTCGTGCGCACCAAGGCTGTCTGGGATCACCCGCTGTACGAAGGCATCGTACGACGCGCGTCTGCCATGAGCGCAGATATCGTCTTCAAAGATACTCACCACCATTCGGCGCTCACGCGCGCTCTATTTACGAACACGGACTGGAATCTGATCCGTACCTGTCCGGTACCGCTGTGGCTCGTGAAGCCCGGCGAGCTGGGCGACGTACCCGTGTTCCTCGGCGCGATCGATCCGCTCAACGAGCACGACAAACCGGCTGCGCTCGACGACGAGATCCTCGTACTGTGCAAGACGCTCGCGAAGGATTCGGGCGGAGAAGTCCGGGCATTCCACTCCTACGACCCGCGCATTGCCGTCGCCACCGCGACCGCGAACGCCTACATTCCCGTTTCGCTTCCTTTCGACGAGATCGAAGAGCAAATGCGGGAGCAGCACGAGAAACGGTTTAACGAAGTAACCAGCTTTCACGGCATCGACGACGAGCACTCGCATCTGGTCGCCGGCCTCACCCATGAGGAGCTGCCGCAGCTCGCGGCGGACGTGAAAGCCGACGTCGTCGTCATGGGCGCCGTCTCCCGCAATCGCTGGAAGCGTCTGTTCATCGGTGCAACCGCTGAACGAACGCTCGAGCACCTGCCCTGCGACCTCTTGATCGTCAAGCCCGACTGGTTCCGCACGCCGGTCAAGATGACGGACGAGAAAGCCGCTTAAGGCAACTATCAGGCTGCCGGTCATGCCGGCATCCCCTACCTGACAGGCGTTACCGGCACATCGCGAACGATGTGCCGGCTTTTCTGCGCCGGCGTTGCGCTTGTCGAGCCGCCTCGGTTGACATGGCCACGCGAGCATCTACTCTGCGATCTCCATCGCGATGAAGGCCAGGTGGCGGCCTGGAGAAGCGAAAATGCGAGCAGGCGAGCGGCGGAGTCGTCGCAAGGTGTTGAGAGCACTCGGCGCCCTTGGCGCCGTTGCCGCAATCGGGGGCTGCGCCGGCGCGAGCGCACCGCGGGCCGGCCGCTACGAGCGGCCGCTGTCGCGACGTGCGTTCGTCGCGCCGCGAATCTCGAGAGACCGGGTGGTGAGGGTGATCGTCGGGCACCGACCGTATCGGCCGTCGGGTTTCGTCGTCAAGCGCGAACGGTTCGACGACAAGTGGATCATCCACAACTACGGTCACGGCGGCGGCGGCATCACGCTGTCGTGGGGATCGTCGGCGCTTGCGGTACGCGAATCCAGGGGCCTGCCCGTCGGGAAAGCCGCAGTCCTCGGCGCCGGCATCATGGGTCTCACGACAGCGCGCCTGCTTCAAGATGCCGGCTGGCAGGTGACCATTTACACGCGCGAGCCGTCGCGACATTCGACGTCCAACGTCGGTGCCGGCCAATGGGCCCCGACGAGCGTTTTCGAGGAAGGTGTTGCGTCAAAGGTATTCGAGTCGCAGTTCAAGTTCGCAGCCCGCATCTCGCACCACGCGTATCAGAACTTGGTCGGCGCCGGTTACGGCGTCCGTTTTACCGAGAACTACTACATCGGCGACCGCCCCCGCGACGAGTCTTATTATTTGCGCGAGTTGCCCGAGCTGTTTGCATCGATCGCCGAGCTCGAGCCACGGGAGCATCCGTTTCCGGTCCGCTACGTGACGCGCACGGTTACGATGATCATCGAACCAGCACTATTCCTGCGCCGCATCCGCAACGACTTCTATCTCGCTGGCGGCAACCTTAGCATCAAGGATTTCAAGAGCCTCTCCGAGGTGCTGGCTGTCGATGAGCCGGTCATCTTCAACTGCACGGGGCTCGGCGCGAAAGCGCTGTTCGACGACCAGGAACTGATGCCGATCAAAGGACAGCTGGTTTTCATGCCGCCGGATCCGGCCGTGGATTACCTGACCGTCGGGGGCGGTAGCGATGTGACCTACATGTTCCCGCGCGCCGGCGAGATCCTGCTCGGCGGTTCGTATCAGCGCGACGACTGGAGTCCGCATCCGGAGCCCGACGTGACCGAACGCATCATCGCGGACAACAAAGCGATTTTCGACAACTTCGGCTAGCCGGCGGCTAACTCGAGGAGGCGCCACCGACGTGCCCGAGTATCGCCTCAACGACCGTTTCGGTGCGCCGCTCGATCAACCAATGTCCCGCGTCGAGCTCGAGCTTCTCGTAAGGGCCGTCGAGATACTGCTCCTGCAGGTCGACCGCTTTGCGTCCGGCGGCTGGATCGCGGTTGCCCCAGATGAACAGGACCGGCGTCGTGACGTTCGGGTCTTGAAGCCCTAGCGATCCGCGGCCCATGGCGCGGTACCAGTTCAGCGCCGCGGTCAGGGCACCGGGTTCTGCGAACACCGCGAGGTATTCGCTCGCTTGGTGCTCGGGCATCCATCGGTACATCGAGCGCCGCATGAGCTGTCGGTTGTTGAAGCCCAGCAAGAGCTCCGGCAGCCACGGCGTTCGAAACAGCAGAAAATAGCGGCTGCGCTTGCGCTGGTCGGGATCCGAGCGTACCGCCTCGCCGAACGCGAAGGGATGCGCGATCGACAGTGCGGACCAGGAATACAGCCGTTGCGGGTGCGCCATGGCGACGCTCCAGCCTACGGCGGCGCCCCAATCGTGACCGACGAGGTGGAAACGATCGAACCCCAGCGCATCGGCGACGCCGATGACGTCGCCCACCATGCGGTCGATCGTGTAAGCGTCGACACCGTCGGGACGCGCGCCGGGGCTATAGCCGCGCTGATCGAACGCGACGACTCGATAATCGAGTGCCGCAGCCGCCGACATCAGCGGCTGCCACGACGCCGACGTTTGTGGGAAGCCGTGAAGCAGTATCATCGGCTCGCCGCCACCGGCGAGGTTGGCGACTCGCGCCCTGAACGTGAGTGAGCCGACCCGGATCGAGGTCAGGCCGTCGGGCTGCGCTCCCGGGTCCGTCAGCGGTCGGAGCGCCGCGGCCGCCCGAGCATGGCCGCGCTTCCAGTCGAGCGACAAGAGCGCGCCGGCGACGAGTACCACGACAGCGACGGCGAACACACCGAGCAGTCCTAGCGCGAGCCATTTGAGCCACAGCATGCGCTCATGATATAGACAGCCGCGGTTCCGGCAACAGCAAAACGTGAAGCGCCCGCAGGAAGAAACGCCTACCGATGTACGAAACGTTCAAATCCATCCATCTCGGCCTCGCCGCGGTCTCGTTCAGCGGTTTCGTGCTGCGCGGCTACTGGATGATGACGGCGCCGGCGCTGCTCGAGCGGCGCTGGGTCGGAATTTTGCCGCACATCGTGGACACCGTTTTCCTATTGTCGGGCGTGGCGCTGATCGTCGTGCTCGGACTGCCGCTGGCCGCGAGCGGCTGGCTGCACGTCAAGTTGGCGGCGCTGGTCGTCTACGTCGTGCTCGGCTCGATCGCGCTCAAGCGTGGCCGCTCGAAGCGGATCCGGGTGGCGGCGCTCGTGCTCGCGCTGACGACGTTCGCTTACATCGTCGGCGTCGCCATGTCGAAAACCGCGCTGAGCTGGCTCACCTTCGGGGGGCTTTGAACCCTCCCCGAATCGTCAATTCTGCTCGATGACACCGGTCGCGATCGCGTCGTGTGCCATTTGCAGCAGCAGGTCCGTATTCACCGGCTTGCTCATGAGCGTGCTGTTCTTGAGATCGCGCGCATCGTCGACGACTTTCGACGTGTCGCCGCTGACGATGAACGCCGGAATGTCGCGATCGAATTCCGCGCGGATCGTGTTGACGGCGTCGATGCCGGTCGAGCCGTCGAGCAGATGGAAATCGGAGATGATGAGATCCGGAGCCGCCGCAATGTGTCGGATGACCGCGCGCGCCTCCGGCGCCGAGGTCGCGGTCGCGACCCGGTAGCCCTCCGCCTCTAGCAGCAGGCCCCAGGCGTTCGCGACGCTGACGTCATCCTCGATCAAGACGATCGTGCCGCTGGCGCCGGTACGTTCGGTCGCCGGGGCGTGGGCCTGGCCGCCGCTCTCGCTCTGCGACGGCTTCTTGACCATCGGCACGGACACCGAAAAGCAGGAGCCGCGCCCGGGATCCGACTCGACGATGACCTGATGGCTCAGCAGATCCGCGAGTCGCCTCACGATCGCGAGACCGAGCCCGAAACCTTCGGTGGTCGCACCCGGCGCTTTACACTGGTGGAACTCTTTGAAGATCTCGTCGATCTGGTCTGCGGGAATGCCGATGCCGGTATCGGTGACGTCGATGTGCAGCTTGCCGTCCGCCTCATAGCAATGCAGCGTCACTTTGCCTCTGTCGGTGTAGCGGATTGCGTTCGAGACCAGATTCTGGATGATCTCGGCCAACAAATTCGGATCGGTGCGCACGACCGTGTCGCAGTCGTCCGCACGAAACGCCAGGCCCTTGTGCCGCGCTTGACGCGCGAACTCGGCCGAGAGCCGATCGACGAGCCGCTGGATCGGAAACGCCTCGATCTCGGGCTCGATCGCGCCGGCATCGAGCCGGCTGATGTCCAGGAGCGAGTTCAGCAGATTGGTCATGGCGTCGAGCGAGAGCTGCTGACTCTCGACCATCTCCTGTGCCAGCGGCTCCTTGACGGTCCGCCGAAGCGCGCCGTTCAGCAGGCTCAGCGCCTGGACCGGTTGGCGCAGATCGTGGCTGGCCGCCGCCAGGAACGCCGTATTCGCTTTGTTCGCGCGCTCCGCCGCCTGGCGCGCCTCGATCAGATCCATTTCCAAGCGCTTGCGCTCCGTGACGTCGCGGATGACGCTCGAGACGAAGGTCCCCGGACCGACCTGCACCGGGCTCAGGCTGATCTCGACCGGGAACTCGCTGCCGTCCTTGCGTCGTCCGGCGAGCTCCATCCCCGCACCCATTGGGCGGATGTGCGGGTCCTTCAAGTAGTCGCGGCGGTGCGCCTGATGGCGACCGCGGAAGCGGGCCGGCAGCAGCGTCTCGACGTCCTCGCCGAGCAACTCGCTGCGGTCGTAGCCGAACATCGACTCGGCCTGGCCGTTGATGATCGCGATCTTGCCCTGCTCGTCGACGATGATCATCGCGTCCGGCGCCGATTCGAGCAGGTTGCGGAAGTACGCGTCGGTGCTCGCGTCGTGGGTCAAGTCGCGGATCGTGCTGGATACGATCAGCCCTTGCTCCGTCTCGATCGGCGTGAGCGCGATCTCCGCATCGAAGTCCCTGCCGTCTTTGCGCCTGCCTTTGAGATTCAGTCCGGAGATCAGCGGCCGGTAATGCGGCGACTTGCGATAGCGCTCACGGTGCCCCTTGTGCGCCTCGCGCAACGCATCGGGCAACAGGATCTCGACGTCGCTGCCGACGAGTTCCTCGGCGTCGTAGCCGAACAGAGACTGGGCCTGCTTGTTCACGAATACGATCGTGCCGGAATGGTCCACGACGACGATCGCCTCCGACGTGCTCTTCAAAATCTGCGCGCTGACTTGTGGCGGGAGTTGCATCGTTCGAACCGGTGGATTGGCTATCTCGGAGGGCAAAAGAACAGTATAACGCGGCGTTTTCACGGGCCGGTTACGGTATGGAATCGCCGCGGGACCCGAACGGGAATACGGACATATACCTAAGCGCGGCCGCGCTCGCGGCGGCCGGATCGATTCAAGCCGCTAGGCAGCGGGCGTGATGATTCAGGTGGTCGGCGATGAAGGTCGAAATGAAATAATATCCGTGGTCGTAGCCTTCATGCCGGCGCAGCATCAACTCGAACCCGCTGTCCCGGCACGCGGCCTCGAAATGCTCCGGGTAGAGCTGCTCCGCCAGAAATTGGTCGGCCAGTCCCTGGTCGATCAGCAGCGGGTGTCTCGGTTTCCTGGCGCCGCCGCGCACGAGCTCCGTGGCATCGTGCTCGCGCCAACGCTCGCGGTCCTGGCCGAAATAGTTGCCGAAAGCTTTCTGACCCCAGGGGCACTCGCTCGGATGGCAGATCGGGGCAAACGCCGAGATGGACGTATAGGTCGCCGGATTCTTGAGTCCGATCGTAAGCGCACCGTGGCCGCCCATCGAGTGGCCGAAGATCCCTTGCCGCTCGCGATCGCCCGGAAACTCGCTGAAGACGAGCTCGGGCAACTCCCGAGTGACGTAGTCGTACATGTGGTAGTTCGCCCGCCACGGCGCCTCGGTCGCGTTCACGTAGAAGCCGGCCCCGAGTCCGAAGTCCCACGCGCCCTCCGGATCGTCTGGCACGTCGTCCCCGCGCGGGCTGGTGTCCGGATTGACGATCATGAGCCCGAGCTCGGCGGCGAGTCCCTGCGCGCCGCTCTTGATCATGAACGTCTCTTCGGTACAGGTCAGGCCGGACAGCCAGGTCAGTACGGGCACCGGCCCATCTTCGGCTTGCGGCGGTTGATACACGGAGAACTGCATCATTCCGTCCGTCGCGGTCGAGCGATGGCGGTAGAAACCGACCTTGCCGCCGAACGACCGGTGCTCACTCAAGATTTCCAGGGACACTAGGACACCTCACCACAGTAGCAGACGTATTGGAAGGACCGCGGGCAACGCCGCCCGATTAGTCTTCACCGCGGCGGAACACCAATGTCGCGTTGGTGCCGCCGAAACCGAAGCTGTTCGTCATCGCGGTCCGGATGCCGGCGTTTTCGATCGTCTCCGTGACGAGCGGCATGCCCTCGGCCTCGGGATCAAGGCTGTGGACGTTGATCGACGGCGCGA
>JBFGFX010000077.1:0-13752 GCA_041579335.1 Woeseiaceae bacterium | reverse complement strand
GTGAGCCCTGGTTCGTCAACGTCAACGACGGTACCAACGAAGGCATGCGATCGACGTCACGACCGATCATGAGCGTCCAGTTTCACCCGGAAGCGTCCCCCGGACCCGAGGACACGGGTATGCTGTTCGACGAGTTTCTCGATCTCGCGGGGGGACGGTAGTCAGATGACGGGCAAAGCGAAGAAGCCGCGCCGCGTGCTCGTTCTCGGCTCGGGCGCCCTGCAGATCGGCCAGGCGGGCGAGTTCGACTATTCGGGATCGCAGGCGGTCAAGGCCCTGAAGGAAGAGGGCATCTATACGGTCGTCGTCAATCCGAACATCGCCACGGTGCAGACGAGCCAGGACCTCGCGGATCGCGTGTACCTGCTGGCCGTTACCCCCGAGATCGTCGAAGAAATCATCGTCAAAGAGAAGATCGACGGCATCCTGTTGTCCTTCGGGGGCCAGACGGCGCTCAACTGTGGCGTCGAGCTTGCGGACAGCGGCGTTCTCGCGAAGCACGGCGTGCGCGTGCTCGGCACGCCGATCAAGGTCATCAAGGACACGGAAGACCGCGAGCGTTTCATCCAGCGACTCAACGAGATCGATGTCAAAGTTGCCCGGAGCGCCGCCTGCGGTTCCCCGGATGAAGCCAAGGTCGTTGCCGAGGAGCTCGGGTTTCCGCTCATGCTGCGCGGCGCGTATGCGCTCGGCGGCCGGGGCAGCGGAGCGGTCGAGAGCAAGGACAAGCTCTCCGAGGCGCTACGGCGGGCCTTCGATGCATCGCAGAAGCAGGTGCTGGTCGAGGAGTACTTGGGCGGCTGGAAGGAGATCGAATACGAGGTCGTCAGGGACGGCTACGACAACTGCATCACCGTATGCAACATGGAGAATTTCGATCCCATGGGCATCCATACGGGGGAGTCGATCGTCGTGGCGCCCTCGCAGACGCTCAACGACGAGGAATATCAGCTCTTGAGGACGGTGGCGCTGAAGACGGTCCGCCAATTGGGCATCGTCGGCGAATGCAACATCCAGTTTGCCCTCGATCCCACGAGCCTTCAGTACCGCGTCATCGAGGTAAACGCGCGGCTGTCGCGGTCGAGTGCGCTCGCGAGCAAAGCGACCGGCTATCCGCTCGCGTACATCGGCGCGAAGCTGGCGCTCGGCTACCATTTGCACGAAATCCCCAATTCCGTGACCGGTACGACCACGGCGTTCTTCGAGCCGGCGTTGGACTATCTGGCCTGCAAAGTGCCGCGCTGGGACCTGACTAAGTTCCACGGTGCCGTGAAGGAGATCGGCACCGAGATGAAGAGCGTCGGAGAAGTGATGGCGCTCGGTCGAAACTTCCCCGAGGTGATCCAGAAGGCGCTTCGCATGCTCGATATCGGCGTCGACGGCCTGGATCCGGACGCGTTCGAATTCGACAGTCTGGATACGGAGCTTCGCCAGGCGACGCCGCGGCGCATATTCGCGATCGCCAAAGCGCTCAGAAACGGCCAGTCCGTCGAGGAAGTGCATTCGAAGACGCGGGTCGATCCGTGGTTCTTGGAAGGCCTGCAGCGCATCAATGCGACCGGTGCCGAACTCGTTGCGTCGGGCGAATCCTTGAACGGGACGCTGCTCAGAGCGGCGAAGATCGACGGTTTCTCCGATCAACGAATCGGCAGCCTCACGGGACTCGGCGAAAGCAGGGTGCGCGAGATGCGCGGCGAGTTCGGCATCAAGCCTCAGCTCGCGCAGATCGACACGATGGCCGCCGAGTTTCCCGCCAAGACCAACTATCTGTATTCGACCTACGAGGCGTCGGTGTCGGAGGGCCGCAGCACCGATCGCAAGAAAATCCTCGTCCTGGGATCGGGCGTCTATCGAATCGGTTCCAGCGTGGAGTTCGACTGGTGCTGCGTGAACGCGGTTCGCGCCGCATCCACGCTCGGCTACGAGACGGTCATGCTCAACTACAATCCGGAGACCGTTAGTACGGATTACGACGAATGCGATCGGCTGATCTTCGACGAGATCAGCCTGGAGCGGGTTCTCGACGTCTGCGACGAATTGAAGCCGGACGCGGTCATCGTCAGCATGGGCGGCCAGATTCCCAACCGGCTCGCGATACGCCTCGCCGAGGCCGGCACGACAATCTTGGGTACCACCGCGAAGAACATCGATCGCGCCGAGGATCGGCAGAAGTTCAGCGCGCTGCTCGACGAGCTCGAGATCGACCAGCCGCGTTGGGCCCACGTCACCGACGTCTCCGATGTCGATGAGATCGTCAAACACCTCGGCGGCTTTCCGGTGCTCGTTCGGCCGAGTTACGTATTGAGCGGTGCCGCAATGAGCGTTGCCCACGAACCGCACGAGCTGTCGCAGATTCTGGGATACGCGAAGCGAATCTCGCCGGAGCACCCGGTCGTCGTCTCCAAGTTCGAGCTGCACGCACGCGAGGTCGAGATCGACGCGGTCGCACACAAGGGCCGCATCGTTGCCTGGGCGATCAGCGAACACGTCGAGGATGCGGGCATCCACAGCGGTGACGCAACGCTGGTGCTGCCGCCGCAAACGCTGTATCTGTCGACGATACGCAAAGTGCGACAGATCGCCGAGGAGCTGGCCGAGGCGCTGCAAATCACCGGACCGTTCAACGCCCAGTTCCTCGCCAAGGACAACGAGGTCAAGGTCATCGAGTGCAACCTGCGCGCGTCGCGCAGCTTCCCGTTCGTCTCCAAGGTGCTCGGCAGGAATTTTGCCGCGGAAGCGACCCAATCGATGCTGGGCGTAGTCAACGACGCGCCGAACAACGCTCTGGATGTCGACTACGTCGGCGTAAAGGTGCCGATGTTCTCGTTTGCGCGCCTGGCCGGGGTCGATCCGCTGTTGGGCGTCGAGATGGCGAGCACCGGCGAGGTCGGCTGCCTTGGTGACGATCTGGACGAGGCGCTCTTGAGTGCGCTGGCGGCGACCGGCTTTCGGCGGCCGGAAGCCGGTATCCTGCTATCGCTCGGGCCGCTGCAGGAGAAGTACTCGTTCGCGGATGAATCCCGCTCGATCGTCGAGGATCTGAAACTGCCGCTTTACGCCACCGAAGGCACGGCCGAGATGCTGGACGGTCTGGGCATTCCCTGCCAGCGGGTAGGTAAGCAGGAGGGCAACGGTCTGTCGGGCATCGATCTCATCGACTCGGGCAAGATCGATTTGGTCATCAACATTCCGCGCGAGTACGACAGTCTCGGTCGCCCGGACGGGTTTCTCATTCGCAGACGAGCCGTCGAGTCCGGCGTGCCGCTCGTGACCGACCTGAAGCTGGCTCGGGCGATCATCGCCGCGCTGCGCCGCACCGCGTCGAGAAAACTGTCGGTTCGAGCGCTCGACGAATACCTGCAACGATTACCCGGCGCCCGTCTCGGCGACCGCTCCGAGCGAAGAATACGGGCGGTCTGACTGTCCCACGCGGCGAACGCGCTCGATTACCGGATCGCCCGGCCGTGTCGACGGCCGTCGAAACGATGCTGTCCGCGCGTGTTATTCTGCGCGGCATAGTGGCCGGGACCGACCGGAATTGATCGACACACTGAGGCACTTTCTGCACGAGCTTCGGCGCCGCCGGGTCATTCGTGTCGCCGTCGTGTACATCTTGCTGGGCTGGGGCCTCATGGAGGCTGCCGCCTACTTCGAAGACGTGTTCGACCTGCCCGACTGGACCGATCGACTGTTTGTGGTGATCATTCTGCTGGGTTTTCCGCTGACCGTGGCGCTCGCCTGGGTATTCGATATCACGCCGAAGGGCATCCAGCGGACCGACGACACGCAGCGGTCGCCGCATCAGGCGGTCGAGCCGGATACCGCGCCGATCGCGATCCCGCCGACGATCGACAGCGCCGTCGCCTCCGTGTGCGTGCTGCCCTTCGACGATCTCAGCAAACTCGCGGATCACGACGGTCTGGCCGATGGCCTGGCCACCGAGATCCACAGCACGCTGGGCCGCATGCATCGGGTCCGCGTCGCATCCCGCCGGTCGGGGTTCCGCTATCGTGACAGCGACGAGCCGATCCAGGCGATCGCCGCCGCCCTCAACGTCCGCTACGTGCTCTCGGGCAGCCTGATGCGATCGGGCAATCGCATCAAGGTGATCGCCGAGCTGGACGATGCCGAGACCGGCTCGCAGATCTGGTCGGACAAGTACGAACGCGAGCTCGACGACCTGCTTCAGGTGCAGGCCGAGATCTCGGAGGCGATTGTCGCAACCTTCGGTGCCGAGCGGCAGCGAGACGAGATCGTCCATGCGCGTCGTCGACCCACAAGCAGTCTCGACGCCTGGAGTCTGGTGCAAAAGGCTCGGCACTACATCCTCGACTACAACCAACAGGCTTTGGACGAGGCGTACAAGTTGCTCAGGCGCAGCGTCGCCAAGGATCCCGATTACGCCGCAGCGCATGCGGCTTTGGGCTCCGTGCTGGCCGAAAGAGTCATCAATGGCTTCAGCGACGATATCGAGGCCGAACGGCGTGAAGCGTGCCGCGCCGTCACGCGGGCTCGAGAGCTGGCGCCCCACGATCCCTTTGTGCTCAAGATGACCGGCATGGTGCTGGCCCACTGTGGCGACACCGATGGTGCGCTGCGAGCCCTGCGCGGCTGCGTGGATCTGGCGCCGTACGACTTCGGCGCCTGGGGATATTTCGGTTGGCCGCTCGTCGCCCGAGGTTCGCCCGAGGATCTTCGCGAGCTGCATGAGATCATCGATCGCCTGCTCGCGAGCGTCCCCGATCATCCTGGCGCGGGCTATTGGCTCTATCACAAGTCGGCCGCCAAGCTTTGCCAAGGCGATCTCCAAGGAGCGGAAGAGCTGATCCGTCGCGCGCTCGACAAGCACTCGGAGGTGTCATGGGCTTGGATGCACCTGGCGAGCATTCTCGGTGCCCGCGGCCGCATCGAAGAGGCGCGCAAAGCCGCGAGGCAGGCCACCGCCATCAATGCGGCGATGACGGCTGACCATTTCGCCGCGTGTCTGTCCGCGATGTCCGGCGAGACGGGCTCGGCGGCGAGCCGCGTCGAGGGCCTGGAGGCCGCAGGTCTATTCGACGCAAAGCGGGCGACCGGATAGCGACGAGCCGTTCGTCCCGAGTGGCTCGCCTCGGCTAGGTCTGGGACTGGATGTAGTTCTCGACGCCCATTTTTTCGATCAGGTCGAGCTGCGTTTCGATCCAATCGACGTGATCTTCCTCGGACTTCAGTATCTCGTCGAAGAGCTCGCGGCTGACGTAGTCTTTGTGCGCCTCGCAATAGGCGATCGCCGCTCGCAAGTCCGGGAGCGCGTCGAGCTCGAGATCCAGATCACACTGCAGCAGTTCAGGCACGTTCTCGCCGATGCGCAGCTTCCCGAGGTCCTGCAGGTTCGGCAGCCCTTCCAAGAACAGGATACGCTCGATCACCTGGTCCGCGTGCTTCATCTCGTCGACCGACCCCTCGTACTCGTGGTCGCCAAGTTTGGTGATCCCCCAGTCTTTCAACATGCGCGCATGCAGGAAGTATTGGTTGATGGCGGTCAGCTCGTTCTTCAAGACGCGATTCAAGTGTTCGATGACGGTCGCATCACCTTTCATTGGACGTTTCTCCGGGTCGTTCGTCTATGGAGGCCTGGCTGGCCAATTCTAGGACGTGGTGCGAGCGGCGCAAGAAGAATTAGGCGGAATCAAAGGGAAAACGATATTCATTTGCAGGCAGGCCAATAAAGATAGCCCCGCAAGGGCGGGGCTATCGGCAGTAATTCGTCGTCGTCTCAGGGCGAGGCGGGTAGGTACAGACGCGGTTCGGCGCAGTGTGCGTTGGTCTCGTTCAGTATCGACTCGGCCATATCGGCGCAGGAGCCGCAGCCAGACGAGACGCCCAGGACCTCGCGCAGCTCGTACAGATTATCGACACCTCTCGCCGCCGCGCGGCGGATCTGCTTGTCGGTGACGGATTTACAGAGGCACACGTACATATTTCAATCACTTAGCGTCGATAGCGGTATTTGAACCGAAATGAGAATGATTGTCAATACGGTTCCTGCCTAGCCGAGACGTGGATCACCAGCCCCGTTACCGTTCGGACCCTGCAGGGGGCGCAGGGCCGCGGTGGTCGTCGGGCTGACGCTATGACCTACAATCGGTAGCTCAGGCCGAGATAGGCCGTCCGGCCGATGCCGGGCCGCAATCCTGCCGGGCGCCTCGCCACCGCGTAGATCTCGTCGAACAGATTGTCGATCTTCACGTAGGTGCTGAACGCGTCGGAGAAATGCCAGCGCGCCATGAGGTCCCAGACGACGTGTGAATCGATCGTCTCTGCGGGCACGAATGCGCCTTGGCCGGCGACGGCGCGCATTCGATCGACATAGTTCGCGGCTACGTCGATGCCGAAGCGCTGGTGCCGGATGCCGGCTGCGGCTCTGAGCTGATGTTCCGGAATGTACGGCAGCTCGTCGCCGACCTGCACGTCTCCCCAGGGATCGAAATCGCTCTCGAACGCGTTGTAAAACTCCGCCTCCGCCGTCCAGGTGTAGCGCAGGCCCAGCGGCACGTCGATACCGCCGCCGAGCTCCGAAAAGACGTAGTCGGCATTGAGCTCCAATCCCTGAACCGTCACCTCACCGCCGTCGAACTGGTCGCCGATCGCGCCGGAGCCGCCCGTGGACGCGGTGACGGTGCCGACCAGATTGTCGTAGTCATTCAGGAAGTAAATCGCCTCGAGGCTCGCGCCGTTGCTCACATAGCGTGCGCCGAGCTCCAGGTTGAGACTCTCTTCCTCCTCGGCGGAGCTGCCGGGTGCGGGCGGATTGTAACCCTTGTGTACGCCTGCCAGCAGTCGCCAACGATCGTTCACGCGATAAAGCGCACCCATTCCCGGGATCAATACGGACGCGGAGCTCTTGCGCACCCGAGTCGGGCCGGCCTGTCGCGACGGATCGTCGGTCGCGAAGTCGAGCCGCTCGGTGTCGATGTCCTCGAACCGCAGTCCCGGCGTCAGGATCCACCGGCCGAGCCGAATCTCGGTATCGACGAACAGCGACAAGACGTCCGCGCTGCTCACTCGGTTCGCCTGCGAGCCCGGCGCGCCGACGCTGGTCAATACGAGCCGGCCTCCTTGCATGCGATAGCCGTCCTCGCTCTGCAGGCGATCCTCTTCGTCCTGGTGCCAGCGGAACCCCGTCCGCAGCAGCACGTCCGCATCGCCGAAGCTCAGGTCCCAACGGACGTCGCCTTGAACGCCTTGCGAATAATATTCCCGGTTGTTGTGCCGGTTGACCAGCGCGTCGTCGGGACTATCGGAGCCGGTGACGTAGGCGTACTCGCTCGCATAGGTCAGCGGGTCTGCCAGTATCGAGCTGATACCGGTGCCTGCAACCGACTGCAATTTGAACCAATCACGCTCGAAGTCGTTGCGGTAGATCGTAACGCCAGCACCCCAGCTCGCGTCGGAATCGATGACGTAGGAAAGCTGCAGCTGCTGGTGCTTGCCATCGAAGACGTCTTCGGCGGAGGCGGCATAGCGGCGAAACGGATTGAGGGCGAAATCGGCGCCCGTCAATCCGAGGTAGGTCTCATCGGAGACCTGCTCCGTATAGCCGCCTTTGAATCGCAGGCTCTGATACAGATTCGAGGCCGGATGGCTGTCAAGCTTAAGCTTGACCACATAATCCTCGATGTCGAAGCCGGTATCGCCGACGTCGACGCCGGCCGGTGCGTCGATGGTCTTGAAGCCGTCGCTTTTGCTTTGCACTGTCTCGACGAGCCAGCCGAATCGCCGGCCGCGGTCACCCACGAATAGATGCGCCTCTCCCGTGCCGTGCTCGCCGGCCCGAACGTCGATCGTTGCGCGCAGCGCCTCCGGCACTGGCGTGGACAGGAGATTGATTGCGCCGCCCGTCGTGCGTGGGCCGACCGCTATCGACGATGGGCCTTTGAGGACCTCCATCGCGTGAATCCGGCGCTGGGTCGGGAAGTAGTAGGCGGACGCGGCCGCATAGGGGGCGGGGGCAATCAGCACGCCGTCTTCCAGAAGCGCGATGCGCGAGCTGCGGTCCAGCCCTGAGCCGCGAATACCGATGTTCGGCCGCAGTCCGAAGCCGTCCTCTTCCTGGACATAGACGCCGGGCACGGTCCGCAAGACGCGCATCACGTCGGAGGCGAGAAAGTTCTGCAGCTCTTCGGGCTCGATCCTGTGGGCCGACCCCGGCACGTCGTCGAGGTCGCGCCGATGGCCGATGATCGTGACGTTGTCGAACCCTGCCTCGAGCGAGTCGCCGCTCTCCTCAGCAAAGAGGCGCGCACCGGGGAGGGCGACGGCGAACGTCAAGAGCCATATGGCCCATGGCCTGTTTTGAGAAGTACGTCGACGTCCGATTTCGGCTGCAGCGGCGTCCATGAGATTCCTGAAACTCCGGGGGCTCGATCGCGCGAAAGATAACGGAAATGAGAATGATTCGCAAATGCGGAAACTACCTATGCGGAGCGGCATGCGAGCTGCCGAGGCGCGGCCGGCGAACATCGTCGGCCGCGGCGGCGAATCGGGGCTTCGAGGGACCGGCCGGGGGCGAGCGGGCGTTATGTCATCCCGGCCGGCGCACGACGTCGGCGCGGGCGCCGAGCCCGAGTTGCGATACCGGTCCGAAGCCGTGCACCGTTCCGGTTTCGGCTGTGATCCGTACCGATGCCATTCGCGCCCCGGACATGGCACCATACCCGGTGGCCGGGATGTGTCGTCTTCGATGCGATTGGGATTTAGTGAACGCTGAGGGAAGAAAACTTTTGATCGTCGAGGACGACCCGGGGCTGTTGAGCCAGCTCAAGTGGTGCTTCGAAGGTTACGACGTGTACACCGCCGAAGATCGCGGTGCGGCGATCAACGAGCTCAGACGCCACGAGCCGGGTGTGGTCCTACAAGACCTCGGCCTGCCGCCCAATCCGGAGGGCGTGGAGGAAGGCTTGGAGACGCTGCAGGAGATCCTGAGGCTCGCGCCGCACACCAAGGTCATCGTCGTCACCGGCAACGGCGATCAGGAGAATGCCCTCAAGTCGGTCGAGCTCGGCGCCTACGATTTCTACCAGAAGCCGGTCGATACGGACACGCTCAGGCTGCTCGTCGATCGCGCCTTCAATATCGGCGAGCTCGAGGCGGAGAATCGGCGGCTGCACAGCGTTGCGAGCGACTCGCCTTTGGACGGTATCGTCGCCGCCAGCGAAGGCATGCGGGAAGTGTGCCGCATGATCGAGAAAGTGGCGCCGACCAACGTCACGACCTTGTTGTTGGGCGAGAGTGGCACGGGCAAGGAGCTTCTGGCTCGTGCGCTGCATCGGCTGAGCCCGCGGGCCGAGAAACGCTTCGTCGCGATCAACTGCGCCGCCATTCCCGAGAACCTGCTCGAGTCGGAGCTGTTCGGCTACGAAAAAGGCGCGTTCACGGGTGCGGTCAAGCAGACGCCCGGCAAGATCGAGCTCGCGGACGGCGGCACGCTGTTCCTCGACGAGATCGGCGACATGCCCATGGCTCTGCAGGCCAAGATGCTCAGGTTCCTGCAGGAGCGCGTAATCGAGCGAGTCGGCGGACGTAAGGAGATCTCGGTCGACGTGCGCGTCGTTTGCGCCACCAACCAAAACCCGGTCGAGCTCATCGGTCAGGGGCAGTTCCGGGAAGACCTCTATTACCGCATCAGTGAGATCACCATCGATATTCCGCCGTTCCGCGACCGCGAGGAGGGGCGGCTGATACTCGCACGCACCCTGCTGAATCGCTACGCCAAGCAGCAGAGTCGCGCGCTCAGCGGCTTCAGTAGAGACGCCTGCGAAGCGATCGAAGCCTACTCCTGGCCCGGCAACGTGCGTGAGCTCGAGAACAAGATCAAGAGCGCGGTGATCATGGCGGAGGGCAAGCGCGTTACCGCCGACGATCTCGGTATCTCGGCCGGAGACGCCAAGCCTGAGAGCCTGAACCTGCGCGAGGTTCGGCAGCGCGCCGAATCGAAGGCGATTCGCACCGCGCTGATGCGGAACTTCGGCAACGTGTCGCGCACGGCCGAGGAGCTCGGGGTCACGCGGCCGACGCTGTACGACCTCTTGAACAAGTACGGGCTGTCGGCCGAGGCGTATTCCAAGCGGACGATCGCCAACGAGTGACGGACAGGCTCGATTGCATCGTCATCGGCGCCGGCATCGTCGGCCTCGCGGCAGGCCGCCGCTTAGCGATGGCGGGTCTCGACGTGATCGTGCTGGACACCGAGGACCAGATCGGGTCCCACACCAGCAGCCGCAATTCCGAAGTCATCCATGCCGGCATCTACTATCCGTCCGGCTCGCTCAAAGCGCGGTTGTGCGTCGCCGGTAAGGTAGCGCTGTACGAATACTGCCGCGTCAAACGCATCCCGCACGCGCGAATCGGCAAGCTCATCGTCGCGACCGGTCCCGACGACGAGGCGATCCTCGCCTCGATCGAGGCGAGCGCGCACGGCAACGGTGTCTGCGACCTCGAGTGGCTCACGGCGCGCGAGGTCGCCAGCTGCGAACCGCAGGTCGCGGCGACCGCGGCGCTCAAGTCGCCGTCGACCGGGATCATCGATTCGCACGCGTATATGCTGAGCCTGCAGGGCGACCTCGAGGCCTGCGGCGGGTCGCTCGTGCTGAAGAATTCGGTCGATTCGGTCGCCGTCGAGCCGGGCGGTTTCGCGCTCACCTGCGGCGGCGAGCCGCGGGCGTCCGTGCGCTGCCGCTATCTCGTCAACGCCGCCGGTTTGTGGGCGCCGTCGGTCGCGGCGCGGATCGACGGGCTCGATCCGACCTGTGTGCCCAGGGGCTATCTCGCGAAGGGACACTACTTCACGTATCAGGGCCCGTCGCCGTTTGCGCACTTGATCTATCCGGTGCCCGCCGACGGCGGTCTCGGTATCCACGCGACTAATGATCTTTCAGGCACAGCGCGCTTCGGTCCCGACGTCGAGTGGGTCGACGCGCTGGACTATTCGTTCCGAGACGACAGGAAAGGGATATTCGTCGCCGCGATTCGCCGCTACTTCCCGGCCTTGAATCCGGACAAGCTCCTGCCGTCCTACACCGGATTGCGGCCCAAGTTGAGCGCGCGCGGCGAGCCGGCCGCGGACTTCCGGATCCAGGGCAGCGATACCCACGGCGTGGCGGGTCTGGTCAATCTGTACGGCATCGAGTCGCCGGGCCTGACGGCGTCGCTCGCGATCGCGGATCACGTCCATTCGATCTTGACTTGCGACGAGGCATCGTAGGAGCGCGCCCTGGCGAGCGGCTGCATCGCCACCCAGAAAAACGGCAAACCGGTCGTGGGCGCGCCTCCTGACGGGCGACCTACGGTCGCATGTGCGCGCGGTCGATGTATTCCTGCATGCGGCCTTCGCTGTAGAGCTGGCGGAAGAACGAATCCGGATCGCACTCGAACGGCAGGATCAACGAGTCGTCGTCGCGGTCCCACGCGCGGCGGCGTATAGGCGGGCGCCGGTAGTGCTCGGGATCGTGCATGCGCATCACGAGATTCAGGCGCGTGCCGCCTTCGGTCAGGTAATAGCGTTCGACGATGCGCGTGTTCTCCGACACCGGTTCGCCGTTGAAGTCGCGGGTGCTGGCCGACAGCAGCGTCGTCTCGATGACGAGCTCGCCGTCCTCGAAGCGGCCGCGCGAGTAGCCCATGGAAGACTCCGGATAGAATTCGGGCATCGTCGTCTGGCCCATGAACACGCGGCGGTGCAGGCCGAAGGCCTCGTAGAGCATGGTCAGCCGGTTGCGCTCTTCGCTCACGATAATCTCGAACGGGAAGATCCACGTGACGGCCGCGACGAGACCCGGCGAGACGCAGCGCTTCTGCGGTTCGTCCATGCGCGCGTCGTAGGCCTCGACCCAGGCTTCGGCTTTCGGCGTCAGATCCATCGAGAACTTGCGGAGATCGACGCCGCGGATACCCACCCATGTGCCGTCGAAGTCTTTGAGCGCATACCGGCTCGAATCCCGCGCCGGGATCTCCTCTGCGCGGACGGCATGCCACGGCGAGCCGTCCTCGCCGTATTCGGCCGCCGTCTCGAGGACGCCTTCTAAGTGGACGATGCCCGCAATCTCATCGTCCTCGAGCTGCCCGACGAGCCGCCGCTCGAAGCGAAAGCCCTGGCGGTCGCGCGCGTCGACGCGCAATTCGATCCGGTTGGCGCGAATCGCGACGGGGGCGGGCCCGTTCTCGACGTACGCGGTCCAATCTACGTCGCCTCGCTCTAGATCGAGCGTGGCGACGTAGGGGACGACGCCGGGGGCCTCGATCGTCACCAGCCATTGACCGGCGAAGCCGGGGTCATCCGCGAAGGCGCTGGGCGAGACGAAACCGACGACGCACAGCATCTCGAGGTACCGTTGCGGCGCGATCATCGTTCGTTGTCTTTGATGTCGTAGG
Source organism: Woeseiaceae bacterium (assembly GCA_041579335.1). Lineage (GTDB taxonomy): Bacteria > Pseudomonadota > Gammaproteobacteria > Steroidobacterales > Woeseiaceae > JBFGFX01. The sequence continues at coordinate 1,344 of JBFGFX010000077.1, read as the reverse complement.
TGACAGACCGCGACGACAGGACGCGCCCGTCCGGCAGCGTGACTTCGAGGATGGACATGATCGTCTTGTTGCTGCGGCCGACATGGCCGTGCAGCTTGATCCGATCGCCCGGCTGGATCGTCTTCTTGGTCCAGCCCTGGCGCACGAGCTTGACCGGGCTCAAGCCGCGCGCGTCCCACAACACCTCGTTGCCGTCCTCGTCGACGACGGTGACGTAGTAGCGGATGTGCGGATTCTTGAACCAGACCTCTTTGACGACGCCCTCGATCGTCCGTGCATTGCTGGCGTCGAATTCGGCGGCGTAGGAATGGTGTGCGGGCGCCTCATCCGCACCGGTCAGGACGAGCAGCGCAGCCCACAGCGCACCAAGCGGACGTGTCGCGCGGTGCATCACAGGCGGCTCGTCGATACGACGGTGGCGCAGTTCCCGGAAGATCGATCCGACCGGATTCATAAACAAGGCCGCCTAGGCAAACGGTGTATCGACGATACTCAAAACAGGGTCGCCTGCCTACTGCGTCGCCGACCGCAGGGTTGTCGGAATCCCTTACATAGCGCGCCGCGTTTTTTTGAACCTATTTCGACGCAGATCCTGTATATATCTGAAATGGCGCGAAAAAACTTTCCACGGCACATTACTTGCAGCCTATGCCATGACGCCATATGGAGCGATCCGCGCCTCACCGGCCAGCCGGGTCGGTGCTGACCAGCGGAGGAACATCGACTAAAGAATCCTGAAATCGGTCCAGGGAAGGGCCGCTATGCATCGAGTGCGGTTCCTTAATCATCCAAGCTTCGGACCCGCTCGGTGGCCCACGTGATAAGGACGACCCCCCGGCAAATGCTCCGGTCGGGCTCACCCCCGGCCGGAGCATCTTGCTTTTGCTCACCGTGACGTGTGCGATCGCTCCTTGGCGAGGTCATTCCTCTATCGCCCGTCAGGACGGGCTCCTACTGCTGCACGGGTACGGGCGGCTTCAGCCGCAACGCGAGGTCAGCGGACTTTGAACGTGTCCGGATTCAGATTGTGCCGGGCGAGAAGCTTGTAGAAGTCGGTGCGATTGCGCTTTGCGAGCCGCGCCGCCTGACTGACGTTGCCGGTCGTGATCTGCAGGATCTGCGACAGGTAATTGCGCGTGAACTCGTCGCGGGCCTCGCTGAACGAGGGCAGCTTGCCGCCGTGCTCGCCGAGCGACGACTGCACCAGCTCGCCGCTGATCACCGGTGAGCGCGACAGCGCGACGTTCTGCCGGACGATGTTGTACAGCTGGCGCACGTTGCCGGGCCATTCGGCGGTCACGAGCAGCTCGACCGCTTCCGGCGCATACACTTTGCGCTCCTGGC
>JBFGFX010000076.1:0-13902 GCA_041579335.1 Woeseiaceae bacterium | reverse complement strand
GCGCCGTGACGCGCTCGGGAGACGACCGTGGCGACCAGTGGCCTGGCAGCCGGGTAATATCGGCGCAAAAGGCCAATACCGCCAACTCATTCAGCCTCCCCGGTCTGGCGCTCTCCACCGCAAACCTATGGGCGGCAACGCAGCCCGGGGGCAGCTTGTTCGGGCTGCAGTTCAGCAACCCGGTCGACACGGCGGTAGCCTACGGCGGTCCCGGCCATTCGGGCGGCAACGCCAGCAGATATGGCAAGAGAAACGACCCGCTGGTTGGCAAGTTCATCGGTGGCGTGAACGTCTTTGGAGGCGGCCTGGCGTTATACGATGCCTATGGCACGCTAATCGGTGCCGTGGGCGTAAGCGGCGACTCCTCATGTGCGGATCACAATATTGCTTGGCGGGTCCGCGACCAGCTCGGTCTCGATTTCGTCCCCGGAGGCGTGGGTGCCCCGGGGGACAATATCATCTTTGACCTGGCTGACGACCTCGGCGGCAATCCCGAAAGTCCGAGTGGCTTCGGCCATCCAAAGTGTGGAGTTGGCACCGACGACGCTGCAGACAATGCAGCGATCAGCGGAGCTTGTACTCTGGGCGACGGCGCTACCCCGGGTTGCGTTTAGGCGATAGTCCCCGTCCTGGATCACGGGTCCAGCGAGTGCCAGTTAGTACGGCGGCCCCTTGGCGGGGCCGCCGTCCTCAGGTTGTCCCAATAGCCCAGTCTCGCTAAGTGGATTCCCTGGTTGTATAAGGCAGTTCAATGGCCTTCAATTCAGAAATGGGCAAAGGGATTCGAGGTTTTTCCGCAGGCCTTGTGCTGGCTCTGACTGGGTCGGCGTTTTCCGATCCACTTGCGTATCAACAAGAGTTCACGAAGGAAGTCGTGGAATTCGCCAGATTAAACAGATTGCGCAGCGGAATTCACCGGGATGTGCACGCCGACTGTTACATTCCTGTAACTATCGCCACAGTCATTCTTGGCGATGGGTCCGTCAAGGACGTAGCCATCGTGAAGACTTCTTCGGTTCCCAAAGTCGACAGATACTTCCTTTACATCATCCAGCAGGCCGCACCGTATCAGCCTTTAGCGGATCACTATGATCCCGTTCCTGAAGAGATCACGGTTACGCAAGAATTCAGGCTCGATGTCAGGTTATGGAGTGATGGCATCCGCTCGACACGTCCCTGTCCCGAGCTCCAACCGCCAGACTCTCAGCCAGACTGATCACGCAGAATCCAATGGCAAATTCACGGCGCATATTTCTGAAGACCGGCGCAGCCTCCGTCGTCATTGTTGCTGCGGGCGGCGCGGGCTGGGCGCTCACCCGCACCGCGACGGCGGCTCGCGAGCCATGGCGCGATGCCGCGAACGGGTTCGGCGACCCACGCCTCGATGCGCTTGCCTATGCCATCCTGGCGCCTAACCCGCACAACATGCAGCCCTGGCTAGTGCGACTCGAAAATGACAGGAGTCTGTCCGTATTTTGTGACCTCGACCGTCGGCTGCCAGCGACCGACCCCTTCGATCGCCAGATCACGATCGGTTTCGGCTGCTTCCTGGAGCTCCTGCGGCAGGCTGCGGCCGGTAGCGGTCTTCGCGCGGACATTGCGCCGTTCCCCGAGGGCGAGCCGCGACCACGGCTGGATGAACGGCCGATCGCCACAGTGACGCTGAGGCCGGATGACACGGTCGCAAGCGACCCGTTGTTCTCGGCCGTGCTCGAGCGGCGAACTTGCCGACTCCCATTCGATACGAGCCGACAAGTGACGACAGACGCATTGTCAGCCGTTGTCGACGCCAGCGTCGCCGGGGTGAGCGCTGCCGGCACGGCGGAGCCGGCAAAGGTCGGACGCTTGCGGAACCTGGCCGTCGACGCCTGGGTACTCGAGTGGGCGACGCCCGTCGTCCGGCGCGAGAGCATCTTCGTCACGCGCATCGGCAAGTCCGAGATCAACGCCGATCCGGACGGCCTGTATCTGGAAGGCCCGTTGATGGAGGGACTCGGGGCGCTGGGTATCCTGACCCGGCAGCAAATGGACGATCCGGAGTCCCGTGCCTATTCGGAGAGCGAGACGTTTTACTCCAAGGCGTGCGAAACCGCGATGGCCTTCGCGTGGACCACAACCGATAGGAATGGGCGACGCGATCAAATCGAAGCCGGACGGGCATGGGTCCGTATGCAGATGGCTGCCAATGCCACAGGGCTGGCGTTTCATCCATTGAGCCAGGCGCTTCAGGAATATGCGGAGATGGGCCGTCTCTATCGGCAAGTTCACGAGGAGCTCGGCGCCGCGAATGGGCAGGTGGTGCAGATGCTCGCGCGTCTGGGCTACGCGCCCGGTGTTCCTGCGGCACCGCGCTGGCCGCTCGAATCGCGCTTGATCTCCGGTTGAGGTGTCGAGGACCCGGCCCAAACCGTTCGTTCTATCAACTTTCGAAAATGCTGACCTACAATCGATATGTGCATGGAGTCGATCGATGCGGAGCATATTTCTTTCGTTCACCCTCCAGATGCTTGCCGCGACCGCCTGTTTCTCCGCGGACGACAGCACGCAGGAATCGGGCGGGTTCGTAACGACGGATGATGGCGCGCGGCTCTACTACGTCGAGTCCGGAGCTGGTCCCGATGTGCTAGTCGCGCCGGTAGCCTTCTATCTGGAGCCGCATCTACTCGAGCCTCTGTCCAAGACGAGACGCGTCGTGCTGTACGATCCGAGGAATCGCGGCCGATCGGATCGGGCGGATCTTTCGACTATCTCGCTGAACCGTCAGATCGAGGATCTCGAGGATTTGCGCGAAGGCCTGGGCATTGAAAGCATGGCGCTCCTCGGCTGGTCGGGCCTCGGCATGGAGATGGCCGTCTACGCGCTGCGGTATCCGCATCGAGTCACTCGACTGATCCAGATGGCCGCCGTGCCGCCGGCGGCTTCGATCATGCGAGAAAGCGGCGATGCCCGTGCCGACAGGGAGGATCGAGCGGCCCTGGACGCGCTCGACGGCAGAGCGGACCGCGGCGAGTTCGACGAAACGCCGGAGGTCTATTGCCGGCTACGCAACGCGTTGACGGATCCGACGAACTTCGTCGACACGGAGCTGGCGGCTCTTGTGCCGGATACCTGCGTCCACGAGAACGAATGGCCGGTCAACCTCTGGCCGTATTTCGGTGCGCTCCTACCATCGTTCGGTGACTACGACTGGCGGCAAGATCTGCACGACCTCGAGATACCTCGCCTCGTCATCCATGGCCGCGAGGACGGCATTCCACTCGCGGGAGCGCGAGCCTGGGTGGCAGGCTACCCCGAAGCGAGGCTGCTCGAAGTCTCGCCGGCGGGTCATTTTCCGCACATCGAGCAGCAGGAGGTCGTGCTGGCCGCGATAAACGAGTTCCTCGATGGCGCTTGGCCGGAAGGCGCGGTCGCGCTGCCCGGTGAAGCTACCACGCCAACCCACTGATACGGGGCCTGACGTTCACGGGCTCGACCACCGCTGAGGTCAATCCGCCCGGTTGCGGTACTGTTCGAGGAGTGCCGTAAACCACTCTTTCGCGGTCTGCCTCGCCTTTCCTCTGCAGCTGATCAGGTAAGGCTTGCCCGTGGTAGCGCTCTTGCTCGCGATTCGTTCGATGAATTCCTCGGTGCTGTCGAAAAGGTGAGCGTTGCGTCGCCTTTTCGACTCCAGGTGATACCGGGCATCCCGCCCCGCATATCGTCTGCCGTTGCGTATGAACGAACAACGGTTCTTGCCGACCGAGGCGATCAAATAGTCGATCTCCTCCACATTCGGTTCCGACGCGGACACGGCGGGTAGCAGTGCGGCTGCGAGCAAGACGCAAAAGACTCTTTTCACACGCTTCTCCACGCCATCGTTGTATGATCATGATGGACCATCAAAGTGACGGTTATCAACCACGATCCGCTGATGCTCGGATTTCGGAAGACACTCAGGTTCACGCTAAGTGGCGCGCTTTATCTCTTCAACGTCGCCTACTCGCCTTGGCAGCCTACGATCGGCGGGCGGTGCCGGCTACGTCATCTGTAACGCCGTAATCCGTTCATTCGAACCGCGCTGCGCTGCGGTAGTGAGGTTGTGTTGCTGCGGGCGGCGCGCTTCATCGAATGTGGATCGACCGCACCCAGTATCGATTGGAGAAGCAGACATCGGAGCATGCACAAAAAACCCCGCACTGGGCGGGGCTTCTTGTTGCATATCGTTGTTCGTTCAGCGAGTCCTTCTTCGTCGAGCTGCCATTACTACAAGGCCGAGACCGAAAAGAGCAAGGGTGTCCGGCTCGGGCACCTGCGTAATCGGATCGGTGACGATGACGAGACGGTCGATGAAGATGTCAGCGCCTAGCCGCGCGACCTGGGCACCGCCCTGGTCCCAGAAGATCATCTCGAACGTCTGGATGCCGTTGTCCGCCAGCGCACCCGACGACGAGATGATCGGCGCCGTGTTGCCGTCGAACAGGAAGAAGTCGCCGCCGCCGATGCGGATGACGAAGCCGTCATCGTGCTGCATGAACAGTTGGTCGTAGGCATCGGTGTCGATCAGGCCGGTAACGCGCATCACGAAGCGATCGTTCGGCGGCAGGCCGAAGTCGTCGCCCGGGAAACCGTCGCCCGAGTAGTTGATCGTGTCGCTGTTGGTGACGAAGTCGGGACCGCCCGACGCGGCGATGATGGCCTCGGCCTCGGCAATGCTGTCGAGCGCCGTACCGCCCAGGTCGGTGTCGAACATCTCGATCAGCGCGGCCTGGGAGGCTCCAGCGGTTAGCAGTAGGCAGGCCGCGAGCATGGATTTCCTGAATGACATTGTTATTCCCCATGTGTCGGAGTCGACACGAAAAATTGGCTCACCTTTCGTGCCAACTCGACGCGATCTGATTTACCGATGAATTTCAGCCGACTATCAGTATTCAGCACCAGGCGTCTGCCCGAAGCGTAAAGTTTTTCGACAGTTTACACGGCCCGGTAGGCACACGGGGGGCCGGAACCGCGCGTTTCCCGGAACGTTACGCGAACTGTGCGCCGAATAAAGCTTCAGGCAGCGACGTCGACCAGTCCCCTGTCCGCATCATCTCCGCGGCCAGCCGCCCAATCTCATCGGACGACTTCGCCGCCTTGCCGTTGCCGCCGACCACGATGCCGACACGGTCGTCGAGCATGTCGATATACGGATAGCGAGAGGCCGTGTCAGTAATCAGGCAAGGTTTGAACTGCGTCGACAGGACGTCGAGCGACGGATAGACCTCACGCAAGGCTCTCTTCAGAACCGCGTGATGCAACTCGTGCCCGTCGCTGCGGCTCCATTCGCCGAGTTCCTCGTAACCCTCGAGAGGCCGCTCGCCGTAGTAGCCGTCCATAGTCTTGATGTAGGCGCGGCCGTCCGGATAGGTGATCGGCGGCATCAAGAGGCCCCAGAAATCTTCCGCCCCGTCTGTCTTCGCATACAGGATACAGGGGTATGTTGCCTTGGTGTCGGCTGCCACCTCCGACAGCATGATCATGGCCGCGCGCACGCTCGCGGCCAGCTTCTTGCGCAGTAGATCAGCGGCATTGGTATAGGCGCCGGTCGCGACGAGCACACGATTGGCGCGCAGGAGCATACCGGAGCGCGTGTCGATTTCTATCTGCTTTGCGGTTGGGCGGATTCGCACGACTTCCTCACGCAGCAAGGTCGTCCCCTGCGCGACGCCGATGCTCTGCTGCGCCTCGAGCAGACGTCTGGGATCGATGTAGCCGGCGTCCCGCCGCTGGAGGACGGCGCTGGAACCGGGCGTGAACGCGAGCTGCGGGAACCGCTGCGCGAGCGCGGCGTCGTCGAGCTCCTCGATCCCGACGGTGAGATCCGCCGCCACCTCTTGCATCGCAGGTAAGTCGAACCACTCGGCACCGAGACCGCCCGGCGTCACCATCATGTAGCCGATCTCGTGATAGAAACGGATGCCGCTCGAGCGCTCGATCTCACGATAGCGGGCCACCGAGCGGCGCGCGAGCGTGCCCCACACGAGGTCGGGATCGATGACGCGCGTGAGGCGGCTGGCGTCGTAGTGGCTGGCGAACACGCCTCGATGCGTCCTTGGTTGGGCCGGCTCGGCGGGACCGATCAGCGCGACGCCATCGACTTCCTTCGACAGGTGGCGCGCCGCCGCCGAGCCGAACAGGCCGGCGCCGATAATCGCGATGTCGAAATTCCTCGACGCAGGTGCTTGAGCCCGCGCGCCTGCCGGCAGAGCCGAACCGGCCGTCAGCGCCGCGGCGAGCCTGAGTCCTGTCGAGAAGAAATCCCGTCGATTCATTACCGTGTTATCAATTCGTTCGAGCGGTCGGCAAATAACGCCCGTCGCTGAAGTCCCGGAAGCAGGCGTCGATCAAGGGATGATCGATCGGTTCGCCACTCGTGTCCGCTTCCAGGTTGCGTTCGGCGACGTAGGTTTCGTGCGCGGCGTTGTGCACGAGCACGCGGTACCAGGGCTTGTCCTTCGGCGGCCGCGAACGCGCGACGGCTTCGTACCATTCGTCGGAGAGCATCATCTGCGGATCCACGTCCACGACGACGCCGCGGTAGTCGAACAGCTTGTGGTGCACGAGATCGCCGATCGAAAAAAGAGGGCTCGAAGTCATCGCCTGTCTCGTTTCCGTGGACTCACGGCGAGTATAGCAACACGCGTGTACGGTATTGTGCCGGCGAGAGACGCCGGTGAATCCGCTGATTCGAGGATCGGCTAGCGTGCGCCGGAGCGATGGCGCAGGTAGTCGATACGCGTGAGTGTGCCGTCCTGGAACCTGAGCACGGCCGGGAACCTGCCCCAGCCCCGGTCGTATTCCCAGTATTGGGTGACCGCCGTGCCGCTCGACCGAGAGAAACCCGTGGCGACCCGGCTCCGTACGGGCACCTCTTCGACGATCCGATTCTCAGGCGGACCGCACAGCGAGAGCACCTGCGTCATCGTTGCGCCCACGCGGATGATCTTGCCCTTGCAGCGCAGGGAGCCGTAGGCGTCCGCCGTGCCGCAGTAGCAGAGCAACAACGCCAATGCACTTAAGCGGCCGATCACGACGCGGCCCTCGCCAACACCGGATCACCAAAGAGCACGAACGCCCGATTCGACTTGCCGCCACACACGAGCAGGTCGATGCGCAGCCGTTCGTCCACGATCCAGGTGGTGCGTGTCGAGGGCCGGTAGAAGCGGCTGCCCGGCAGGGAGAAGTTAAATAGGCAGCCGAGCTCGGTGGCCTCGGACTCGGAAATCGGATTCGGCGAGCCGGCGCCGTACTGGCCGCGTATCGTGTTTTCTATGCGTGCGACCGCTTCCGTATGGCCGGTGATCTCGTAGCGGCCGCCGACCATGCCGAAACGCTCATCGCAGAAGTAAACCGCCGTGGCCGGCGCGCCGTACAGCGTGACCTCCATCTCTAGCTGACCCGAGTAGGATCTCGAGAACTTCGTCAACCCTTTGCGCTTGCTCGGGAAGAGCCGCTGCTCGTATTCCGACATCGCGATTTCGGCGCAGTCGGTGCCGAACGGATGCCCGTGGAATTCGGCCTCCCCCGAGGCGATCGCAGGCTCCGGCCGCGGAGGCGCTTCGAACGGCTCCGGCGGCGCCGGTGCGTCTCTTCGGGAGGGGAGCTCGGCGAGCCGCAGGTCGACGCGCGGGAGTTGTTCGATGGCTGACGCCGGAATCGCGAAATTGATGTTCTGCGCCAGCTCCAAGGCGGCAACCGTCACGCCGATCACGGCACCCCGGTCATCCGTTATCGGCCCGCCGCTGCTGCCCGGGCTGATCGGCGTCGAGATCTGGATGTAGCGGCGGCCCCGAATCTGGCGATACGCGCTCGTGAGCCCCGGCGTTATCGTCCCCTCGAGCCCATACGGGCTGCCGAACGCATACACCTGCGTGCCCGGCCTGACATCGGATGCGGCCGACAGCTCCAGGCCCGGGACGTCGAGATCGCCGGTTTCGGCCAGGACCAGGTCCATCTCGCCGTCGTAGTTCGTTATGCGTAGGACGTTGGCGAGCTGATCGCCGCATTTGATCTCCGCCCGTTCGAAGCCCGCGAGGACGTGGGCATTGGTCACCAGCAGGCGGCTGTCTTTCAGTATGAAGCCGCTGCCGCGGCGCAGCAGATTGTCCCGTTCGTCAATTGCGGCAATCGTGCACACGGAGCCGCTGACGCGATCGAACAAGGCGTTGGTAGATGAGCTTTGCGCGTTCGCGATACCCGCAGCGCCGCAGGTAAAGAGCAAGAAAAGAAGAATCGTCCGGCTGGTCATCGTTTTGCGCCATTATCACGATCCGACGCTTAACTTAATCCGACCGTATCGGCCGCTTGGAGTTCCGATCGGTCGATCGCGGCTAAAGCCGCTCCTACAGCCACTCCTACCGTTTCTCGTGCCGCAAGACGCCGCCGCGAAAGTGGCCGGTCTTCTTGTAGCGCGCGACGAGCCGGTCGGCCAATCGCGTCGGTTCCGGCAGCCGATAGCCGGCCGCGCACGCGAGCACTCAGGCGATGCTGCTGTCGTGATCGATCAGATGGCCGGGACTGACGTACACGGGCTTGACGCCGTGGCGCGTACGCAGCACCGAGCCGATCCGTTCGCCGCCGTCTACCAGCGCGGCCACCGATCCCCGCGACTTTCCGGGCTCGCGATGCGTACCACACAGTCGCGACTTGGCGCAGCCGACTGTCGGCAAGCCGACGATGAGGCCAAGATGCGATGCCAGACCGAAGCGTCGAGGATGGGCGATGCCCTGGCCGTCGCACAGAATCCCCTGTATGGGGGTGACCAGTCGGCGCAATACCGTCAACATCACCGGCACCTCACGGAACGACAAGAGCCCCGGGACGTACGGAAACGTCAGCGGCGCGCGGGCGGCGCGCGTTTCCAGCACCCTTCCAGCGGACACGTCCCAAGCGACGGCGACCGCGATGATGGCGTCGTCGATGAACGCGCAGTCGAGCCCGACGATGCGTGCGGGCACGGCGGCGGGTCGAAGCTCGACGCGATCGCGCAGCCTCTCCTGGACGGCGGCGGCCCGCACCGGGCTCAGCCGCCATCGATGCGGTGCCCTGGGAACTTTCACGCGCTTGGGGTCTTGTCGTACCTAAGCCAGATTCGAATGCTGCCGGCTCGTTTGGTTGAACTCGCCGGATGACGCGTTGCCGCGGCTGATCGAGATGACGGGCGGAGACGAGACATCACACGACGCAGTTGCGGTTCAAGGTGTCCCGCGAGACGGCGCATTCCTGATGCTAAGATCCTAACAGAGCTTGGTATCCGCTCTGGTAACCGCGCAATGGAAACCGAATCGGCATTAGACGGATTGAGTATGTGATCAACCTTCGACATCAGTTGTGCATGCTCGTGCTCGCAGCCTGTGTCGCGCATGCAAACGCGGCCGAGCGGGTGCACTTCTTGATCCCGGGCGGCGCCGGGGGCGGCTGGGATACGACGGCTCGCGGAGTCGGCGAGGCGCTATCCCGTTCCGGGCTGGTCGGCGTCGCGTCCTACGAGAATCTGTCGGGCGGCAGCGGCAGTCGGGCGATCGCACACCTGATCGAGACGGCGGAGCGTCAGACCGACACGCTCATGATCAGCTCGGCGCCGATCATCCTGCGCTCGCTCAGGGACATATTCCCGCAGTCGTACAAGGACCTGACACCCATTGCCAGCGTCGTCGTCGACTACGGCGCCTTCGTCGTCAAGATCGACTCGCCGTACAAGACCTGGCGCAACGTCGTCGACGATTTCGAGCGCAATCCGCGCCGCGTCAACGTCGCCGGTGGATCGTCTCGCGGCAGCATGGATCACGTCGTCGCCGCGCTGGCGTTCAAGGCGTCCGGGGCCGACCCGAGGCAAGTGAAATACATACCGTACGACGCCGGCGGGCGGGCGATGGTCGGGCTCCTGTCCGGTGAGACGCAGCTCTTGTCGACCGGGCTCAGCGAGGCGCTCGCGCTCGCGGAGCAGGGCGAGGTCCGCATACTCGCCATGACCGCACCGGAGCGGCTGCCACGCATCCCGACGGTACCGACACTGGTCGAACAGGGCGTGCCCGCGGTCTTCTCGAACTGGCGCGGCTTTTTCGCGGCGCCGGGGCTGGCAGCGTCGAAGCGCCTAGCGTTCGAGCAGCTCCTCGGGGATTTGTATGGCACGGACGAGTGGCAGGCGATTCGTCGGAGCCGCGGCTGGACGGATTTCTACGTGGCGGGCAATGCGTTCGTCGCGTTCTTGGGCGAGCAAGAGCGAGAGCTCGCCGCGCTGATCGACGAGCTCGGCCTACTCAAATAGAGATGAACGCGACTCGAGTATTGGATGATAAGAACCGAATCGGAGCGCTCTTGCTCTTGATCTTCGCGCTCGCTTACCTCAGGCAGGCGTTGACGATACCGCTCGATCCGGCGGCGGAAAGCGTGGCATTTACCGCGAGGTCGCTCCCGATCGGATTGGCCGGTGCGACGATCCTGCTCTCGTTGGTCCAGCTCCTGTGGCCGCGCGTCGAAGGCGATGGGCTGCGCTTAAGCGTCGCGGTGCAGGGCTTCCGCTGGCGGCCTACGCTGCTGCTGACGCTCTTGATGGCGGCGTACGCGCTCACGTTCGAGTTCTTGGGCTTCCTCGCGGCGAGCGCTTTGTTCCTCTTGGGCGGATTCCTCGTCTTGGGCGAACGGCGGATTCTTTTGAGCATCGCGGTGTCGGCCGGACTGGTCGTCTCCTTGTGGGCACTCTTGACCCGAGTTTTCGGCCTCTATCTCGACGGCGGCGAGTTGTATCGCGCGATCGCGGGTTGGGCCGCGTGATCGACGGTATCCTGACCGGGCTGCAGACGGCGTTTACGCCGATCAACCTGATGATGGTGTTCGTCGGCTGCCTGGCCGGCACGTTCATCGGCATGCTGCCGGGGCTCGGCCCGGTCTCGGCGATCGCGCTGATGATTCCGATCACCTACGGCTTCGACCCCGCATCCGGTCTGATCCTGATCGCCGGCGTCTACTACGGAGCCGTGTTCGGCGGCTCGACGTCCGCGATTCTGATCAACGCGCCGGGCGTCTCCGGCGCCGTCGTGACGGCGTTCGACGGCTACCCGCTGGCGCAGAGCGGCCAGGCCGGGAAAGCGCTCGCGATCGCGGCGTACTGCTCGTTCGCGGGCGGCACGATCGGCGCCGTGCTGTTGCTCGTGTTCGTCCCGTTTCTCGCCAAGATCAGCCTGAGCTTCCAGTCGGCCGACTACTTCGCCTTGATGCTCTTCGGCTGTACCGCCATCGCGGCGTTCTCCGGCAAGGGCCAGGTGCTGAAGGCGATACTCATGACCTTGTTCGGCCTGATGCTGGCTACCGTTGGAGAGGATCCGTCGGGCATCCAACGGTTCACGTTCGATCAGCCCGATCTGTACGACGGCATCAGTTTCCTGCTGCTGTCGATGGCGACGTTCGCACTCGCGGAGGCGCTCATGGTCGTGCTCAAAGGAAGCGCGGCGACCACTAAAGCCGCGGTCAAGGAGACGCTCGGCTCGCTAAAGCTGACTCGCGCCGAAGCCGCGGACATCGCGCCGAGCGTCGGACGGTCGTCGCTCGTTGGCTTCCTCGTCGGCATCCTGCCCGGGGCGGGGGCCACCATTGCTTCGTTCCTAGCGTACGGAATGGAGCGCAACATCGCCTCGGCCGAGCAGAAGCAGGCGTTCGGCAAGGGCAGCCATCGCGGCCTCGCCGCGCCCGAGACCGCGAACAACGCCGCCTCGACCGGATCGTTCGTGCCGCTGTTGACGCTCGGCATCCCCGGCTCGGCGACCACGGCCGTGATGCTGGGCGCGCTGCTGTCGTACGGCGTGCAGCCGGGACCGCGCCTCTATGTGGACAATCCGGCGGTGTTCTGGTCCGTCATCATCTCGATGTACGTCGGCAACGTGATTCTGCTCGTGCTCAACCTGCCCCTGATTCCGTACATCTCGAAGCTCTTGCGGCTGCGGCCTCAGTTGTTGACCCCGATCATCCTGTTCCTGTCGTTGATGGGCGTATACCTGGTCTCTTTCAACGCCTTTGATCTCAAGATGATGGTGGTGATCGGTACGATTGCCGTGGTGATCCGGATTCTCGAGTACCCGGTCGCGCCGCTGCTACTCGGTTTCATACTCGGCGGCATGATGGAGGACAACCTGCGCCGGGCGCTCTTGATCTGGGACGGATCGTACGCGTTTCTCTGGCAGCGCCCGATCACCGCGACGATCGTCGCGATCACGATACTGACGCTGCTGGCCCCCGCCATCGCGTCGCTCCGGGGCAGGCGCGCCGCGCGGACTCTCGACCGCCTCGAGGAGTGACCGGCGACGTTCGCGCACCACTCGAATCTGTTAACCAGTCGCGATCGGGTGCTTCGGATCGGTGCTAGAGTCGTACCGTCGCCGGTGATACGCGCAGGCGAGGTAACATCTATGCAAAGGCACCCGTTCGAGGCGGCGGTACTACTGGCCGTCTTCCTATTGCCGCCGGCCGCCGGCGCGGCGGTCTACAAGTGCGTGGATGCAGAGGGCATCATCACCTATTCGCAGGCGCCGTGCTCGACCAGCCCGGAGAAGGTCGACACGGTTGCGAGTGGCTCCGGGCGCGACTCTGTGGACTGCGAGTACGCCGGCCGTTTCGCTCACGAGGTCGCAGTCGCGATGCGTAACGGGGCTGATTCCAGCGACATCTTCGACCAATACGGCGGTATCGATGCGCTGTCTTCCAGTGCGGTCAACACCGTCAACTACGTGTTCATCTTCCGCGCGAACGACAGCGTGTCGGTCGATCGGATCGGCGGGCTCGCGAAGGCCAAATGCCGAGCCGGATCGCTCGGCGAGGTCGACTGCGAAAATCTCCCGCTCGCGTTCACGGAACGTCTCGGGGGTTGCGCTCCCGGCCAGGACGACGACGAGATCGCCGACGTGACGCCAGAAAGCGCATCCGCATCACCCGAGGCCGAGGTGCCCGTCTCCGAGGCCCAGCGCAGCGAGGCGAGCCGGGTCGATGGCGACGAAGCGAGCCGGCAGTGCAACAAGCGCTACCAGGAGCAGATCGACGAGCTGGATGCGACGATGCGGGACGGCTATTCCTCGGCACAGGGCGAGGCGTTCCGGGAGCGGCGACGCCGCCTCAGGGAGCTGATGAGAACCTGTTGAGGTCAGCGTCGGCTGCGGTGATCCTCACGGCGCTCGGCCTCGATGAACACGCGCTTGATGCGAGGATCGATCGTCTTGATCCGCCGATTCAGCTCGGTGACGGCCGATTCCAACGCCTCCGCGGCCAGCCCGTCGATGAAGTCTACCGAGACGGTGACGACGATGAACTCCGGACCCATGTGAAGGCTCGCAACCTCGTTGACCGTCAGCACCCGCCCGTCGTCACTCAAGGTCTTCCGGATGTCGCGTACGATCGTCGGATCGGCGCTCTCGCCGATCAAGAGGTTCTTGCTTTCGAGCGCCAGGATGATCGCCGTCAATATCAGAACGATGCCGATGCAGATGGACGCGAGCGCATCGAACATCAGGTTGCCGGTCACTTGGAACAGGAAGATGCCGATCAGCGCGATCAGCAATCCCAAGAGCGCTGCGGAGTCTTCGAACACGACGACAAACAGGGTTGGGTCTTTGCCGTGAGTTATGGCCTTCATGATGCCGAGCGATCCACGGCTGCGATTGAATTCCGTGAATGCGACCCAAAGTGCACCCGTTTCGAAGACCAATGCCAGGCCCAATACGATGTAGTTGATTGTCACGTTTTTTATCACCGTTGGATTGATCAGGTGTTGCCAACCTTGATAGATAGACACGGCACCGCCGAGGGCGAAGATAAGCATCGCGACAACAAAGCACCAAAAATAAATTTCTTTGCCATGACCAAATGGAAAATCAGGACTCGCCGGTCGGTTTGCGCGTC
>JBFGFX010000075.1:0-13908 GCA_041579335.1 Woeseiaceae bacterium | reverse complement strand
CGTTCGACACGATCTATGCCGAAGGCCAGCGGCGCTACGTGGAGTCGCTGTCCGCATACGCGCGCCAGTTCTTGTCGATGATGGAAAAACCAGACGTCGACCACATCGACGGGCTGTCACCAGCGATCTCTATCGAGCAGAAGTCGACTTCGCACAACCCCCGCTCGACCGTCGGCACGGTGACCGAGATCTACGATTACCTACGACTCCTTTATGCGCGCGCCGGACAACCGCGTTGTCCCGACCACGGTGTGACGCTCGAGGCGCAGACCGTCAGTCAGATGGTCGATCAGGTCCTCGCCCTGCCGGAGGGCTCGCGGCTGCTGCTGCTCGCGCCGGTCGTCGCGGACCGCAAAGGCGAGCACGTGCAGCTGATGCAGGATCTGCAGGCGCAGGGGTTCATCCGCGCCCGCATCAACGGCGAGGTCTACGAGCTCGATGATCCGCCCAAGCTGGACCTGCGCCGCAAACACACGATCGAGGCCGTCGTCGATCGCTTCAAAGTCAAGCCGGACATGAAGCTCAGGCTCGCGGAGTCGTTCGAGACCGCGCTACGTCTTGCGGACGGCGTGGCGAAGGTCGCGTTCATGGGCGACGAGGCCAAGGAGCTCGTGTTCTCGGATCGCTTCGCCTGCAACGTCTGCGGCTACAGCCTCACCGAGCTCGAGCCGCGGCTATTCTCGTTCAACAACCCGACGGGCGCCTGCCCGAACTGTGACGGTCTGGGCGTCAAGCAGTTCTTCGATCCCGATCGGGTGGTGGTCAATTCGGACCTGTCGCTAGCGGGCGGCGCGATCCGCGGCTGGGATCGCAAGACGACCTACTACTTCCAGATGATCCAGAGCCTCGCGGCGCATTACGACTTCGACATCGAGACGCCGTTCAACGAGCTGGATCCCGAGCTGCAGCAGATCATCCTGTACGGCAGCGGCAAGGAGAAGATCGAGTTCTTCTATGCCAACTCCCGCGGCATGCAAGTGCGGCAAAAGCACCGCTTCGAGGGCGTGATCCCGAATCTGGATCGGCGCTATCGGGAAACCGAATCCAGCGCGGTGCGCGAGGAACTGACGCGTTTTCTCAACAGCCAGCCGTGTCCCGACTGTGGCGGCAGCCGGCTCAATCGCTCGGCGCGCCACGTGTTCATCACCGACCGCTCGTTGCCGGAGATCACGGCGCTGTCGGTGGGCGACGCGCGAGAGTTCTTCGAGAACATGAGCCTCGAAGGCTGGCGCGCCACGATCGCCGACAAGATCGTGAAGGAGATCGGCGACCGGCTCGGGTTCTTGAGCGACGTCGGGCTCGACTACCTATCCTTGGACCGCAGCGCGGAGACACTCTCGGGGGGCGAGGCGCAGCGAATACGTCTCGCGAGCCAGATCGGCTCGGGGCTGGTCGGCGTCATGTACATCCTGGACGAGCCGTCCATCGGGCTTCATCAGCGCGACAATCAGCGTCTGCTCGGCACACTCACGCATCTGCGCGACATCGGCAATACGGTCATCGTCGTCGAGCACGACGAAGAGGCGATCCTCGCGGCAGATCACGTCGTCGATCTGGGCCCCGGCGCCGGTGTGCACGGCGGCTGTGTGGTCGCGCAGGGCAGCCCGGACACCATCCGCAAGAACGCCCAGTCGCTGACGGGGCAATACCTGTCGCGCCGCCGCTCGATCGCGGTGCCGAGCCAGCGCACCAAACCGAGCTCGAAAAAGCAGCTCACGATTACGGGGGCGCACGGCAACAACCTGAAGCACCTGGACGCCTCCATCCCGATCGGCCTGATGACCTGCGTTACCGGCGTTTCCGGCTCGGGAAAATCGACGCTCATCAACGATACGCTCTTCAAAGCCGTGGCGGACGCACTCAACCGGACAAATCGGAGCCCCGCGCCGCACGACGCCATCGGCGGGCTGGAATTCGTCGATCGGGTCATCGACATCAGTCAGAGCCCGATCGGCAGAACCCCGAGATCGAACCCGGCTACGTATACCGGCTTGTTCACGCCGATTCGGGAACTCTTTGCCGGCACCCAGGAGGCACGATCGCGCGGCTACATGCCCGGGCGCTTCAGCTTCAACGTCAAAGGTGGACGCTGCGAAGCGTGCCAAGGCGATGGCGTCATAAAGGTCGAGATGCACTTTTTGCCGGACGTTTACGTGCCATGCGACGTCTGTGACGGTAAACGCTACAACCGTGAGACGCTCGAGATTCGCTACAAAGGCAGGAACATCAGCGAAGTCCTGGAAATGACGGTCGAAGACGCAGCCGACTTCTTCCGCAACGTGCCGGTGATCGCCAAGAAGCTCAAAACCCTGATGGACGTCGGCCTTTCCTATATACGCTTGGGGCAGAACGCCACGACGCTGTCGGGCGGCGAAGCGCAGCGCGTCAAGCTCGCGAAAGAGCTGTCGAAGCGCGACACTGGCAGGACACTCTACATCCTGGACGAGCCGACGACCGGGCTGCACTTCCACGACATCGAGCAGCTACTCGCGGTGCTGCACCGCCTGCGCGACCGCGGTAACACGGTCGTTGTCATCGAGCACAACCTCGACGTCATCAAGACCGCAGACTGGATCGTCGACTTAGGCCCAGAGGGCGGTGACGGCGGCGGCGAGATCGTCGCCTGCGGCACGCCCGAACAGGTCGCCGCGAACAAAGCCTCCTTCACCGGCCAGTACCTGAAGCCCCTGCTCGACATCCGCCGCAAGAAGAAACGCGCCTAAGCTCCCACCCCGGCGGGGGCACTTTAGTAGCATCGTTGTGTAGGAGCCCGCCCTGGCGGGCGACTGTCGCCGATCACCCGGAGCCGCAAGGACGTCGGTAGCGCGACTGTCGCGGCCGAAGCCGCTCCTACGGGTTGTCCGCGAGCCGGGGCGTTCTTCATCGGAAATAAAGCACAGCGACAACGAGCCATTCCGATGAAGAAGCGATCTGGGCGCGGGCAACCTTTGGAGACGTCGGGGTCGCCCGCCAGGGCGGGCTCCTACAATCGCGAACGCAGCAGGAGTTACGGATCTGCCCGGCGCACGGTCTCTATCACGACGGGCTCCTCGAGGATCTGCCCTTCCACATAGGCGCTGTAGGCCGGTGCATCGGACGGCGAGCCGTGAATCGCCTCGACGACGTCCATCCCGGCGACCACACGGCCGAACGCCGCAAAGCCCTGTTCGTCGGCATTGCGGAGCTCGCCTTTGTCCAGTCCGGGCTGATCGCCTAAGCAGATGAAGAATTCCGAGCTCGCGGTGCCCACTTCGCCACGCGCCATAGAGATCACACCGTCGGTGTGCAGGATGCCGGTACGGACCGTGTCCTCATGCGTGATCGGCGGAAACGGTGCCTCCGCGTCGCGGATGCCGCCCTGAATCACTTCGATCTTGGGATTGCCGTTGTCGTTCTCGTAGGTCACGGTACGGTAGAACGTCGCGCCGTCGTAGTGCCCGCCGTCGACGTACCGCAAGAAGTTTGCGACGGTCACTGGTGCCCGGTCCGGATAGAGCTCTACTCGGATGCCGCCTTTCACGGTGCTCATGACGACTACCACCGGCTCCTGCGCGGCCGCGAGCGCCGCCACGAGGGCGCCGCACAGCGCGACGAAATTTCGAGCGTGTCTACGCGCGGTTCTGATCATTGTCCTACCCCCATCCTGGCGCGGAGGTGGCGGTCGAACGCCGCAGCAAAGCGCTCGGCCGCGCCCTCGTCCATGCGAAGATACAGCGACGGCTCGATGAGTTCGAGTTCCATGAGTCGGTGGACGCCCGCGGCATCGCGCACGAAATCACAGCGCGCATAGAGCGGCGCCGGCGTTACGAGCGAGAGCACTCGATCCGCGCACGCGACGAGCGTGGCGCCCGGGTCGACGGCGCGGATGTCGGCACCGTGCTCCTCTTGTACCCGGAAGTCTCCCGTTTTCGGGATCTTGCGGATCGCGTGGCTGAATGCTCCGCCTACATAGAACAGTGACAGCTCGCCTTCCGTCCGGATGGAGTCGA
This sequence comes from Woeseiaceae bacterium, assembly GCA_041579335.1. Lineage (GTDB taxonomy): Bacteria > Pseudomonadota > Gammaproteobacteria > Steroidobacterales > Woeseiaceae > JBFGFX01. The sequence goes on along the minus strand of JBFGFX010000075.1, from coordinate 9,919 downwards.
TGAAGGGCTGAACGAGGAACGCACGCTGTGCGAAGGCGGCCGACAACTCGCGTTCGACGTCCGCAGCGACCGGCGTCTCGAGCAGGTAGGTGCGGTCCGCGTTGGAGCTGATCACGGGCTTGATTACGATCGCGCCGCCCAAGGCATCGAGCGCCGCGCTCAGGTCGAGATCGGCGTAGCGATCGTACCAGCGACTCGGCACGATGGCGGCGCCGCCCGCTTCCAGGTCACGCAGATAGGTTTTCGGGATGTTCCAGCGCACGAGCTCGAGGTCGTTGACGAGAATCGCAGACGAACGATCGACGTCCTTCAGCACCCGCAGGAAGGCCTCGGGATCGTCCGGGTAGTCCCAGGTCGCGGCCGGAAAAACCGCGTCCCACCGGTCCCAGTCGATCCCAGGAGTCCTCCACGGCAACCACTCGCAGCGCCAACCGCGCTCGGCGAGCGGCGGGAAGGCCATGTCGGCGTCGATCGACCAGCCGGTCGTGTCCTGCATCGTCAGAAACGCGCAACGGTAGTCGAACACGGACGCATCCGTTCAGGCGATGCTCATCGGCAGACTGCCACGACCCACGAGCTCACTCGACTGCGCCGACGTAGCCGCGTTCCGACATCTGCCGGTCGTGCCAAGGTCCCAGGGACAGCAGCGCCAATACCGCACCGAGCAGCGCCCAGAACATGTCCGACTGCGTATCCCAGACGTAGCCCTGAGTGCCGAGAAAAGACTCGGCCGCTTCTTCGGACAACAACGCCACCCACCACTCGATGAGCTCGTAGAACGCGCTCAAGGCGAGGCAGAACGAGACGATGAAGAAGTCCCGCCACAGGACGCTGTTGAAGACTTCATTCCGGACAACAATCTCGCGGGCTATGATCGCCGGTATGAATCCCTGCGCGAAGTGCCCGAGCTTGTCGTAATTATTGCGCGCGAGATCGAACTGGTCGCGCAGCCAATCGAACAACGGCACTTCCGCGTAGGTGTAATGGCCGCCGACCATCAGGATCACGCAGTGGATCAAGATGAGAACGTAGGTCAGCGCGGTGAGCGGATAGGTCTTTCTCGTGTACCACAGCACAATCCCGCCGAGGATGGCAGGCAATACTTCGAGAAACCACGTGGGGTAGTCCTTCGGGTCGATGCCCGACCAGATCAGCACGACGAGGAAGACGGTAATCCAGGCAACCCGCGATGCAAGACCCGTCGACTGCATACGTCTCTCAGACCTCGAACCAGAACTCGATCTCCGATGTATCGACCTCGAAGCGCGCAGCGTGCTCGACATTCGCGTCGATCCGATACCATTCGCCCACACCGTAGCGCCGTTCTTTGCCGTCGACGCTCAGGAACAGCTCACCTTCGGTGATCACGCCGACGTTGCGGGTCGGGTGGGTATGCGGCTCGATCGTCGTGCCCGCCGGATAGGAGGCGAACAGCACCTCGCAGCGATCGGCCGCGAGCCGATACGCATCGAAGCGCCCGTCGAATTCGGGCAGGCTGCGGATGAGCTCGGGAAAATGATTGCGAGACATGGATTGCTCCGTTCAGTAGTGCGGCGGCCGTTCTGCGTCGGCATCGTGGGCGGCGTCTCCGATGGATCGAAGCCGCGCGGTCAGATTGCGGCACAGCTCCTCGAGGACCAGGATCCTCGCCTGCTGATCGGTAACGACTTGATTGAGCTCGTCGATCAGTTTCTCTTGATGGGCAAGCTTCGATTCGATGTCGATCAGTCGGTGTTCGTCCATGGCCGCGTTGCCTAGAACCTATCTCATCGTTGTCCGAGGTCGCGACGGCAGCCATTTTTTCGCGAATCAACGCGCCGCGAGCCCGGTGTAGTCATCTAGAGTCGATCACACACTACGGCGAATCGTCGCCTCATGCAACGAATCGCCGCGACTCCGTGTATCCTTGAGGTCCAGGTCCAGCTACACATTCCGCCTCGCATGTCCCTCGTTCGCTTTGAAGAAGTCTCGTTCGGCTTCGGCGACCAGAAGATTCTGATCGAAGCCGACTTCACGCTCGAGCCCGGCGAAAGAGTCTGCCTGATCGGCCGCAACGGCTCGGGCAAGACCAACACCTTCCGTCTGATCACGGGCGAGCTCGAACCGGATCAGGGCGAGATTGTCCGCCGTCCGGATCTGATCGTCAGCGAGCTGGCGCAGACGCTCCCCGACGCCATGGACTCGGCCGTCAGGGAAGTGGTGCGCGCCGGACTCGCCGACGTAGAGGCGCTGCTCGACCGGCACCAGGAACGGTCTCGGCAGCCGCTCGACAAAGCCGGCCTGCGTGAGCTCGAGAGCCTGCACCGCCGCATCGACGCGCACGGCGGCTGGCATCTCGAGCAGCGGGTGGATACCGTGATGACGGAGCTCAAGCTGCCGGCCGAGAGGCGCCTCCATGAGCTGTCCGGCGGCTGGCGGCGCCGAGTCGCCCTCGCGCGCGCGCTCGTCCAGAAACCCGATCTGCTGCTGCTCGACGAGCCGACCAATCACCTGGACATCGCCACGATCAAGTGGCTGGAGAACGTCGTCTATGGGCACGAAGGTACCGTGCTGTTCATTACACATGACCGCGAGTTCTTGGACCGGCTCGCGACACGTATCGTCGAGATCGATCGTGGCAAGCTTTCGAGCTGGCCCGGCAACTTCGAGAACTATCGGCGCCGCAAGGAGAAAGCACTGCAGGACGAGGCCGCAGAGAACGCGCGCTTCGACAAGAAGCTCGAGCACGAGGAGGCGTGGATTCGACAAGGCCTCAAAGCACGCCGCAGGCGCAACGAGGGCCGCGCGCGCGCCTTGTACAAGATGCGCGAAGAGCGCGCCAAGCGCGTCAGCCCGGACCCGAAGGCGCGCATCCACATCGAGGAGGCCGAGCTCTCCGGCCGCAAAGTCATTCGGGCGCGCAACGTCAGCTACGCCTACGACGACGACGAACCGCTGATCGAAAAATTCTCGACGACGATCATGCGCGGCGACCGCGTCGGTATCCTCGGCAACAATGGCGTCGGCAAAACGACGCTGCTGCGCCTGTTGCTCGGTGAGCTCGAACCGCAGTCCGGCACGATCAAGCTCGGAACGAACCTCGAGGTCGGCTACTTCGACCAGCTGCGGGAAACGCTCGATCCGGAGAAGTCCGTGGCCGACAACGTCGGCGACGGGAGGACGTACATCAAGCTGTATGGCAAAGACCGTCACGTCGTCGGCTATCTGAAGGGATTCCTGTTCGACGCCGAGCGCGCCTTGACCCCGGTCAAAGCGCTTTCGGGCGGCGAACGCAACAGGGTCATCCTCGCCAAGCTGTTTACCCGACCCGCCAACCTGCTGGTGCTCGATGAGCCGACCAACGACCTGGACATCGAGACGCTCGACGTCTTGGAGGATCGCTTGAGCGACTTCAACGGCACGCTCATCGTCGTCAGCCACGATCGGCGGTTTCTCGACAACGTGGTGACGAGCACGATCGTGTTCGAAGAGGATGGGCTGGTGCGCGAATACGTGGGGGGCTACAGCGATTGGTTGCGGCAAGGACACCGCTTGACGGAGGTCGAGAACCCGAACGTGGACCGTGGCAAACGCGCGCGCGCGACGCGCGACTCGCCGCGTTCGTCACCGCAGAAGCTCGGCTACAATGAGCAGCGCGAGCTCGACGGATTGCCGCAGGCCATCGAAGATCTGGAACGAAAACTCGCCGACACCGAGGCGCAGATGGCTGCGGCGGATTTCTACGCGCAAGAGTACGACGCGGTGCAGGCGGTGCTCAAACGCTTCGACGACCTGCAGCGGGACCTGGACGCACGTATCGAGCGCTGGAGCGAGCTCACGGACCGCCAGGAACGCTACGAAAGAGCCCGCCGGCAAAAACGCTGAGGAATCGGGCAGAAGGCTCTAACAGGAGCCCGCGCACTCACAGCGTCCCTATTGCCGCCGTCAGATTGACTCGCGCCTGCGCTTCGAAACGATCGCGCAATGCGACCGTTGCATAGATCGTCTCGCGATCGAGGAAGGACTGCAGAATCTTCTTTCGCGCTTTCTTGAAGAGTAGAGCAGGCACCCATCGGTATTCTTTGCGCACGTCGGCCTCGAACTTGCGGTAGCGCTGCGGGTCGCTTCCCAAGACGGCGAGGTCGATATCCACGAGCAGCTGTGCATCGGGCTCTCGAGCAGGCGCATCGTGTACGGTCGCCATGATCAGATCGTGCACTCGATCCACCCTGCCCACGCCGCAGCGGTTCCCGGAAAGGAAGCGGGCCGCCCACGCGGCGCTCCTGGCTTCGTTGTCTGTCGCCAGGGGCTCATAGACGGCGTCGTGAAACCAGATCGCAAGCTCGACGTTGTCCGGATCCTGCGCGATCCGTCGGTATTCGGCCAAGAGGGTCAGGCAATCGCCAATGTGCTCGGCCGTGTGGTAGTAACGGTGCGCTTCACCGTACGCGGCGTTCAACGCTTCGAAAGTGTCGAGGCTTGCCGCGAACGACAGCCGCCCCATGAGCTCACGCCACTGCTGTTCCGTCATCGCTTCGTCGTCCTCGAGGACCGTTCGAGTTGCCCGTGTTTCCGTAGCCGTTCGTTACGTTCTGCGTACCACCGCCCGCGGGCTTTCGCACCCGCCGGGGCTCATTGGGTTTTCTCGCCCAATTCTCCCGCCTGCGAAGAACCATCGTCCGCATCTGAGTGATTGCGACAGGCAACCGCCTTTTGTTTATCGATCGTTCAAATAAACACGTCGAACCGAGTTATGTGAATCCGCTCACACAGGGCGCATCGAGCAGATCGTATGTTAACCATCTTTTCCGATTGCAATGAAGCAGCAACCGATACCATGAGTGAAACCGATCCCCTTCCCGACGAAACGCTGCGATTGCAGACGCTCAACGCGCTGAAAGTCGTCGATACGCGCCAGGAGGAGCGTTTCGATCGCATCACCAAGCTCGCGCAGCGCCTGCTCGACGTACCCATCGCAATGATCAATCTCGTCGACGAGGATCGGTTCTGGCTGCAATCCGATAGCACCGTCGAGCTGCCCGAAATGTCGCGGACGAGCGCGCTCTGTGAGCATGCGCTAATGTCCGAGACGGTGTTCCTCGTCGAGGATGCGACCAAAGACGAGCGGTTCTGTGACATTCCGGTCGTCAAGGACACGCCGGGCGTGCGCTTTTATCTGGGATGTCCCGTCAGCACCGCGGATGGATTGCGTCGCGGCACGCTGTGCGTGCTGGACACCGAACCTCGCCAGATCGGGGCAGAGGACATCGACTCCATCCAAGATCTGGGTCACCTGATCGAGGACGAGCTGGCGACACTTACCATGGCGACCACTGACGAGCTCACGAAGCTTGCAAATCGGCGCGGCTTCTTGATGATCGCCGAGCCCATGATCGCGCTCTGCCAACGGGCCTGGCATCCGACCGCCGCTGCAGTGTTCGACCTCGACGGCCTGAAGGAGATCAATGATGAGTTCGGTCACGAAGCGGGCGATCTCGCGATAACGGATTTTGCCAAACTGCTGTTGAAGGTGTTCCGCGATTCCGACGTCGTCGCCCGCATTGGCGGCGACGAGTTCTGCGTGCTGTTGACCGATCCGGACGAGGCCAACACCAGTGCTCCGCTAGAGCGGCTTCAGCAGCGGGTAGCATCGTACAACGCGGACTCCGATCGGCCCTTTAGACTCACATTCAGCGCCGGCTCGGTCCCATTCGACAAGACCCGTCACGATACGGTCGACGACCTGCTGCGAGATGCCGACGAGCGCATGTACGTGCAGAAGCGCTCCAAGAAATGCGCGCACGAAGTGGTATAGTCGGGCCCCCGATGGCCCGGGTCGTTTGAAAGGACCGTAGCTCGGCTCAGCCCCGCCTAGCGTCGCGGTCGAGCCTGCTCCTTAGCTCCACTCGAGCAATCGCGCGCCGTCGACCCGCGGACCCGATCACCCCTCGTCGAAGGACCCATCGAATGCGGCGGACAGGCTGGCTACTTGCCTCTTTGCTCATGGCCGGGGCGCAGACGGCAACCGCGCGCGTGTCCGCGCAGGGCACTGCGTGTCCTGAGCACCGGCTCCATGGCGAGGTCGCCTGCTACGTCGTCAACGTGGCCGAGGATCCCGGCAATCCCGACGCCCGCACCATCCCGATCCGCATCATGGTTTTGCAGAGCGGCGCGGCAGCGCCGGCGCCGGATCCGCTGTACGTGTTGCCCGGCGGGCCGGGACAGTCGGCGATCGGCATGGCCAATCTGCGCCGGTTTTTCGCCGATTTCTTCGATCCCGTGCGCCGCTCGCGGGACGTGGTGCTCGTGGATCAGCGCGGCACCGGTGGGTCGAACCCGCTCGACCTGGAACCCTCGGCGGATCGGTTGTTCGTCCGCCCGGAAATGAACATTCCTCCCGAGTGGGGCCGGGCGGCGATCGACCGGCTGCGGCACCGCGCGGATCCCGCGCAGTACACGACCGCGCGCGCGGTCGACGATCTGGACGTCGTACGCCGCCGGCTCGGCCATGAGCAGATCAACCTCTATGGGACCTCCTACGGCACGCGAGTCGCGCAGTACTACGTCAAGCGCCACGGGGAGTCCGTGCGCACCGCCGTGCTCAAGGCCGTGGCGCCGCCGGACGCGAACATTGCGCTCAGCTACGGCCGCTATCCCCAGCGCGCGTTCGACAGGCTGGTCGAACTCTGCCGGCAAGATCCGAGCTGTGCGACGAGCTACCCTGACCTTAAGCACGACCTCGAGACGATCCTCGCACGCCTCGATCGACGCCCCGTCACAGCCGTAATAGATCACCCCCTTACCGGTGAGCCCGCGGAGTTCACCATAGCGCGCGGTAACTTCGCTTTTGGCGTGCGCTCAGCGCTCATGAATGCGGCCGCCTGGGCCCGGCTGCCGATGCTGATCCGGCAGGCGTCTGCGGAGGACTTTTCAGCGTGGGCGCCTTTTCTGGCGCAGGTTCGGGCCGCCTATGCGACGCGGCTCCACGCGGGCCTGACGCTCTCGGTCATTGCGGCCGAGGACGCGCCGCGACTCACCGAAGCAGAGATACTGCACGATGCGAGCGGCACGTTCATCGGCGACGCGCTCGCCCGCGGCTTCCTCGAGCTCAATGATTTCTGGCCCCGAGGCGAGGCGCCGGCGGATCTGTTCACGCCGCTCGAGACGGACGTTCCGATCCTCCTCGTCTCCGGCGCGCTAGACCCGGCGACCCCACCCGAAGGCGCCGAAGCGATGCTCGAGCACCTGCCCAACGGCCGGCATATCGTCTACGCGGGCGGCGCACATTCGGCCGCCAACTTCGAAGGCCTGGATCGGATCATTCGTGACTTCGTCGAATCCGGCACGACCGATGGCCTCGATGTCGGCGCCGCAGTCGCCAACCGCCCGCTTCCGTTCAACGCACCGGCACAGTAGATGGCATGGTCGCGCCTTACGCCGCTAAAGGAGCGCCACGGCGAGCACCATCTGACAGCCGAATCCGACCAGGAAGCTGATCGTTCGAATCCACGGCACGCCGAACGTGTAGGAAAATGCGTGCACCACGCGGGCCCAGAAATAGACCTGGCACGCCGCAACGGTCGCGTCGGTGCTGACGCCGGCAGCGTGAGCGATCAACACGAGCGCCGCAAAAACGACCAGGTTCTCGACCGCGTTGGCATGCGCGGCCTTCATCTTGCCGGCCCAGGGCGACAGCGGCGCGGGATCGGCCGGGTAACCAACCGCGTCTTTGATCCCACGCACCGCGATCATGTTCAGAATGTAAGGCGCCCAAAGTATGGCGGTGAAGACGGTCACGGCCGTCAGGCTCGACAATTCGCTGGTCACATCGCTCTCCCGTTCGCCCCGTTTGTGGTCTTGTTCTTCTCGAGTGAGTACCAGAAAAAACGCGGTCCGGCAATTGTGCTCTCGCGGCGAGCGGTGCGCTCCGATCACTCCGCATCGACCGGGCGGGTCATATAGATTGCGCGGCTGCCGAGCGCATCGGCTTCGGGACAACGGCTGTCGTCGAAGCCCATGGCTCTGTAGCACGCCACGGCCGGAACGTTGTCGCCGTAGACGAACAGGCCGTACTCGTCAGAGTCAAAGGCTTTACGCCCTGCCCGCAGCAGCTCATCCACCAGTATGCGGCCCCAACCTTTGCCGCGACGATCGGGACTGACCGCGAGTCGCGCAAGATGGATTCGGCCGTACCGCTCGTAAATCTGCCCGAAACCGATTAGCTCGTCACCGAGTTTGAGCGCGTAGGTGGCGACTTGATCGAGCCGCAGATCCTCTCCGAAAGTCCGACTGTCGAAAGGGTAGCGCAAAGACGGGCCCGACCATAGCTCCGCGCTCTGCGCGTCCGGAAACCACGCCATCAATCGGGCCAGGTCCGCGGCGTCGAAGTCGACGAGTTGGTGTCGATTCACGGCCACATGCCGGCTCGCCTAGTGGCCGGCGGCCCGAGTGCAAGCGCCAAGGCGGACCCGGCAGCGGTGCGCGTTGGTCCGTCCGCGCCGGTCGACGGATCACTCGCCGTTGAACGTCTCGGCAAAATAACGATCGTACGCGTTGTGCATGATGCGAGCGCTAATGCCGACGATCTCGCCGGCTGCCCGCATCTTTTCCATCTCGTCGGCGTCGGTGCGGCCGTCCGCGGCGAGTACCTTCATCATCATGACCGCGACGTCTTCCTTATCGGTCTCACTCAAGATCGTGCTCAACTGACGCAGCAAGCTGTCGAGATCGGGATTCTCGGCGATGCTCGCCATCGCGCGGGTTAGCAGCTCCAGCGATTCGGCGCTGCGCAAATGGAAATGATCGCCGATGAGCTGCAGCATGCGTTCTGATTCCTGCGACGTAATGACGCCGTCGCCTTTGGCGACATAGACGAGTAGAGCCGCCACCAGGAACTGGGCATCGTAGACTTCCGTCTCGGTGCTGGTCTCGATTATCAGCAGGTTACCTTCGAAACGCGGGTCGATCGGCTCTTCATTCATCGCCTGTCCTCCATCGTCGCCCGGTCTCAGTGACGACCAATGAACTTCGCTCCAATACCGTCTATTGTAGGCGTTCCGGTGAACTCCATGGCGATCTCGAGCTCGGCCTTGAGAATCTCGAGCGCCCTATCGACACCCGCCTCGCCGAAGGCGCTCAAGCCCCAGATGTAGGGCCGCCCGACCGCCACGGCGTCGGCCCCCAGGGCCAGCGCTTTGACGATATCGGTGCCACGTCGGATGCCGCTGTCCATGACCACCGTCGTGCGGCCTCGGACCGCCGCGGCGACCTCCTCGAGGCTCTCGATCGCGCCGCGGCCGCTGTCGTCTGCCCGCCCGCCGTGATTCGAGACGATGATGCCGTCGACGGAATAGTCCAAACAGCGCTCGGCGTCCTCCCGGGTCACGATGCCCTTCACGAGAATCTTCATCTGGGTGACATCGCGCATGCGATCCAGGAACTCCCAGGTGAGGGCCGCCTGGGACAGATCCGCCTCGGCAAGGTCGAATCCCTCGTACATCGGCTTCGTGACGCCCACAACGCCCGGGGTTTCGTGGCAGGCCGCGCAGTCGCGGGAGTCACGGCGTTCGGCACGAGCCAGCGTATGGCGGCCCCGGCCGCCCGCCGGCAGGTCGACCGTCAACACGACCGCCGGGCATCCCGCGGCCTCGGCGCGCTTCAGCAGTCGCTCGGCCACGTCAAAGCGTCCGCTCGGATAGAGCTGATACCAGACGGGCTCGCCACGCGCCTCCACCACCGCTTCGATCGCGGTCGAGCTGACGCTCGACAGAATCTGCAGATGGTTACGTCGTCGTGCCGCGCGGGCCGTGGCCAACTCCCCGTCCGGATGGAATGCTTTCTGCGAGCCGACCGGGCAGATCACGATCGGACTCGGCCATTCCCTGCCGAGCAGCGTGACGCGCGTGTCGATGCGAGATACGTCGACCAGGCGCCGCGAGCG
>JBFGFX010000074.1:0-13920 GCA_041579335.1 Woeseiaceae bacterium | reverse complement strand
GATCAGGACGTTCATGCCGAACGTACGCGTGACCTCCGCGACGGCGCTGCCGAGCACGCCGTGGCCGACAATACCGATCGTCATCGCCGATAGCTCGCGGATGGGATGGTCGAGCATGCAGAAATCGTTCGCCTGCTGCCAGGCGCCTCGGCGGACGTCCGCATGAAAGCGATGGATGTTGTGCGCCAGCGTCAGCAGCACCGCGAATACGTGCTCGACGACCGACTGCGTGCAATAGGCGCGGATATTGCAGACTGCGATGCCGCGCTCTCTCGCCAGCTCGGTGTCCACGTTGTCGGTCCCGGTCGCGGTCAGGCCGATGAAGCGGAGTTTACCGGCATCGGCCATGTTGGCGGCGTCTAGTCGAACTTTGTTCGCCAGCACGAACTCGGCATCGCGGATGCGTGCGGCGGTGAGTTCGGCCGGCGTGCCGTCGAAGATCTCGAGCTCCGGCAGGACGTCGAAGAGCGGCGTCGGATCGAGGCTTGCGGCACCCATCGTGGCGAAATCGAGAAATACGGCTTTCATGGCGAGATCAGTTATTCTTGCCTATTCGCTATGGCCTCGAGATTTTAACCAAGAACCGTAACGGTTATGTCAACGAGATTCTGGGAAACGAAATCGCTCGACGAGATGTCGACCGAGGAATGGGAATCGCTTTGCGACGGCTGTGCGCTGTGCTGCCTGCAAAAACTGGAAGACGAGGAAACCGGCGACATCTATTTCACCGACGTTGCCTGCCGGCTGCTCGACACCGGCGCGTGCCGCTGCACTGACTACGCGAACCGCGCGAAAGAGGTCCCGTCCTGTCTGGTGCTGAAGCCGAAAAGCCCCGAGCAGTTCCGCTGGCTGCCCGAGAGCTGCGCCTACCGGCGGCTCGCCGAAGGCAAGTCGCTCCCCGAATGGCATCCACTCGTCTCGGGCGATTCGGAGTCCGTGCACGCGGCCGGGATCTCCGCGCGCGGCAAGGCCATCTCCGAACACGAGACCGAGGTTTGGACCGTGCTGCGGAAACTCGCCGACGGCAAGGGGCACCCGTAGCGCGTGGCCGATCACCCGTGCATACCCTTGCCGGGCTACACGGAGTACCCGATCGATGAGATGCGGGAGCGGCTCCGAGCCTTTTACGAAGACGTCAATCGGCGGCGCACGGTGCGGGAGTTCTCTGCGAGACCCGTGCCTCGCGAGCTGATCGAAGATGCGCTTAAAGCGGCGGGTACGGCGCCGAGCGGCGCGAATCTGCAGCCTTGGCATTTCGTCGTCGTCACAGGCCCCGAGGCCAAACGGCGCATCCGGATAGCGGCGGAAGCCGAGGAGCGCGAATTCTACGCGCATCGCGCCTCGGCGGAATGGTTGCAGGCATTGGAGCCGCTCGGCACCGACAGCAACAAGCCGTTTCTCGAGACCGCGCCTTACCTGATCGCCGTGTTCCTCCAGAAGTTCGGCCGCCTGCCCGACGGCCGCAAGGTGAAGCACTACTACCCGGTCGAGTCGACCGGGCTCGCGACCGGCATCCTGATCACCGCGCTGCATCACGCGGGCCTCGTCTGCCTGACGCACACCCCGAGCCCGATGGCGTTTCTGAACGAGATCCTCGATCGCCCGAAAAGCGAGCGTCCGTTCCTGTTACTCGTGACCGGCTATCCTGCCGCCGACGCGACGGTCCCCGACATCGGGAGGAAATCACTCGACGAGTTCGTGAGCTTCGTCGACCGGTAGGAGACCCCCCGGGCGGGCGACCAGCGTTTCATCCGCAACTGGCAGTCGCCCGTCGGGACGGGCTCCTACCGGTCGTAAAAACCAGGCGGAAGGACCGCGGCTGCATTTGGGGGCATCGATTTTCAGCCCGTGTTCTGCAGGCCTTGCGCGATCCCGTTCACGCTCGCGAGAAGCGCTTCGAAGAGCTCGTCGTCCGCACGATTCGACGCGCGCCAACGGCGCAGGAGATCGACCTGCAGTAGGCTCATCGGATCGACGTACGGATTGCGCAACATGATCGCTCGCTGCAAGGTCAGGTCGCCTTCCAGCAGGTCGTGATGATCGGAGAGGTCGAGAATCAAGTTGCGCGTTAGATGAAACTCTTCTTCGATCAACGTGAAAAAATGCTCGTGCAACTCGCCCGCGAGCTCGGAGTAGTATTCCGCAATGCCGAGATCCGCTTTTGCCAACACCATCTCGGCGTCGGCGGTCAGCGCCCGCATGAAATACCACTCGCGAAACATGTCGCGAAACGAAGCGTCGTCGAACTCTTTCGCCGCCGCCAACAATCCGCTGCCGAGTCCGAACCAGCCCGGCAACATGTGCCGGCTCTGCGCCCACGCGAATACCCACGGGATCGCACGCAGGTTTTCGACGCCGTTGCCGCGCCGCCGGGAGGGCGGCCGCGAGCCGATGCGCATGCGCTCGATGAGATCGATCGGCGTCGCACTGCGGAAGTAATCGTAAAAGCCGGGCGTTTTGTACACCAGCTTCCGATACGCCTCACGACTCTTGTCGGCAATCACCTGCATCATCGCGTGCCATTCCGGCATGTCCGCGCCGCGGTGCTGCGGCAGCGCCGTCGCCAGCGATACGGAGCCCGCGATCTGCTCGAGCGTGCGCAAAGCAATCGCGCGCAGGCCGTACTTTTCGTTGATTATCTCGCCCTGCTCGGTGACCCGCAGGTACCCTTGCACGGACCCGGGCGGTGACGCCAGCACGGCGACGTGCGTCTTGCTCCCGCCGCGGCTCACCGTGCCGCCCCGCCCGTGGAACAGCCTGAGCGTGATCGAGGTGTCCTGCATCGATTCCAAGAGCTCGATCTGGGCGTGATGCAGCGCCCAGCGCGCGGATGCCAGGCCGGAGTCTTTGTTGCTGTCCGAATAGCCGATCATCACGACCTGATGGTCATTACGGTAGTGCAGGTGTGCGCGATAAAGCTCGTTGTCCAGCAGCGCCTGTATGATTTCCGGCGCACGCCTGAGATCGTCGACGGTCTCGAACAACGGTGCGATGTCCATCGGCACTTCGCCGTAGCGCGTGTGCAGCTCGCTCAAGTTCGCGAACAGGAGGATAGACAGCATGTCGTCCGCGCCCTGCGTCATGCTGACGATGAACGGGCCGATCGCTTCCTGGCCGTATTTTCTGCGGCAGAAGGAGATAGCCTGGAACACGGCCAACGTCTTTCGCGCTTGAACACTCTGCCGATCGGGCGCCGACTCCTTGGACTGAATCGCCTCGACGAGTCGCTCGGCACGTGCCTCCGCAGTCCAGTCCATCCAATCCTCGATGCCGAGCAGCTCGCTGACCACCTGACGATGCACGAGCGCGTCTTGGCGCACGTCGAGCGTCGCGAGGTGGAAACCGAACGTCATGATTCGCCGCAGTAGACGGCGGACGGAGAAGAAGCCCGCATGCATGCCTTTGTTGGCGGCGAGGCTCGCACCGATCTCCCGGATGTCGCTCTCGAACTCTGCGGCGGACTCGTAGGGATAGGCGTCGTCGTCGTAGGTCGCCTGCAGCCGCTGCTGTATGAGGCGCAGGAAAACGCGATACGGCATGTCGCGGTGCCTTGCGGGCACGGCATGGTACGCGTTCGGGAAGATGCCGCGGTACTCATCGACCTTCTGCCGGAGGGCGTCGCTGACGCCGATGCGTCCTTCCGACTGGCTGAGCTTGGCCGACAGCGCCCCACACTCGTTGTAATAGAGGTTCAGGATCAGCGAGCGCTGCCGAGCCAGCGTCGCACGGATCGTCTTGGCGTTGACGTTTGGATTGCCGTCCATGTCGCCGCCGACCCAGGAGGCGAAGTGCAGGAAATTCGGCACGTCGAGCGATCGCGCCTCGTCGCCGTAGACGCTTATCGCGGCGTGCTCGATGTCCTCGTAGAACGGTGGGATCATGCGATACAGGACGTCAGTAAGGAAAAACAGCACGTGCTCGAGCTCGTCCGCCACCGTCATCTGCTCGGACGGATGCTCGTGCGTCTGCCAGCCGGTCGTGACCTCCAGGCGGATGTTCGCCAGACAGGCGTGCTTCTCCTGCGGCGTCATCGTCGGGTTCAACATGTCGACCAGGCGGCGCACGATGTGCTGCTCTTTGCGCAGGATCGTGCGGCGCGTGGGTTCGGTCGGATGGGCGGTAAACACCGGCTCGATGTGCAGAGAGTTGAGGATCTCCTGCACCGCCTGAAGGTCGAAGCCCGCCGCCTTCATCTTCAGCAGCGTGTCCTCCAACCCGCCGGGCTGATAATGTCCGACGTCGCGCAGATATTCGAGCCGGCGCCGGATGCGATGCACCTTCTCCGCGGTGTTTGCCATCTGGAAATAGGTCGAAAACGAGCGAATGACCTCGGTCGCAAACTCCGGCGCCTGTCCTGAGACGAACTCGACCAGGTCCTCGCCGGGCAGCTCGTTGCTTTCGCGACGCCGGATCGCGGAAACGCGCGCCGATTCGACGAAGTCGAACAGCTCGTCGCCGCATTGTTCCCGAATGAGGTCGCCGACCAGCGTACCGAGCGTGCGCACGTCATCGCGCAGCGCCTGGTCCTTGCCTTCGAAAGTAATGTCTTGGCGACGCATGATCCGGCCGTCTACTGTAGGAGCTCGTCCCGACGAGCGACCCTCGGCGACGATCGCGCGCCGGGACGGGCTGCTACGATTGATCGCCGGTCGGGACGGACCCCGACAATTGAAGAAATGTGCGCCATGATTGCCCTGCCAGGATTAGGATTCCCGCAGCTTTCTTATAATAATGTTTGACGCTAAGTCGTCAGTCTCGAAAATTCTCGTACTGCAGCGGCAGGTCGACATCGGCGCCTTTCAACAGCCCGATGATCGCCTGCAGGTCGTCTCGCTTTTTGCCGCTGACGCGCAGCTTGTCTCCCTGAATGGCCACCTGCACCTTGCGCTTGCTGCCCTTGACCATCTTCACCAGCCGGCGGGCCAACTCGGATTCGATGCCTTGCCTCAGGACGACGAGCTGTCGCGCCTCGCTTCCGGATACCTCGGGCTCTTCCTCTTTCATGCAGCCGATGTCGACGCCCCGCTTGGCGAGCTTCTGGCGAAGTATGTCCAACATCTGCTGGAGCTGGAATTCCGACTGGCTGCTCAGCCTGATCAGATTGCCCTCCATGACGAACTTGGAGCCGGTACCTTTGAAGTCGAAACGCGTATTCACCTCACGGTTGGCCTGATCGACCGCGTTCGCCGCCTCATGCGCATTGTACTCGCTGACTACGTCGAATGAGGGCATCGTGTTTGCTCCACCACTCAATAAGTGTAGCTCAACCGCCGAGCCGTTTGCGGTGCGTTTTGACCAGCTCGAGGAATCGCGGCGTCATGCCGACATCTTCGTAGATGGGGTCGCCGAATTCGTCCTCTCGGATGACCGTGTCGCCCGGCACGTACGGCATCGATGCTTCGAGGTCATCCAGCGCGGCGGACAGCAGATCGCTGATCAGCCGCTCGGGAGAATTCCCCGGGAACAGCTCCGCCAGCGCGAGGATGCGGGCCGCGTCGTTGACGGGGAGCCGGATCGAGTAATGCTCGTCGGTAAGCTCGGTCTCGCGGCTACCGCTCCAGGTATCAAGCAGGGATTTGATCGACATGGATTTCGACTTTTGGTGATTGCTGAGCCGCAGGGGGTGAGGGCGACGGGACAATAGCAAAAACTGCAAATGCTGCCCAGTTTGTGGGGCGGCGGCGGACCGACGGTCGGCCGAGAATCGAATCGATCCACGGAAGGCGGACATGTCGACGATCGTTCCACAGACAGCGGAGCCGTTACCCCCAGGCTCGATGCGGGCGGTTGACGACGAAGCCGAACGCTTACGCGCCCGCATCGAGGCACTCGGCCTCGAGGCCCGCGTGCATCGGCTCGGAGCGCAGCTCACCACCGGCGGATTGACGGCGCGTGTATCGCTCGGCAACTGGCGGTCGCCGGGCAGTGCGCTCGATCAGGACGTAGAGCGGCAGCTTGCTTCGGTTGCCGCCGCGTTGCAGCGCGGCGTAGCGGTGAACGTAGCGATCACCGATTTGGGCGGCGGCGACGCCGCGGCCGAGCACCTCGAGGCGTTTTGCGAACGGCTGGGCGGATTGCTGGATGCGCCGCGCCGAGGGCTCGGGCTGTGCGTCTCGGCGGCGGAGATTCGCTTGGCGGACTTCCGTCGCATCGCCCGGCGCGCATTCGGCGACGGCCCACGATACATCCTGCCGAGCCGCCGCCAGTGCGACATCGATCGACCCGATGCCGACATCGACGCCGCGTGGGCCGCGCTGCACGCTGCGCAGTCGGGCCCGTCGCCGCTGTGGCCCGCCTGTTTCGTCGGCGTGCGCAGCCGCTGTCCGTTGCTCGGCGCGGAAAAAGCACGCGCCATCGTGCCGGACGCCGGCATCACCGCGCCGAGCGGGTCGGCATGGCTGCCGATCGAGCTCGACGTCTGCCGCTTCGCCGCTCCGAACGGCGGCGTCTGTCAGGGCGCGCTCGATCAGGCGCTCGACGGCTGCATCGCGTTGGGCGACCGATTGTTGGACCGCATCACCTGGCCGGACGAGCGTCAGCGGGATGACGCGCGCATGAACCGACGGCTGGCGATCCTGTTGCGCGGCTTAGGCGACCTGGTCGTCCTGCGCGGGCAGGATCCGACTGATCTCGGCTGTCTGCGCAGCATCGATCGACTCGTCGGCCGGATCTACGAATCGCTGTGGCGCCGGTCGCGCCGTCTCGCCGAGGTTCGCGGGCCGCTGCCTGCGCTCGCCGAGAAGCAGCCGAGCGGCGAGTGGCACGACGAAGCGCACCGGCGCGATTGGCAGCGGCGCTGGCGGCGCGCGCTCGACGAGGCCCAGGTGCGGCATCGCAATTTGCTCGTGATGTCGCCCTACTCGGTGTTGCCGCGCACGGTCTGCGCGAAGCCTGCGTTTGCCGACCTGTTGCCCGTTCTCGCTCACGCCGACGCCCTGTCGTTCGCCGACCCGCCGCCGATGCAGTGCTGGAAAACGAGCGATTTCAGACACTTTCACCAGCGTACCTTGGCGCTCGCCGCGCGTCTGAATGCGGCGTCATTCATTGCGGTCGGGGTATGAACTAAGATACGGTTTGACGCTTGCACGCCGCGTCGATGCGGGGTGGCGGACTCAACGAGAGGACCCCTTTGCAAGCAACCACGCCCGACGCTCATGGTGTTGCCGTCCTGCTGCTGACCGCAGTGGCGCTGTTCTTGTTCACCAGAGATCGTATTCCGCTCGAGACGTCGAGCCTCGCCGTGCTGATCATCCTGGTCACCGGCTTCCAGCTCTTTCCTTACACGGACGACGGCGTCCGGTATCCGGCGGTCCGCTTCTTTTCGGGCTTTGGCAACGAAGCGCTCGTCACGATCTGCGCGTTGATGATCGTCGGCAAGGCGATGGAAACGACCGGCGCGCTGCAGCCGCTCGCGACGATCGTGAGCGGCGCCTGGTCGTCGCGGCCGATGCTGGCCTTGTTCGTCACCCTGGTGGCAAGCGCGATCCTGAGCGCGTTCATGAACAACACGCCGATCGTCGTGCTGTTGATGCCGATTCTGGTCGGCGTCTCCTTGAGAGCCAAATTCCCGGTGTCGGGCGTGATGCTGCCGATGGGGCTCGCGACGATCATCGGTGGCATGTCGACGACGATCGGCACATCGACGAATCTGCTCGTCGTCGGCATCGCGCGTGACGAAGGCGTGCGTGACTTCGCGATGTTCGACTTCACGCTGCCGGTGCTGATCGTCGGAGGCGTAGGCATCGTGTTCCTGTGGCTCATCGCTCCGCGGCTGCTCCCGGACCGGATACCGCCGATGTCGGACACGACGCCGCGTATCTTCTCGAGCCAGCTGCACGTGCGCGAAGGCGGCTTCGCCGAAGGCAAGACCCTGTCGGAGGTGCTCGCCAAGACCAACGGCGAGATGCGCGTCGACAAGATTCAGCGCAGTGAATCCCTGTTTCTAGCCAAGCTGCCGTCCGTCGTGCTGCAGCCTGGCGACCGGCTGTTCGTCAAAGACTCGCCCGAAAACCTGAAGCACTACGAGCGGCTGCTCGGCGCGACGTTGTTCAACATCAGCGACGACGAGCATCCCGTCGACGAAGATACGCCGCTGACGGCCGAAGGGCAGCAGCTCGCGGAGGTCGTGGTCACGCGGGGGTCGCCGCTGCATCTGCGTAGCCTCGCAGCCGCCCGCTTCACCTCCAGCTACGGGCTGATACCGCTCGCGATCCATCGCGCCCGCGCACCGAGCTCGCAGGTGACCGGCGATCTCACCACGATTCGCCTGCGGGCCGGCGACGTGCTGCTGGTGCAGGGCAGCCGGGACGCGATCGACAACCTGAAGGCCAGCGGCACGATGCTGGTGTTGGACGGCACCACCGATCTGCCGCATACGCACAAAGCGAACGGGGCGCTCGCCATCATGGGATTCGTCGTCTTGGCGGCGGCGACGGGCCTCATGCCGATCTCGGTCAGCGCGCTGATCGGCGTCGGCGCGATGCTCGCGCTCGGGGCCCTGACCTGGCGCGATGCTGCTGCCGCGCTGTCCGTGCAGGTGATCATGATCATCGTCGTGAGCCTCGCGCTCGGCCGCGCGCTGATGGTCACGGGCATGGCCGACTATCTTGCGATGAGCTTCGTCAACATTGCCGAGGGCCTGCCGATACCGGTGATCCTCGGCCTGTTCATCCTGATCATGACCGTCTTGACGAACGTGGTTTCGAACAACGCCGCGGCCGTCATCGGCACGCCCATCGCCATCTCGGCGGCGCAACAGCTCAACGTCGATCCCGAGCCCTTCATCCTCGCCGTGCTGTTCGGCGCGAACATGAGTTATGCGACACCGTTCGGCTATCAGACCAACCTGCTGATCTTGAGCGCCGGCGGCTACAAGTTCTCGGATTTCCTGCGCGTCGGCATCCCGCTGACGCTTGTCATGTGGGTCGGCTTCACGGCGCTGCTGCCGTTCCTCTACGACCTCTGACCGGGGTCGAACCGCGATAAGGGGGTCGAACCGAGGTTTTTTCGCCGATTTTCGGCGGATTCGAATCGCATCCAAGAAAACCTCGGTTCGACCCCTATATCGACTCTGCCCCCGCCCTTGACGCGGCTCTACGGCGCGGAGATACTCGGCCGCATGAGCAAGACGCTTAAGAAGGACTGGATCTGGCTGTGGCTGCCCCCGGAGAGTGGGTTGCCGGCTGACGTCTAACTTCAGCGAACTGCTTAGTCAACGAACCCATCTCCGCCGAAATCGTGGAGCTGGGTTTTTTATTGTCCGTAACCTTTTATCGAGCTGCTGCCCTACCCGTGCAACCGCCATTCGACATTGCCGCCGACCTGGACACGCCGGTCTCCGCGTACTTGAAGCTCGCGGCGCTGAAGCCGCGCTTCCTGCTGGAGAGCGTGGAACGGGGCGAGCGCCTCGCGCGCTACTCGTTCTTAGGTTTCGGCAACTCGCTCGAGGTTCGTCTGGACGGCGAGGGCCTTGCAATCGGCGACGAGCTGTTGCCGCGGCCGCGCAACCAGCGCCAGTATCTCGACGGACTGCGCAAGGCGCTCGGCCGGGTGCCGCGACCGCAGCCGGCGGTGCCCGGCCTGCCGTTCTCCGGCGGGCTGGTCGGCGTGTCGGGCTACGACGTCGTGCGGCTGTTCGAACGCCTGCCGAGGCGTGCGGCCGCGCAGGCGGACATTCCGGACGCGGCATTCACGGCGCCGCCGTCGGTGCTCGTGTTCGACCATCTGACGCGCCGCGTAGCGCTCCTGCACGACGGCTCCGAAGCCGAGCGCGCCCTGCTGCGTGAAGAGGTGATCGGTCGGCTGCGCGGCCCCATTCCGCCGCGCAACGGTCCGGTGAAGATTTCCGCGCCCGAGGCGAGCATGGTCGAAGCAGACTTCTGTAAGAGCGTCGATGCGTGCAAAGAGCACATTGCCGCGGGCGACATTTATCAGATCGTGTTGTCGGTCAAGTTTCGCGGTCGGACCACCGTCGAGCCGTTCGAAGTCTATCGTGCGATGCGGCTCTTGAATCCTTCCCCGTACATGTTCTTTCTGGAGTTCGGCAAGCTCCGAGTCGTCGGTTCCTCTCCCGAAGCGCTGGTCAAGCTGCACGGCCGCACGGCGTCGCTCAGACCGATCGCCGGCACGCTGCCGCGTGGCGCCACCGAGGACGAGGACGTCGAGAACGAACGGCGCCTGCTCGCCGATCCGAAAGAGGCCGCGGAACACGTCATGCTCGTGGATCTGGCGAGGAACGACCTCGGCCGGGTGGCGACGGCGGGCAGTGTGCATGTCGATCCGTACCGATCGATCGAGCGGTACAGCCACGTCATGCACATCGTCAGCGGTGTAGAGGGCGAGCTCGCGCCCGAGTTCGATGCGTTCGACCTGTTCGCGGCCAGCTTCCCGGCCGGCACGCTGGTCGGGGCGCCGAAAGTGCGCGCAATGGAGATCATCGAAGAGATGGAGCCGACCGGTCGGGGCCTCTACGGCGGCACGGCCGGCTACTTCGACCTGAACGGCGACATGGACCAGGCCATCACGATCCGGACGCTGGTCTTCAACGGCGACGAGTACAGCTTCCAGGCGGGCGCCGGGATCGTCGCCGACAGCGTGCCGAAGAACGAATATGCGGAGGTGCTGGCGAAGAGCGCGATCTTGAGGCGAGCGCTCGAGATTGCCGGAGAAGGGCTATGAGCGACGTCCGCATGCTTCTGATCGACAACTACGATTCCTTCACCTACAACCTCGTGCAGGCGTTTCGCGCACAGGGCGCCTGTGTGCTGGTCTACCGTAACGATGTGCTCGAGGTCGAGGACGCGCTGTCGCTACAACCCACGCACCTGGTCATCTCGCCTGGGCCCGGGCGACCGGAAGATGCCGGTCACTCGCTGGCGATGATCGCCGCGTTCGCCGAACGCGTGCCGATACTCGGCGTGTGCTTAGGACACCAATGTCTGGTCAGTCATTTCGGCGGCCGCATCGTGCGCGCGGAAAGGCTCATGCACGGCAAGACCTCGCTCGTCAGCCACGATCGCAAGACGCTCTTTACGGATCTACCGGAACCGTTCGAGGCGGGCCGCTACCATTCCCTGTGTGCCGAACCCGAGACGCTTCCCGAAGCGCTCGAGATCAGCGGCCGTACCGCGCGCGGCGAGATCATGGGCGTCCGGCACCGCGAGCTGCCGCTCGAGGGGGTGCAGTTCCACCCGGAGAGCGTGCTGACTCCGGACGGCGACACCTTGATGAAGAATTTCCTGCGGATGACATCACCATGAGTAACGAGACTTCGGCGCTTTTGAATCGCGTGCTCGACGGCGGCGCGCTCACTCAGTCGGAGGCCTTCGACCTGATGCACGCGATGGCGGCCGGCGACATGGCGCCCGCGCTGGCGGGCGCGCTGCTTGCGGCGCTGCGTGCGAAGGGCGAGACGGCCGACGAGATTCGCGGCTTCGCGACCGCGATGCGCGAGCTTGCGGTCAAGCCCGAGATCCCAGCGGGCCCGCCGGCGGTGGACACGGTCGGCACCGGCGGCGACGGTTCCGGCAGCCTGAACCTGTCGACCGGGACGGGCCTCTTGGCGGCCGCCTGCGGCGTACGCGTCGTCAAGCACGGCAATCGCTCGGTCTCGTCTAAGAGCGGCAGCGCCGACGTGCTCGAACGCCTCGGCATGCCGATGCCGCTCGACGCCGACGCAGCCTTAGACGCGCTCGAGGCGCTCCACTTCACGTTTCTGTTCGCGCCGGCATTTCATCCGGCGATGAAGGCCATCATGCCGGTGCGCAACGCGCTCGGCGTGCGCACGGTCTTCAACCTGCTCGGGCCGCTGACCAACCCTGCCGCGCCGCCCTACCAGCTGATCGGCGCGTTCAGCGCCGAAGCCGCGCGTCTGATGGCGGACACGCTCGCCGGCATGCCGATCGAGCGCGCGTTCGTGATCCACGGCGAGCCGGGCTGGGACGAGGCGACTCCGGCCGGCGAGTTCCTGCTCTACGACGTCACGCCGGGCTCGGTGACGGAAGAGAGACGCACGCCGGAAGACTACGGTGTCGCCCGCTGCAAGCCGGCCGATCTCGCGGGCGGCGATGCGCAGAGCAACGCGCGCGAGCTCGAACGCGCCTTGGGCGGGGACGACCGCGGCGCGCATCGAAACGCGCTCTTGATGGGCACGTCGCTGGTGCTCGAGGTGATGGGCGAGGCGGCCGACGCCGAAGAAGGCGTCGCCGCGGCGGCCGACGCGATCGACAGCGGCAAAGCGCGCGATTTCCTCGACCGGTTCCGGACGCATTTCGCGGCACGATGACGGATTTCCTGCGCAAGATGGCAGACGCGAGCCGTGACCGGGCGTCGCTGCTCGAGGCGCGCTGGCAAGCCGAGCTCCTCGACAGGCCGGTCACGCCGCTCAAGCTCGATCGCTTCGACGTCATCGCCGAAATCAAAGACCACTCGCCCGCCGAGGGCCGGCTCGCCGGCGACGCGGCGGACCGCGGCGCCCGCGCCGTCGACTACGCCGAAGGCGGCGCGGCCGCGATCTCGATCTTGACCGAGCCGTTCCGCTTCGCCGGCGAGATCGCGCATTTGGAGGAGGTCGTCAGCGCCGTCGCCGACCTTGAGATCCCGGTGATGCGCAAGGATTTTTTGGTCGATCCCAAGCAGGTGCTCGAGGCGCGCGCGAACGGCGCGAGCGGCGTCCTTTTGATCGTCGCGATCTTGGACGACGCCAGTCTCGACAGCATGCTCGCCTGCGCGAGCGAGCACTCGATGTTCGTGCTGCTGGAGTCGTTCGACGAGCACGACCTGACGCGCAGCGCAAAACTGTTGGAGAAATCCGCGCACGCCGATCGCGCGGCGGCCTGCCAGCTTTTGATCGGCGTCAACACGCGCGATCTGCGGACGCTCGAGGTGGACGCGACGCGGCTCGAGCGCCTCGCCGATCGCCTGCCGAGTGGCGCGGTCGCGGTCGCCGAGAGCGGCCTGAAGACGCCCGCGGATGCGGCGCGGGTTGCGTCGTTGGGCTACGCGACGGCGCTCGTCGGGACCGCGCTGATGAAGAGCGACGACCCGCGGCAGCTCGTCTCGGACATGCTGGCGGCCGGCCGCCAGGCGCTCGCCGCATGAGCGTGCTCGTCAAGATCTGCGGACTCACCCATCGCGACGACGTGGCGGCGGCGCTCGACGCCGGGGCCGATGCGCTCGGCTTCGTGTTCGCCTCGTCCCCGCGCCGGGTGACCGCCGAAGAGGCCGCGGCGATCGCAGACGCGGTGCCCGCCGCGGTGCTGCGAGTCGCGGTCATGATGCACCCGACGCAGGCGGACTGGCAGACCGTTGCCGGCGTGTTCCGTCCGGACGTGCTGCAGACCGACGCTTTGGACTTCGACCATCTCGAGGTGCCGGAGGACGTGGTCCGCTGGCCCGTCCTGCGCGAAGGCGGCGCGGCCGGGCCCAAAGCGGACATCTTCGTCTACGAAGGCGCGCGAAGCGGTCGCGGCGAGACCGTGGATTGGCAGCGGGCGGCATCCCTGGCCCGAGCCGGGCGTATGATCCTGGCCGGCGGTCTCGGGCCTCGAAACGTGGCCGAAGCCGTGCGCGCGGTCAGGCCTTACGGTGTCGACGCCTCGAGCGCCTTGGAACGTGTGCCCGGGCGCAAGGACCGAGATAGGATGACGGCGTTCGTCGCGGCGGCGAAGAGCGCGGTGGCCGGCTGAGCGCTCCGCGCCCCCGAACCGAGAACTGGAGTCCGAGACAGTCATGAGATCCATACTGGATGCGAACGAAGCCGAACGGCTCCTGGCAGCCACCATAAAAGGCGAGCTCCCGGACGCCCGCGGCCGCTTCGGCCCGTTCGGCGGGCGCTATATTCCGGAGACCCTGGTACCCGCGTTCGAGCGGCTCGAGGCCGGCGTCAAGGCGCATTTGCCGGATCGGGAGTTCCAGGCGGAG
>JBFGFX010000073.1:0-14051 GCA_041579335.1 Woeseiaceae bacterium | reverse complement strand
TGATAGTACGACACGTGGTCCGGTGCGAGCTCCATCGCGCGCTCGATGTCGGCCGAGGCGGCATCGAGATCCTGGCCCGGCAAGCCGAACATCAGGTCGATGTTGACGCTGTCGAACGCCGCCCGGCGCGCCTCCTCGCAGGCCTGCACGATCTCGTCCGGGCCATGTATCCGGCCCAGGCGCTCGAGCATCTCGGCATCGAAGCTCTGCGCGCCGAGCGACAGGCGCGTGACGCCGGCCTCGCGGTAGCCTTCGAGCCTGCCGCGCTCGACCGTGCCCGGATTCGCCTCCATCGTGATCTCGGCATCGTGCCGCACGTCGAGGACCGCCCGCACCGCCTCGAGCACGGCGGCAATTTGATCGGGCTCGAACAGGCTCGGCGTGCCGCCGCCGATGAATACCGTGTCGACCTCGCGCCCCAACGCGTGCGCCGCCTCGCCTTCGACGTCTTTCGCGATCGCCCGGACATAGCGCTCGCGGGCCGCCGCCCCGGCCGTCTTGTGCGAATTGAAATCGCATTAGGGATACTTGAACAGGCACCAGGGCAGATGCACGTAGAGCGACAGCGGCGGCAGCTCGGTCACGGCGAGCCGTCCTCCTTCCAGTGCGAGGCCAATAGCTCGGCTAAGCGCCGCGCGGCTTTGCCACGATGGCTGCGGCCGTTCTTTTGCGCGGCGCTCATCTCGGCGGAGTTTACGCCGAGCTCGGGATCGTAGAACACCGGATCGTAACCGAAGCCCGCCGTTCCCTTGGGCTCCTTGCTGATCGACCCGTGCCAGCTGGCCTCGGCGACGAGCGGCGCCGGATCGTCGGCGTCGCGTACGAAGACCGCGGCGCAGTGGAAATAAGCCGCCCGTTCGTCGACGCCGCGGAGCTCCTCCAAGAGCTTGATCACGTTGTCGTCGTCGGTCGCGTCCGGGCCCGCGTAGCGCGCGGAGTGGATGCCCGGACGGCCGTCGAGCGCCGCGACCACCAGGCCCGAATCGTCGGCGATTGCCGGCAGGCCCGTTGCGCGCGAGGCGTGCCGGGCTTTCTCGAGCGCGTTGTCGACGAACGTCGCACCGGTCTCCTCGGCCGGCTCGACGCCGAGCGTGCCCTGCGCGACGAGCTCGACCCCGAGGCCCCCGAGCAGCGCCTCGAGCTCCGCGAGCTTGCCGGCGTTGCCGCTAGCGATGACGATCGTGCCACTCATGGCCGCCCGCGGCGTTCACGCTGCCCCGCCTGAGGTCGCGGCATCCTGAGCCTCGATGATTTTGCGGATACCGACGGCCGCGAGCTCCAGCAGCGTATCGAATTCTTCGCGGCTGAACGCGTGCCCCTCCGCGGTGCCCTGTACCTCGATGAAACGCCCGGCCTCGTTCATCACGACGTTCATGTCGGTCTCCGCCTGCGAGTCTTCCCGGTAATCGAGGTCCAGGATCGGCGTGCCTTTGTAGATACCCACCGATACGGCGGCGATCTGACCGTGCAACGGGTGTCGCCCGAGCTTGTTGCGCCGGCACAGACGGTCCATCGCTATCTTGAGCGCCACGTAGGCACCGCTGATCGCCGCGGTGCGCGTGCCGCCGTCGGCCTGCAGCACGTCGCAATCGAGGGTCACGGTGCGCTCACCGAGTGCCGCCAAATCCATCGCCGCACGCAGCGAGCGTCCGATCATGCGTTGGATTTCGAGCGTGCGGCCGCCCTGTTTGCCGCGCGCCGCCTCTCGTCCCGAGCGCGAGTGCGTCGAGCGCGGCAGCATGCCGTACTCGCCGGTCACCCAGCCGCGACCGTCGCCACGCAGCCAGCGCGGCACGCCGGCCTCCACGGTGGCGGTGCAGAGCACCCGCGTATCGCCGAATTCGGCCAGCACGCTGCCCTCGGCATGGCGGGTGTAATCCGTGACGAACGAGATCGGCCGCATCTCGTCCGGCTGACGGCCGCTTGGTCGCATTATTAGTTCTCCCTACCCCTGATCAGACCGCGGCGCTTCAGGCACCGATCCAGCGCACCGCGGTTCCGGTCGTGTTATCGCTGTATGGTGCGTTGGTGGCAAGTGCCTTCAAGCTCAGCGCCTTGAGGTTATCGGCCAGTGAATGGTCGGCCCGCGTAGCCATCACCGCGATCTCCTCGTCGGTGCTGCCGGTCCAGAGACCGTCGCTGCAGGCGAGCAGCACGTCGCCGGGCTCGAGCGGATTGCGCCGCGTGATCGTCATGCCGGGCACGGGCACGTCGCCGCCGATACAGCACTCCACGAAGTTGCGCATCGGGTGATCGACCGCTTCCTCCTCGGTGATCGCGCCCTCTTGAATCAGCACCTCGACGTGGCTGTGATCGCGCGAGCGGTCGATGAGATTGCCGCCGCGTATCTGATAGATGCGACTGTCGCCGATATGCGCCCAGTAGCTGCCGCTCTCCTGGATCAGACACAGCGCGCAGGTGGCCCGTGGACGGAAGTCGACGTCGAGATCGGCGCCGAGACCGACCACTTCGTCGTGCGCCTCGGCGAGCGCCATGTAGAGAAACCCCTGCGGATCGAACACCGGCAGCTCGCTGGCCATGAACCGCTCCTGCACGATGGCCAGGCCCACCTCGGCGGCGCGCGCACCGTCCGAGTGCCCGCCCATGCCGTCGAATACGAGCATCATCGCCGCGTCTTCTGCGACCACGACCGCGGCACGGTCCTGGTTGTCGGTGCGATCACCGAGTGCGGAGACTTTAGCGTATTCGATTTCCATGCTGTCCCATTCGAAGTTCACTGCTCGACCGCCCGTGTCGCTCCTGACCGGGCTGGCCGTGCATGCCGCTCGCGGCTTAGAATTATTGCCGATATCGGGTCGAGCCGGGGCATCGGGCTGCGTAGGGCCTCTCTCCGCGCCATTCGGGTACCTCGAGGTGAGGCAGTATGGCGCGGCTGCCGCTGTCACGTCTGTGATCGGTCCTTAGGAATTCGGCAACCGGTCGGAGCTCAGAGATTCTGCATGTTACAGAGTATGACAGGCTTTGCGCGCAAGATCGCAGAGGCGCCAGTCGGCACCTTGACCTGCGAACTGCGCGCCGTGAATCACCGCTACCTGGACGTCCAGTTCCGGCTGCCCGAGGAGCTGCGCACCAAAGAGCTCGAGCTAAGGCAGCAGGTCGGGACGCGACTCAAGCGGGGCAAAGTCGAGTGCACGCTGCATTTTCGGAGGATCTCGACGGGCGATACCGAGCTCTCGATCAACGAGAATCTGGTGCGGCAGATCGGCTCGCGCCTCGACCAGATCTCGTCGATGCTGCCAAAAGCACTGACCCTGGATCCGATCGACGTGCTGCGGTGGCCGGGCGTCGTGCTGGAGCCGGAAATCGACGCGGAGCCTCTGTTCCTCGCTGCACAGAGCCTGCTGGACGAGACCCTGGAAGAGATGCGCACGATGCGCGCGAGCGAAGGCGAGCGCATCGCCTCGATGCTCAAGTCCCGCTGCGCCGAGGTGATCAAGATCGCCGCGTCGGTACGGGCGCGCCTGCCCGAGGTGCTGGAGGCGGCCAGACAGCGGCAACGCGAGCGGCTCGAGAAGCTGGGCGTGAGCGCCGACCCCGCGCGGCTCGAGACCGAATTGGCGCTGATCGCGCAGAAACTCGACATTGACGAAGAGATCGACCGGCTCGACAGTCACATCGTCGAGATCCTCGAGGTCATCGAACGCGACGAGCCGGTCGGCCGGCGCCTCGACTTTTTGATGCAGGAACTGAACCGCGAGGCGAACACGCTCGGCTCCAAATCGGCCGACACCGAGACCACGCGGGCCGCCGTCGAGCTCAAAGTGCTGATCGAGCAGATGCGGGAACAGATCCAGAACGTCGAGTAACGACCGAACCGCCCCTCGAGCTCAATGACAACCGACGCAAAACTGTTCGTCATGGCGGCGCCGTCCGGCGCCGGCAAGACGACGCTCGTCAAGGCCTTGGTCGAGCGGCGCCCGGAGCTTTGCTTCTCGGTCTCCTACACGACACGGCGCCGGCGCAAGAACGAGGTCCACGGCCGTGACTACCTGTTCGTATCGGTCCCTGAGTTCGAGGCGCTGAAGGCCGACGGCGAGCTGCTGGAATCCGCGCTCGTATTCGACAATCACTACGGCACCAGCCGTTCGCAGGTCGAGCGGCATCTCCGCGGTGGCCGCCACGTGATCCTCGAGATCGACTGGCAGGGCGCGCGCCAGGTCCGCGCAGCCATGCCAGACTGCGTCACGATCTTCATACTGCCGCCGTCGCGGGCAGAGCTCGAACGCCGACTGCGCGGCCGCAGAACCGACAGTGACGCCGTCATCGCACGGCGGCTCAGTGACGCGTTGGGCGACATGTCGCACTGGGACGAGTTCGATTACTGCATCATCAACGACGATCTCGACCGTGCGGTTGAAGAGCTCGAAGCCGTGCTCGACGGCGCGGGCGAAGCGAGCTGCACGACCGAGGCTGCCCTACGCGAGCGGATCCGCAAGATACTGGTTTAATGTCCCGCAAATGCAGTACACTGATCGGTCTTGCGTTGAATTTTGAGGCCCCTGCCCGGCAGGTGGCCGAAACGGAGTAGCTAGAGTCAATGGCCAGAATTACGGTCGAAGATTGTCTGGAAAACATCGACAACATTTTCGAAATGGTGCTGGTCGCGTCGAAACGGGCGCGGCGCATCGCACACGGCGCGGAACCGTTGGTCGAGCTCGAGAACGACAAGCCGACGGTGATCGCATTACGTGAAATTGCCGAAGGCCACATCACCCCGGCGATACTCGAGGAAGTCGAGCAGCCGGCGCCGGAGGAATTCCTGCAGCCCGAGGCGGCCGACGAAATCCTGCCCATGCGCGGCATCTCGATAGGCGACTAGATCCCGAGAACGCTCCGGACACTTCCGCCCGCCTGGTCATGAAGCGGTTATGATTAGGCATGGACTACGCGGCGACCATTCTCTCTAAGCTGCCGGGCGCGTCCCCGCGGCTGCCGAAAGATCTGCAGCACCTCGTCGACACGCTCGATGAGTACATGCCCGCGGAGCAGATTGAGCTGGTCCTGAAGGCCTACGAGGTCGGCGCGAAAGCGCACGACGGCCAGACGCGGCTGAGCGGCGGGCCCTACATCTCCCACCCGATCGCCGTCGCCCAGATCCTTGCGGACATGGGGCTGGACGGCCAGACGATCGCGGCGGCGATCCTACACGATGTCGTCGAGGACACGGAGACGGCGCTCGAGGACCTCGAGACGCTGTTCGGCGACGAGATCGCATCACTCGTCGACGGCGTCAGCAAGCTCGACCAGATGCAGTTCACGAGCCGGGCCGAAGCGCACGCGGAGAGTTTTCGCAAGATGATGCTCGCCATGATCGAGGACATCCGCGTCATCATGGTCAAGCTGGCGGACCGGCTGCACAACATGAAGACCCTGGATGCGATGCCGCGCGAAAAGCAGGCGCGCATCGCGACGGAAACGCTCGACATCTATGCCCCGATCGCCAATCGGCTCGGCATGAACCGCATCAAGGTCGAGCTCGAGGATCTGGGCATGCGGTATCTGTACCCGTTTCGTTACCGGGTGCTCGAGCGCGCGCTTCGTCGGCGCAAGGGCAGCCAGCGCCAGATCGTCAAGAAGATCTCCGAGCGGTTCGAGAAGGCGCTCGCGGACGAGGGCATCGAAGGCGAGGTCATCGGCCGAGAAAAGCACCTCTATTCCGTCTACAAGAAGATGCTGGAAAAGAACCGGCTCTTGAGCGACGTTGCCGACGTCTACGGGTTCCGCATCATCGTCACCGATGTGAATACCTGCTATCGGGTGCTCGGCATCGTTCACGGTCTATACAAACCCATGCCCGGGCGCTTCAAAGACTACATTGCAATCCCTCGCATCAACGGCTACCAGTCTCTGCACACGACGCTGTTCGGCCCCAAGGGGCTGCCGCTCGAGGTACAGATTCGGACCTTCGAAATGAACCGCGTCGCGGAGTCCGGCGTGGCCGCTCACTGGCAATACAAAGCCGAAGACAAGACCGCGGCCACCCCGCAGCGCCGAGCGCGCGAATGGCTCGCGCGGCTCGACGAGCTGCAGAAATCGGGCACCTCCGAAGAGTTTCTGGAGAGCGTCAAGGTCGACCTGTTCCCCGACAAGATCTACGTCTTCACACCCAAGGGCGACATCATGCCGATGCCGAAGGGCGCGACGACGGTCGACTTCGCGTATGCCGTGCATACGGACATCGGCAACCGCTGCGTCGCCGCCAAGATCGATCGGATACTGGTCCCCTTGAGGACCGTGCTGCAGAACGGTCAGTCCGTGGAGATCATCACCGCCCGCGGTGCGAAGCCCAATCCGAACTGGGTCTCCTTCGTCACCACGGCCAAAGCCCGATCGGCGATACGCCAGTACATGAAATCGATGCGGACCAGCGAGTCGATCGATCTCGGCAAGCGGCTCTTGGACCGCGCCCTGAAAGACATCGACTCGTCGCTGCGCAAGGTCGGCAAGGTCCGCATGCGTGAGGTGCTGGACGAGATCGGACTCGAAGACACCAACCAGCTGCTCGAGCAGATCGGCCTCGGCGAGCGACTCGCGCCGCTGACAGCGCGCCTCTTGGTCGGCGCGACCGATACCGAAGACGACGAGCCCACCGCGCCGAAGCTGGTCATTGCCGGCACCGAGGGTATGGTGGTCGGCTACGCGAAGTGCTGCTATCCGATCCCGGGCGACGCCGTGATGGGTTACCTGAGCTCCGGACGCGGCGTCATCGTGCACCGGAACAACTGCGGAAACCTGAGCAATTTTCGCAAGCATCCGGAGAAGTGGCTGACGGTGAGTTGGGAGACGGACATCGATCGTGAGTTCTCGAGCCAGATACAGGTGGACACGATCAACAAGACGGGCGTACTCGCAGAGGTCGCCGCGACGATCGCGGACTCCGATTCGAACATCGAGCAGGTTTCGGTCACCAACCGGCACGACGACTGCACCGAGCTGACGTTCGTGCTCACCGTCAAGGATCGCAACCATCTCGCCCAGATCATGCGCAACGTACGCAACATGCCCAACGTGCTGCGCGTGCAGCGCGATTGCGCGTAGCCGGCCCGGAGCGGAGGTCATCGTGTCGAAAAAAGCCCTGTCGAGTGATGGCGCGCCAGCCGCCATCGGTACCTACTCCCAAGCGATCGAAAAGAACGGTTTGGTTTTCATCTCGGGTCAGATACCGCTGGATCCGAAGACGATGGAGATCGTCGACGGCGATTTTGACAGCAGGATCCGACGGGTCTTCGACAATCTCGAGGCCATCGCGACTGCCGCCGGAGGAGGTCTGAACGACATCGTCAAGCTGACGGTGTACCTGACCGACTTGGGCAACTTCGCCGCCGTCAACGCCGCCATGGCGGAGTATTTTCGCGAGCCCTACCCCGCGCGGGCCGCGCTCGAGGTCTCGGCGCTGCCGAAGGGCGCCGACGTGGAAGCCGAGGCGATACTCGCGCTTTAGCCGACGGAGTGAGCGGACCGGGCAGCACGGCTTTGCGCCAAGCAGAGGACAAACTGGCCGCACCGCTGACAACGCTGCGCGGCGTCGGACCGGCGCTGGCCGAGAAGCTCGAGCGCCTGGACGTCCGCCGGATCGAGGATCTCCTTTTTCTGCTGCCGCTGCGCTACGAAGACCGCACCCGGCTGACCCGCATCGGCGCCGCGCGCGCCGGTGATCGCTGCTTAGTCTCGGGCGAGGTCATGCTGACCGAAGTTGCCTACCGGGGGCGTCGCAGCCTGCTGGTGCGCATTGCCGACGGCAGTGGCCAGCTCACGCTGCGTTTCTTTCATTTCACGCGCCAGCAACAGGCCCAGTTTCGCACCGGCATCAAGGTCAGCTGCTTCGGCAACGTCCGAGCAGGGCCTGCCGGGCTCGAGATGATTCACCCGGAATATCGGCGGCTGAAGCCGGATCAGGAGCCTGTCGTGAGCGACAGGCTGACGCCGGTGTATTCCGTCACCGAGGGCGTGCAGCAGGGCCGGCTGCGCAATCTCGTCAAACAGGCGCTCGAGATCATGCGCGCGGCGCCCCCTGCCGAGCTCTTACCCGACGACGTGCTCGCCGCGCTCGAGATGCCGCCGCTGGCGGAGGCTCTCGTATTCCTGCACGAGCCGCCGCGCGATGCAAACCTGGCTGAGCTCTTGGCCGGTACCCATCCGTGCCAGCGCCGGCTGTCCTTCGAGGAATTGCTGGCTCACTACATGAGCCTGCGCAGGTTGAGGCTTTCAGCGATGCGGGAATCGGCGCCGGCGCTCTGCGACGGCGATTCGCTGGTCGCCCGATTCCGCGAGAGCCTGCCGTTCGAGCTGACGGCGGCGCAGCAACGCGTCGCGGCCGAGATTGCCGACGATCTCGGCAAGCCGCATCCGATGATGCGCCTGATCCAGGGCGACGTCGGCTGCGGCAAGACGGTGGTCGCCGCGATGGCGTGCCTCTACGCCGTCGCCGCCGGTAGACAGGCTGTGGTGATGGCCCCGACCGAGCTCTTGGCCGAGCAGCACTGGCAGAACTTTGTCGGCTGGTTCGAAGGTCTCGGCGTATCGCTCGCCTGGCTGTCGGGAAGCCAGCGACAAAAGCAGCGCAAGATCTCGCTCGCCGCGATCGTGGACGGCACGGCCAGCGTCGTGATCGGCACACACGCCCTGTTTCAGGAGGGCGTCGAATTCCGCAACCTGGCGCTGATCGTGATCGACGAGCAGCACCGCTTCGGCGTGCACCAGCGCCTCAAGCTGCGCGACAAAGGCGTAGGCCAGGAGGGCTATCCGCACCAACTGGTCATGACGGCGACGCCGATCCCGCGCACCCTGGCGATGGCCGCCTACGCCGACCTCGATACGTCCATCATCGATGAGCTGCCGCCGGGACGGCAGCCCGTCAAGACCGCGGTGCTGCCCGACTCGCGGCGTGCAGAAGTGATCGACCGCGTGCGCAACGCCTGCCGCGACGGCCAGCAAGCGTACTGGGTCTGTCCGGTGATCGAAGAGTCCGACGTGCTCGACGTCGAGGCCGCGGAGGCGCGTTTCGCGCAGCTCGAGGACGCGTTGCCGGAGCAGAGCGTCGGGCTCGTGCACGGCCGCATGAAGTCTGCCGCCAAGGACGCCGTCATGCGCGCGTTCAAAGACGGCGGCATCGACGTGCTCGTCGCAACCACCGTGATCGAGGTCGGCGTCGACGTGCCGAATGCGAGCCTGATGATCATCGAGAACGCGGAGCGCATGGGTTTGTCCCAGCTCCACCAGCTCCGCGGTCGGGTGGGACGCGGTCGACAACACAGCAACTGCCTGCTGCTGTACCGATCCCCGTTGGGACAGCTTGCGAAGAGCCGTCTCGGCGTGCTACGCGACAGCAACGACGGCTTCTTCGTGGCGCAGCGCGATCTCGAGCTTCGCGGGCCCGGCGAGCTCTTGGGAACGCGCCAGACCGGGCTACCGCAATATCGAATCGCCGATCTGATCCGAGACGGCGCGCTGATGCCGAAAGTGCAGCGTGTCGCTGCCAAGTTGCAGCGCGACGAGCCACGACGGGCGGCGCGCATCGTGCGCCGCTGGCTCGGCGACGCCAGCGACTACGGCAAGGTCTAGTTCGGACGACGTCCGGGCTGGCGGCGGGTGCTGCTCGCGTTCTTAATCTGGTACTTTGTTCACTCCGACGCCGATCGACTCAGCACGCATGAGAAACCAAGTCGCTCCGGGGCCGCTCTTGCCGGCATTGATCAATCAGCTCCGCAACTATGCGCAGCTGATGCGACTCGACAAGCCGATCGGCGTCTGGCTGTTGCTGTGGCCCACGCTGTGGGCGCTGTGGCTGGCTGGCGACGGCCACCCGGATCCCGGCCTGTTCGTCATCTTCATGCTCGGCGTCATCGTGATGCGCTCCGCGGGCTGCGTCCTCAACGACTTCGTGGATCGAAAAATCGATCCGTACGTGGAACGTACCCGGCATCGGCCGATCGCCTCCGGCGCCGTCGCTCCCATGGAAGCGTTGATGCTGTTCGTCGCGCTGTCGCTGATCGCGGTCGGCCTCGCGACCATGCTCAACCGGCCCGCGCAGCTGCTCGCGATCGTCGCTGCCACGCTGACGGTCGTCTATCCGTTCATCAAGCGCTTCGTGTCCATACCGCAGTTCTTCTTGGGCGCCGCTTTCGGCTGGGCGGTGCCGATGGCGTTCGCGGCGCAGACCGGCCAACCGTCGCAGCTCGGCTGGCTGGTGTTCGGAGTCGCGCTCGTCTGGGCCGTCATCTACGACACCTTTTACGCGATGGTCGACCGTGAGGACGATCGCCGCATCGGCGTGAAGTCGACCGCGATACTGTTCGGCGATCTCGATCTGTTCATCATCGGCGCGCTGCAGCTCCTGATGCTCACGGCGTTGGTGTTCGTCGGCAACATGGCGGAGCTCGGTTTCTGGTACTTCGCCTCGATCGCCGTCGCCGCCCTGTTGATGGCTTACCACCAGTGGCTTGCTCGAAATCGGCAGCCCTCGGGCTGCTTCACCGCGTTCCTGCACAACCACTACATCGGCATGGTCGTGTTCATCGGCATCGCGCTGCACTACACCTTCACCCCTACCTCTTTGTAGGAGCCGGTCCGACCGCCACGGATGGCGGTCGGGCGGGCTCCTACAAAGAAGGAGAGGGGGTGGGGGAGGCGCGCGCGATCGTCAAGACGCTGACCTGCTCGACGCCGGCCGACAGCAACGCCATGCTGACGGCGCGGCAGGTCTCGCCGGTCGTCATGACGTCGTCGATCACGAGCGCGTGCCGCATGCAGAGCGTGCCTACGACGCGAAAAGCGCCGCGGACGTTCTGCCGCCGCGCGTTGGAATCGAGTCCCGACTGCGGCGCGGTGTGACGCCGGCGGCGCAGGCATGATCGGATCGGCAGGCCGCTCGCTCGGCAGAGCTCGCGGGCCAACTCGTGCGCCTGGTTGAAGCCGCGCAGCGCGTGGCGCCGGCGGTGCAGCGGCACCGGCACGAGTCCGTCGAAGCGGGCCGCGTGTCGGCCGAGCCACGGCAAGGCAGTCTCGGCCAGGAGCGGCGCAAGGCTCTGCCTGCGGCCGAACTTGAAGGCTTTGATCACGGCGTCGATCGGAAATGCGTAGTGGAGCGGAGCGAATGCGGTCGCGAACGGTGGCGTTCTCTGCTGGCAGGCGCCGCAGGGCACGCCCGGCGGCAGCGCCAGGGCGAGCGGTGTTCCACAGCGCTCGCAGGCACGCGCGATCCAGGGCAGATCTCGGAAACAACCCGGACACAGCGGACGATCGCGCGTTTCACAGCCGCACAGGCCGCAGTGCTCGGGCAACATGAGCTCGACGGCTTTCTCGGCGAGGCGATGGAGGCTCGTCGTATGCATCGCCTTGCACTGTGACCGCGGGACGCGCCGATCACCAGGCCGATATCTGTGTACTCTGTCTACATTGACCTATGCTTGGTCGATGATGCCCGAGAGTCACCCGAATACGCCGTCGAGCGCGCTCAAGACGACCGACGTACAGCGCCGTTTCGACCGCGCTGCCGAACGCTTCGCGGACCACGATTTCGTCCACCGCCGCTCTTTCGACGGCCTGCTCGATCGTCTCGAGCCGGTCAAGCTCGAGCCGCGGCAGATCCTCGACCTCGGCAGCGCGGCGGGCGCGGGCAGCCGTCGGCTCGCCAAGCTTTTTCGACCGGCGCGCGTCACGAGCGTCGACCTGTCCGGGCGGATGCTCAGGGTTGGGCGCAAGCAGCGCTCGCGATTTGCCAGAGTCTCCGAGGTACAGGCGGATGCGGCCGCTCTGCCGTTTGCGACCGGCGCGTTCGACCTGGTCGTCGCGAACCAGCTACTGCCCTGGATCGGCGACCTGCAAGCGTGCTTTGCCGAAATTGCGCGCGTGCTGCGTAAGGGCGGCCTGTTCCTGTTCGCGACGCTCGGCCCCGATAGCCTGATGGAGCTTCGCGACGCGTGGTCGGACCGCGGGGCGCACGTCAATCCGTTTATCGACATGCACGACGTCGGTGACGCGCTGGTCCAGAGCGGCTTGCGCGATCCCGTGCTCGACATGGAACGGCTCACGGTCAGCTATTCCGACGTCGGCTCATTGTTCGACGATCTCACCGCGAGCGGCGCGCGCAACTGTCTGCGCGGACGCTCGTCCGGCTTGACGGGCAAGCGGCGGTTCCGGCAGTTCGTCGAGCGGCTCCGGCAAGATGCCGCCGGGACCGGGTTGTCGATCTCGTTGGAGCTCGTCTTCGGCCATGCCTGGGGCGGCGGTCCGCCGCCAAGCGCCGGCGAGTACCGCGTCGATGCGAGCGGCATAGGGCGGCTTAGAAGGTAGCTCGACAATTGTTACATTTGCGTCCGGCCGAGGTTTGTAACCTTATGATAAAAATAATGTTTTTTTTCGATGCGGCAGCGCACCACGTTGCACGGTCGACGCCGATTCAGTAGACTCCGTGCGCGTCCCAATCGGCAGCTTCGAAACGGTCGCCAGGGAACGCGGATCCCCGGCGACGGATTGTCTCGCCGGGTGCACCGTTCGGCGCACAGCCACTCCGACACAACCGGTGGATGCCGGCAGCGAACGGGTTGCCGCACGACTTGAATTCGCCGCTTGGGACACAATCAGAATGAACAAATGCGAGCGCGGTCGCAAAGCGTCCGCCGGGTGAGGCATCCATGTTGCGAAAACTCTGTCTGGGCGTGGTCGGTCTGCTGGCAGCGGGAAATGCCCTTGCGGACTGGGCGCTCAACATGCCGAGGGGCGTCACCGATCTTAGCGAGGAAACCTACCGGCTCCACATGATGGTGTTCTGGTGGTGCTGCGCGATCGCGGCGGTGGTCTTCGGTGCCATGATTTATGCCCTGGTCAAGCACCGCAAGTCGAAAGGCGCCGAACCGGCGCAGTTCACCCACAGCTTAAAGGCCGAGTTCATCTGGACCACGATCCCGGTCATCATCCTGTTTCTCATGGCGGTGCCGGCGGCCGAGACGATGATCAAGATCGAGGACACGCGCGACCCCGACCTGACCATCGTCGCGACCGGCTACCAGTGGAAGTGGCACTACCGCTACCAAGACGAGGACCTGGGCTTCTACTCGAACCTCGAGCGCTCGAGCGCCGACGCGCGCCGCATCGGCTCCGGCGTGGATCCGTTTTCGATCGACAACTACCTGCGCGAGGTCGACAACCGGCTCGTCGTACCGCGCGGACAGAAGGTCCGGCTGCTGATCACGTCGAACGACGTGCTGCATTCGTGGTGGGTGCCGGAATTCGCGATCAAGAAGGACGCCATCCCCGGCTTCATGAACGAGACCTGGTTCCGGGCGAACGAGACCGGCGTGTTCAGAGGCCAGTGCTCGGAGCTCTGCGGTATGGACCACGGCTTCATGCCGATCGTCGTCGAGGTCGTAGAGCCCGACGAGTACGAGGATTGGCTGAGCGCGCGGCGGGATGACGACGGCAGCCGGCTCGCCTCGACCGAATGACGAGTGGCACTTTAGCCCAAACGAACGGAGCAGGAATTAA
The DNA here is from genome assembly GCA_041579335.1 of Woeseiaceae bacterium. Taxonomy (GTDB): domain Bacteria; phylum Pseudomonadota; class Gammaproteobacteria; order Steroidobacterales; family Woeseiaceae; genus JBFGFX01. The sequence goes on along the minus strand of JBFGFX010000073.1, from coordinate 548 downwards.
ATGGTTAGCACGGTAGCGGACGTTCACGCGGACCACGACGACCACGGACCGGCCACCGGTATCCGCCGCTGGCTGTTTACGACCAATCACAAGGACATCGGGACGATGTACCTGGTGTTCAGCCTCGTGATGTTCCTGCTCGGCGGTGCGCTGGCGCTGTTCATTCGCGCGGAGCTGGCTGCACCGGGGCTGCAGTACCTGCAGCCGGAGCTCTACAACCAGTACATCACCATGCACGCCCTGATCATGATCTTCGGCGGCGTGATGCCGGCGTTCGTCGGCCTCGCGAACTGGATGATCCCGCTGATGATCGGCGCGCCGGATATGGCGCTGCCGCGCATGAACAATTGGTCGTTCTGGATCCTGCCGGTCGCGTTCGCGATCCTGCTGTCGACGTTCCTGATGCCGGGCGGTGCCCCGGCCAGCGGCTGGACGTTGTACCCGCCCCTGGTACTACAGACCGGCGACGCGTTCCCGTTCCTGATCTTTTCGGTTCACCTCATGGGCATCTCGTCGATCATGGGCGCGATCAACATCATCGTGACCAT
>JBFGFX010000072.1:0-14123 GCA_041579335.1 Woeseiaceae bacterium | reverse complement strand
TTCGTGGGGCCCGGCGTCGTCGGCGATGCTGCTCGACCGCGACGGGCGCGCCTGGCATCCGGATTGAAGGATCGGAAAAACGTGATCGAAGTGTGTAAGAATCGCGACGCCGCCTCGGCGAAGGCGGCCGACTACATCCGAGCGGCGCTGTGCCGCCGGCTCGATACCGGCACGGAGGCGACGCTCGTCGTCAGCGGCGGCACGACGCCGTCGCGCTGCTTCGAGATCCTCGCTGCGAGCGACCTGCCGTGGGAGCGGATCCACGTGACCCTGAGCGACGAGCGTTGGGTCCCGCCGACCCATGCGGACAGCAACGAACGGATGCTACGCGAGACCCTGCTGACCGGCGCTGCATCCAAAGCGCGTTTCTTGCCGCTGCACGATCCCGAATGCAGCATCGAAACCGTCAGCGAAAGTCTGGACGAGGCCCTGCGACGCGCGCCTTTCCCGTTCGCCTGCGCGCTGCTCGGCATGGGCGAGGACGGGCATTTCGCCTCGCTGTTCGCCGATGCGGAAAACCTGCCTGAGGCCCTCGATGCCGACGGCACGCGCCTGGCGCTGCCGATCACGACGAAGGCGAGCCCGCATGCGCGCATCACGCTGACATTGGCGGCGCTGGCGCGCAGCGACGAGATCGTGCTGCTCGCATTCGGCGATGCCAAGCGCAAGGTGCTCGACGAGGCGATGGGCTCGAGCGACCGTTATCCCGTGTCGCATCTTTTGTGGCAGAAGCGTGCCCCGGTCCGCGTCGTCTGGGCACCCTGACAACTCGACATCGTATTAAGAAGGAGTGTCCGAATGGACCCGACCGTTGAAAAGATCACGGATCGCATCCGTGCCCGCAGTGAGGCGACACGCAGTCGCTATCTAGAGAGGCTCGAGCGGGCGAGGCACGACGGGCCGTCGCGCGGGTCTCTGTCCTGCAGCAACCTGGCACACGGCATCGCGGCGTTCGACAACTCCATCAAGAAATCCCTGGCGGGACATGCGGCGCCGAACGTCGCGATCGTATCGGCCTACAATGAGATGCTGAGCGCGCATCAGCCGTTCGAGCGCTATCCCGACCTGATCAAGCGAGCCGCGGCGGAGTCGGGCGCCGTCGCGCAATTCGCAGGCGGCGTGCCAGCGATGTGTGACGGTGTCACGCAGGGCCAGGACGGCATGGACCTGTCGCTCTTCAGTCGCGACGTCATCGCACTCTCGACCGCGGTCGCGCTGTCGCACAACATGTTCGACGCCGTCATCTGCCTGGGCGTCTGCGACAAGATCGTGCCGGGCCTGCTTATCGGCGCGCTGTCGTTCGGCCACCTGCAGTGCGTGTTCGCGCCGGCTGGACCGATGGTGTCCGGGATATCGAACAAGGAGAAAGCGCGCACCCGCGAAGACTTCGCCGCGGGGCGCGTCGATCGTCAGGAGCTGCTAGCGTCCGAATGCGCGGCGTATCACGCGCCGGGCACGTGCACGTTCTATGGCACGGCCAACAGCAACCAGATGCTGATGGAGATCATGGGCCTGCAGCTGCCGGGCGGCTCGTTCGTCAATCCGAACACGCCGCTCCGCGACGCCCTGACGCAGGAGGCCGTGCGCGCCGTGCTCGTGCGCACCGACTTAAGCGAGCGGTATCTGCCGCTCGGCCGAATCGTCGACGAGAAGGCGATCGTGAACGGCATCGTCGGACTGCTCGCGACGGGTGGCTCGACCAACCACACGATTCACCTCGTCGCAATCGCCGCGGCGGCGGGTATCCGCATCGACTGGAGCGACTTCGCCGACCTGTCGCGCGTGGTGCCGCTCCTCGCGCGTATCTATCCGAACGGCACGGCCGACGTCAATCACTTCCACGCGGCCGGCGGTCTGGGCGTACTGATCGGCGAGCTGCTCGACGCCGGATTGCTGCACGAGGACGTCAGCACGATCCTTGGCGACGGCCTGTCGACGTTCCGCATCGAGCCGTTCCTCGACGACGGCGCGATCGACTGGCGGCCGGCGCAGGCCAAGTCCCTCGATGCCGATATCCTGCGTCCCGCCGCGGCGCCGTTCGATCAAGAAGGCGGGCTGCGCGTCGTGGAGGGCAATCTCGGAAGGGCCATCGTCAAGGTGTCGGCCGTGTCTGCGGACCGCTACCGGATCTCGGCGCCGGCGCGGGTCTTTCGCGACCAGTCCGACTTCAAGCGTGCGTTCAACGAAGGTGAGCTCGAGCGGGACCTCGTCGCTGTGCTTCCCGGTCAGGGCGCGCGTGCCAACGGCATGCCGGAGCTCCATAAGCTCACGCCCTATCTCGGCGTGCTGCAGAACCGCGGCTACCGCGTCGCACTGCTGACGGACGGACGGATGTCGGGCGCCTCCGGAAAAGTCCTGGCCGCGATCCAGGTCACGCCCGAGGCGTTCGACGGCGGCCTGATCGGCAAGATCAAGGACGGCGACCGGATCGTGATCGACGCAGACTCAGGTGAGCTCACGGTCGACGCAAACGGCGAAGACGTTGCGAGCAGGGCCGCCCCGCCGGTCGACTTCGCGCCAGCTCACAGCGGCATGGGTCGAGAGCTCTTCGCCGCGTTTCGCGAGAGCGTCGGCTCCCCCGAGGACGGCGCGTCGATCTTCGGCGATCGCCCGTCGGGATGGACTCCCACATCGGGCCTCCGTAGGACTGCGTCCTGACGCGCGACCGAAGCCAGGTCGCCCGCCGGGGCGGGCTCCAACAAATACGCGGTGCGATGACGCCGGTTGCGCGCGGGGGCGGGCTCCTACGGTATGCAGCGTCGCTGTCCGTGTGAGAGCATAGCGCCGACGTCAATCGAAGGAGTCGTATGGCCAAGCCCTGCCTGCTGGTCGGTGACATCGGCGGCACGAACGCGCGCTTCGCCGTCGCCGATCCGTCGCGTCCCGGGTTTTCGGATGCGAAGACGCTGACCTGCGCCGACTTCGACACGGCAGACGATGCGATTCGCGCCTACCTCGACGGCATCAAGGCCAAGAAAGCGGACGTCGTGTGCCTGGCCGCCGCCGGGCCGATCGTCAACGACGCCGTGCGCTTCACGAACAACCACTGGTCGCTCGACGTCGCCGATCTGCGCGCCGAGTTCGACACGCCGCGAGTGCGGCTCCTGAACGATTTCGAGGCGATCGCGTATTCGGTGCCGTTCCTCGGCGAGGCGGACTGTGTGCAGGTCGGATTGCCCCCACCGCGCGAGCTGGGCGAGGACGATTTCACGATCGGCGTCATAGGGCCCGGCACCGGCCTTGGCGCGGTGGGACTCGTCCGGCGCGGCGGCAGGCTGTTTCCGATCGTCGGGGAAGCGGGACACGTCGGGTTCGCGCCCGAGACCCAGGTCCAGCTCGACGTGCTTGCGGCGCTGCGCGAACGTTTCGATCGAGTGTCGGCGGAGCGGCTCGTCTCGGGGCCCGGACTCGAGAACATCCATTGGGCGTTGGCGCGGCTGCACGGCGAGAAGAACCCCAAGCTCAGCGCGCGCGAGATCTTCGAAAAAGCCGCCGATGCGAGCGATCCGCGCGCCGCGGAGGCGGTGCAGCTGTTCTTCGAGACGCTCGGGCAGGTCGCCGGCAACCTTGCTCTGACGCTCGGCGCGTCGGACGGCGTCTACGTCGCCGGCGGCATCGCGCGGCGCTACCCCGAGGCGCTCGCATCGAGCCGCTTCCGCTCCGGCTTCGAGCACAAAGGCCGGCACCGAACGCTGATGGAAGCAATTCCGACGCAGCTCATCATGTACGCGGAGCCCGGCCTGCTCGGCGTCAGCTTCTGCGCGCTCGATCTCTATCGCGATGGGAAGGCCAGGAATCGAGGCGGGGGCTAGGTCGATCTCGACGAGGACGGCGACGTGGATTTCTTAATGTTGACCGTTGGACTGATCGGCCTCTGGCGCGGGACCGACCTGGCGATACACGGTGCGGTCTCAATAGCGAGAAACCTGCGTCTCTCGGAGTTCGTCGTCGGCATCGCAGTCTTGTCGATCGGCAGCGACTTGCCGGAGCTGACGATCGCCATCGACGCAGGCATCCGCAATCTCGAAGGCGCCGACATGTCGGACGTGGTCGTCGGCAGCGCCGTCGGCAGCTCGCTCGGACAGATCGGACTGGTCTTGGGTATCGCCGGGCTGCTCGGCTATCTGACTTTGCCGATGTATATACTGAAACAGCACGGCGGAGTGATGCTCGGCGCGCTGGTCATCCTCGTGCTGACCGGGCTCGATGGGACCGTTACTCGCACCGAAGGAGTATCGCTGCTGACGATCTATGCGATCTACTTCGTGCTGCTGTTGACCGATCGGCGCAGCTACGAGAAACCCAAAGACGGTGAGAAGACTGCAGCGCTGCCGACGGCATGGGCCTGTGCGCTCGGCGGCGTGGCCATCGTGATCGTTGGTGCTGAGCTCACGGTGCGGTCCGTGACGAATGTCGCGGAGGCGCTCGCGATCGATGCGGCGATCATCGCAATCGTGATCATCGGCATCGGTACCAGCCTGCCCGAGCTCTCGATCTCGGTCGGCGCGATGCTCAAGAAGCGCGCCCAGATGTCGGTCGGCAACCTGATCGGCAGCAACATCTTCGACACGCTGGTCCCGATCGGCGCGGCGGCGGTAATCGCACGGCTCAGCTTCGACGAGCTGATACTGCGTTTCGACCTGCCGTTCTTGTTTGCGCTCACCGTGATCGTGATGTTCTTTTTCGCGCACAAGAAAGGTCTGCAGAAAGGCGAGGCCATAACCGTGCTCGGGCTGTACATTGCCTACGTTCTCGTAAGGCTCGCCCACGCATGATTCGCGGCTGGAGCGGGGAGGCGCCCTTTGGGCCGAAGTGAGAAACGCAACAAGCTGGTGCTGCGTCTTTTGGTACTGGAGGGCGCGGCAAACGTGGCCGTGCTGGGTCTCAAGGCAGCGGTCGGATTCACGACCGGCTCGATGGCGATTCTGGCCGACGCCGTGCATTCGCTCACCGACGTGGCAAACAACGTCATCGCCTGGATCGTCATCCGCGCGTCGAACCGGCCGGCCGATCGCGAGCATCCTTACGGCCATCAGAAATTCGAGATGCTAGCGGTATTCTTCCTCGCGGTGCTCCTGGCGGCGATTGCGCTGGAGATTTCTTTGCAGGCGGTGACGCGCAATGCCGAGCCGCCGGAGATCTCTGCGTGGGGTCTCTACGTGATGCTCGCGGTGCTGGTCATCAACATGGCGCTCGCCACCTGGCAGCGCCACTGGGCGAACAAGCTCGAGTCCAGCATCCTGATGGCCGACGCGAGTCACACGTTTGCGGACGTGCTGACGACGATCGTCGTTATCGTCGGCTGGCAGCTCTCGTTGCGCGGCTATCCCTGGCTCGACACGGCCTGCGCGCTCGGAGTGTCGGCAATGATCCTGTACCTCGCGTTCGGCTTGTTCCAGAACGCGGTGCCGGTGTTGGTCGACGAGATCGCGATCGAGCCCGAGGAACTGACCGACGCAATCGGCCAGGTATCCGGGGTCATCGAGGTGCTGCGCGTGCGTTCACGCTGGATCGGCCCAGAGCGCGCGGTCGACGTCATCGTCACCGTCGCGCCGTCGATGCCCACCGTGCAATCGCACGATATCGCTGATGCGATCGAGCGGCTGCTCGAGGACGAGTTCGAGGTCACGGACATCACGGTTCACGTCGAACCGGACGGCGGTGGCGTCAGCGAAGATTGAGCCTTGCGGCGAGCGCGGCACGGAAACCCTGCAGCGAGTCGGCATCGAGAATGTTGAAGGCCTCGACGCCGGTGAGCCTGCGCACGAGATCGCGGCCGGCCGACGTCGTAGTTGCCGGACCGCTGACGATGTCCGGCGTCAGGCCGAACGCCTGCTGCACGCCGAGCACGGCATACGGGTCCGATGCGCAGAGAACGGTGCAGCGTACACCGTCGCCGAGCTCGTCGATCGCCGCGTCACCATTGTACGGCTCGAGTGGGGACGCGCCCGCCTCGGCGACGAGGAAGTCCGGCTCGAGGCGCCCGATGTGACCGAGCAGCGGGCGAATCGCCTCGCGGAATTTGTCTTCGGGAACGACCGTCGAGGGCAGACCGACGTCGACGAAGTCGAACACCTCCTCTGCGCCGGCCGATTTGAAGCTCAGCACGTCGCGGTAGCGACCGGCCCCCGTCAGCTTCGCGCCGATGACACGGTAGTCGCGCGCCACCAGATCGGCGATCACCTGCCGCCCGGTCGCCGTTTTGCCGGCGGACATCGACGTGCCGACGAGGAGTACGGTCGGCACCTGGAAATCCTTCGCTTCCGATCGCAGCGCGAACTGCTTCATGGTCACTTTCGTGCCGTCCCGCACCACGTGGCCGGCGTAGTCGAGCGACATCGGTTGCGCAATGAGCGTCGATAGCGACGTGAACGAGCCGAGGAGCCCCGCACTCGTCATGGCGTGCATCTTGCCGCGCCGAACGTCGCGCCAGCTGCCGACGCCCTCGAGGGTCGCCGCCCGATCGCCGAGCGCGCCGATCACGCGGTCACCGGCCTCGACCGGCACCATGTCGCCGCTCGTGATCTCTACGTGGTAGAGCCTGGTCCTCTCACCGGTGACGTCGGCGGCGACGTAGTCGCCGGTCTGCCAATCACGGCGTTCGAGTTGCTCGAGCTCCCAAGGATTCGAGTCGAAGTCCGCAATGCGAGTGAGAGAGCCGAGCACGGCGTTCGTCATGCGATCGCCTCACTCGATTCCGCAAGCAGCGAAGGTGATAGCAGCAGCATGGCCAACAGCGCGGTTCTCTCCAGCGTCTTGTCGAAGTACAAGAATTCGTGCTCGGCGTGCGCGCCATCGCCGACCGGTCCGAGCCCGTCCAAGGTCGCCGTATACTGGCTGGTCGTGTTGCCGTCGGAGCCGCCGCCCGCGCGCGCCTGCTTGAGATCCAGGCCGATACGCTCGCCGAGCTCCCTGGCGCGCTGCCACAGGGCCCGGTTGCGCGGGGTCGCTTCCATTGACGGCCGGCCGATGCGTCCTTCGATGCGCAGGCGGATTCCGGGTACCGACGGTTCGATGCCGTGAATCGCACGCTCGATCGCCTCGCCCGCCGCCGCGGTCGGCACCCTTACGTCGACGACGGCTTTGCTGTGCGGTGCGACCACGTTGGGTTGAATGCCACCGTCGACCGTGCCGACGTTCACCGTGATGCCTTTGTCCGGGTCATTCAGCGCGAACAGTTTTTGAATGACGTGGGACAGCTCGAGAATAGCGCTGGCCCCGCCCTCGGGATCGAGGCCCGCGTGAGCGGCTTTGCCGAACACCGTGATCGTGAAGCGGCCGATGCCTTTGCGTTCGGTCTTCAGATGGCCGTCGGTGCCCATCGCGGGCTCCATGACGAACGCCCGCTCGCAGCATTGCGCAAGCAAGCGGATGTAGCGCCGCGAGGTCCGGCTGCCGATCTCTTCATCGCTGTTGACGAACAGCACCGGCGTGAGCGGCGGCTGGAGGCCGAGCTCTCGGATCGCTTCGAGCGCGAACACCATCTGCGCGAGGCCGCCTTTCATGTCGAAAACGCCCGGTCCGCGAACGACGTTGCCATCGACGCTGAACGGGCGCCGGCTGACGGTGCCCACCGGCCAGACGGTATCGTAATGACCGATCAAGAGCTGCAGCGCTCTCCCTTTCGCGCGGCGCATCGGCCGCGCGAACAGGTGTCGCGGCCCGCCCGGGATTCCGGCTGTGCGCACCGAGAAGTCGAGCCGCTCGAGCGCCGTCTGCAGGACATGCCGGGTCCGGTGATGGACGTCCGGCTCTGCCGACGGAGACTCCGCCTCGACCAGCACCTTGAGGAAGCCGACCAGCCGACCTTTTTGCGCCTGCACGTAGTCGAGGATCTGCTCGGCGGACTGCATGTCGGCGCGGCCTTACTTTTTCATGTCGACCGGAAACGGGAACGCGTTCGACCGCTCGATCGTGGCGAAACGCCCCGGGGACAGGTACGCGAATAGCGGCGAGTCGTGGATCAGCTCCTGGTCGTCCATCTCGGACACTCGCAGGAAGTCCTCTTCGCCGTACGCGGCGACGATCTCACCCGTTATCAGACAGTTGTCTCCGAACCCGTCCACGGTTTTGTAATGTCGGCACTCGAAGTACAGATACGCTTCGTCGATGAATGCGCCGTCGACCTGCGTTGCAGGGAAGGTGTCGTAACTCTTGAGTATCGGTTTATCGCCCTCGGCGAGACGCGGCGATGCCGCGAGACTCGCATACAGCACCTGCGAAGGCTTCGGATAGCTGACCGTGAACTCACCGGTACGATCGATATTGCTGCACGTGCTGTGGGTCGGCGAGCACACGAAGCCGAAGTAGTTTTGCCAGCCCATCGGCGTCACCATGTGCTTCGGGGCTAGATCGAGCGATCCGTCCTCGTCTTTCGTGCCGATCAGCACCAGCGGTGCGACCATGAAGAAACGGTCCCAGATCGGTTTCTTCGTGCCGATCTCGACAAGGTTATCGCGCCCCGTGGGCGACCGTTTCGCTTTTGAAGCTGCTGCGTTTTTCGTACCCATGACAACGACGCTACTGACTCGCAGAAGCCGAGAAAATAGGTAGTTGCCGCGCGGGGGGCGCATCGGGCCCAAAAGGCCCGCCTGCGCATGCCGCGAGGAAGACCTTAAGAGCGGCGCAAGCCCCGATCGCGGCTGTAGGCCCTCCTAGGGGCCGATCCGGCCCGCGGGTACGGGATTGTCGCTATGGCGTGCCGGCCGGCGCGGGCTAGAATCGGAAGCCTATTGGCCGTGCGTGGACAACGACGATGATTGAGATCGACACGATAATGAGCACCGACCTCGTGACGGTGGCGCCCGACGACAACCTGGACACCGCTCGCCGCCTGATGAGCGACAGGCGTATTCATCATCTGCCCGTGGTGGACAAGGACGAACGGCTGGTGGGCTTGATCACACTGACCAACGTGCTGGCGGCGACGGATTCGTTTCTGCGCGACGACGAGAGCCGGATTCATCCGAAGGACATCCCGGTCGGCGACGTCATGGTAACCGACGTCGCGACCGTGGATGAGCACGCCGGGATACGCCAGGCGGCGCTGTTTCTCGAGAAGCACAAGATCGGTTGCCTGCCCGTCGTCACCGCCGGTGCGCTGCGCGGCATCATCACCGATACCGATTTCGTCGGCGTCGCGATCAATCTCTTGGAGCAGCTCGAATCGAGCGAGCCCGACGAGTCGGGCGAGGCAGACCTTGCGTAGGAGCCCGTCCTGACGGGCGACTCGGTTGAGCGCGCAGGGAGGGTGCGGGCCTCGCCGCGGAGCGGCTCAGACAATTGCTGCCGTGGTGCCTGCTCTCGGATCGGGTCCACGATGAATCTGTCGAATGCGAAGTAGCTCAGCGCAAGAACGAGCATGACGATGATGAGCTGATCCAGGCGTTCCGCCTTTCGTCGATCGACCGCAGACATATGGTCGAATTCCGCCTCTCGCTTCACCCCGCCCGTCGTCAGCTCGAACGACCACGCGAAGACCAGCGAGGCGACGAATCCGACGGCAAGCAGCAGCGCGACCGCGCGCATGGCGGTGCCGCTGAAGCCGAATAGCGCGAACAAGGTGCCGATCACCTGGACGGCGAGCAAAGAAACCGCCACGTAGGCTGCGCCCACACGGATCACGTTGCGGCGGCGTAATTCCGCGAAAAACCCCACTATTTCTACCAGCTCTGCCGGGTACTACGAATCTTGAACGATCGGACGGCCGATGTCGACGCATGGCGCGACGATCCCGTTCGAGTTTGATGGCGGCTGCGGTGCGTACCGTGGAATCACGGAATGTGGGCTTATGCTTAATTCCTCATGTCATTTCGAGGAATCGCGAACACGGCAGACGCAATTTGACATATGTACCGTGTCATGAGCCGAAATCTGGAGTCCTCTGGTGGACGACTCGACACATCCGGGTCGGCGAACGCGGAACGTTAATAAGGAGAATAATTCCATGTTCGAGAAAGGTAGTTATCGAGACACGCCGTCCGTATCCGTTCAGTCGGTCCCGGCGCAGAAAAAGAAGGTTCAGACGCCGAGCGAAGCTGCAGGCTCCGCTGCTGCAACGGCGGCGGAAAAGACAGCGAAATCGTTGCCGCAACAGGTCTCCGTGATTAGCTCCCAAGTCGTGTTCAAGGGCGAGCTGATGGCGGGCGACGAAATGGTCATCCACGGCACAGTCGAAGGCACGATCGCCCATCGATCGAAGAACGTCGTCGTGGCCAAAGACGGCAAGATAAGGGCTTTGATTCACGCGACGATCGTCAAAGTGGAGGGGCAGGTCGACGGCGACATTCACGGCGACGAGTTCGTGGAGCTGGCGGCCGGCGCGAGGGTAGATGGAGACATCTACTGTGCCTCGATTCGAATCGAGAGGGGCGCACGGCTGAACGGCTCGGTGCACATGGCGTAAACGGCAGCGGTGCCGAAGCCGCGCGCAGGCGATCATGCCCGTCTACCGCGACTTCGACCAGGTCATGCTGGACCGCGAATACGCGCCCAGCAGCCGGGTCGACGACATCAAACTCTACCTCGACCGCTACGCTCGCTCGAGCCTGGCGGCAAAGACCGAGGCTCTGAGCAACGATACCTGCATTCCCGATCTGCGCTACGGCGACAGCGCCGAAGAGACACTCGATCTGTTCCTGCCCGACCGTCCGCGCCGGGCGCCGCTTCACTTATATATACACGGCGGCTATTGGCAGCTGTTGGGCAAAGACGACTCGAGTTTCGCCGCGCCGATGTTCCAGCAACACGGCAGCTTTTTCGCGGCGGTCAACTACACGCTGGCGCCGCATCAGACGCTGACCGGCATCGTCGAGGAGAATCGCCGCGCAATAGCCTGGCTCTACCGGCACGCCGATGATTGGGGGTTCGATCGCGGCCGTATCCACCTGTCCGGCAGCTCCGCGGGGGCACACCTCGCGATGATGATGCTGCGGACCGACTGGTCCCGGCTCGGGCTGCCGCGGAACGTCGTCAAAGGCGTCTGCGCCGTGAGCGGTGTGTATGACCTCGAGCCGGTGCGCCTGAGCTATGTCAACGACAAGGTCGGCATGGATGAACGCGAAGCCCGTGACAACAGCCCGATGGGCCGTGAGCTGCTCAATCAGTGCCCGGTCATACTCGCCTACGGCGACAACGAGACCGATGAGTTCAAACGGCAGACCGACGAGTACCGCCTGTTCTTGGAGGCGTCCGGCGTGCCCGTCGCGTTCGAGGAGATCTCGAACCGCAATCACTTCGACGTCATCATGGATCTCGCGGACGCCGACAGTTGGTTGGCGCAGCAGGTGCTCGTGCAGATGGGGCTGCGCTGACGGCCGATGCGCGTGCGAGAAAGCGGCATGCCGGACGTGGACGCGTGGGACGCGTACTTCGAGCCGGATCGGATACTACGGAAGCTGGCATTGACTTCCGAGTGCGGCGACCTGGTCGAGTTCGGCTGCGGCTACGGGACGTTCACGATCCCCGCGATGCGCCTCGTTTCCGGCAAGGTCTATGCTCTGGACATCGATGCCGAGATGATCGCGATCGCGGCACGCCGCGCCGAGGAGACGGGGCAGAGCAACGTCGAATTTCTTCTCCGCGACTTCGTCGCTCACGGCACCGGTCTGGCGGACGGCAGCATGGACTACGCCATGCTGTTCAACATCCTGCATCACGACGAGCCCGTTGCGCTGTTGAGTGAGGCGTACCGCAACTTGATAGACGGCGGGCTTCTCGGTGTCATCCACTGGAACTACGATCCGGACACGCCGCGGGGTCCGCCGATGGACATCCGGCCGCGCCCCAATGAGATCGTCGGCTGGGCGGAAGATGCGGGATTCCAAACGCGGTCGGACGTGATCGACCTGCCGCCGTATCACTACGGCTTGGTGTTCTGCCGCGATGCGATGTGAGTCGCCCGTCAGGCAGGTAATTGCTCCTGCATGACCTGTGCTCCCGCCATCCATGGCGGTCGGACGGGCTCCTACGGCGAGATTGCGATGACGCGGGAATCGCCGCGATCGCGTGGATCGGAGGCCGGCAGCCAGGTAGCGTCGTTGCGCCAGATGATCTGCACGTCGCCGAATTCGAATGGATGCGGCTCGGCGCGATAACCGCGGTCGCCGAGCCCTGACACGACCTCCGCGGGCAGCGGCCGCGTGACGCTGTACGTCACGAGATCCGGCGGCAAGAGCTGATGGTGGAAGCGCGTCGCCGCAACGGCGTCGTAGGGAGTCATTCCGAAGTCCAGCACGTTGACGATGGTCTGAAAAACCGACGTGAAGATCGTGGAGCCGCCGGGCGTGCCGACGACCATCTCGACGTCGCCGTTCTTCAGGAGGATCGTCGGCGACATCGACGACAGCGGGCGCTTGCCGGGCTGGATCTCGTTTGCGGTGTTGCCGACCACGCCGAACACGTTCGGCACACCGGGCTTGACGCTGAAATCGTCCATCTCGTTGTTCAGCAGGAAGCCGGCACCTTCGACGACCACGCCGCTGCCGTAGTTCCAGTTGATCGTGTAAGTATTGGATACCGCGTTGCCCCACTGATCGACGATCGAGTAATGCGTCGTGTTCGGCGTCTCGAGGCCGGGCTGCACCGCGTCGAGCGTCGAGATCTCGATCGAATCGACCTCGAGCGCGCGGCGCGCGATATAGTCGTCGGCGATCAGGCGTTCGATCTGATTGTCGACGAAGCCCGGATCGCCCAGGTATTCGGCACGATCGGCGAAAACGCGTTTCTCCATTTCGGCGACGAGATGAATGTATTGGGGTGAGTTGTGCGGCACGCCGTCGAAGTGATGCGCGAGATAGTCCTTCATCTTCAAGAGCTGAATGACGGCGAAGCCGCCGGAGCTCGGCGGCGGCGCCGACACGATCTCGTAATCGCGCCAGGTCGCCTCGAGCGGCTCGCGCCAGATCGCGCGGTAGCCGTCGAGATCCTCGGCGGTGATCAGGCCGTCGCTGCGGGCCATCTGTTCCACCAGAAGTCGCGCCGTCTCGCCGCGATAGAACTCGTCGGCGCCGTTCTCCGCGATGCGTCGGAGCGTCTGCGCAAGCTCCGGCTGCCTGAACGGCGCATCGGCCCGGATGCTGCCGAAATAGCGATAGAAATTGGTCGAGTCCCCGAACCAGTCCTTCATTCCGTGGATGTCGTTGACGAGGATCTCGGCCGGCAGGAAGCCTTCCTCTGCCAGCGCGACCGCCGGCATCACGAGATCTTTCCACGGCAGCCGGCCGTAGCGCCGATGCGCCTCCCAGAAGCCGGCAACCGTGCCGGGCACGGCGGCGGCTTGGCCGCCGATCAGGCTCGCTTTGTCGATAACCTCGCCTTGCTCGTCGAGGTACATGTCGCGGTGCGCGGCGAGCGGCGCGGTTTCGCGGTAGTCGAGAAATGCCGGCTCGCCGTCCACGTGTACGAGCATGAAGCCGCCGCCGCCGATGTTGCCGGCATCGATGAACGTCGCCGCCATCGAGAATCCCACCGCGATCGCCGCGTCGACGGCGTTGCCGCCCGCGCGCAAGATGTCTTCTGCTACCTGGGCGCCGTAGCCGTCGGGAATGGCGACCGCGGCGGTTCGCTCGACAACCGCCGGTTCGACGGACGGTGCGGGCGCGACGCTTTCGGGCGCTGGGCCGCAGCCGGCGAGGAGCGGCAGCGCCGCGAGCGATGCGACGACGAGCGTGCGGTAGCGGGCGATCATCCGTGGATTGTACTATCGCGGCGGAAGCCGCTTAAACGCGTCTTCACAGCGAGATCCAGGCGGTCTTTAAGTCCGTGAACTTGTCGAGCGCATGCAGCGAACGGTCGTAACCGTTGCCGGACTGCTTGACGCCGCCGAGCGGCAGCGAGATTTCGGCGCCGCCGTAGCAGTTCACGTGGATGATGCCCGAACGGACGGCGCGCACCATGCGGTGCGCCTTGCCGAGGTCCGCGGTCCAGACGCCTGCCGCGAGTCCGTAGGGCGTCGAGTTCGCAATCGCAATCGCGTCGTCTATGTCGTCGAACTCGATGACGCTCAGAACGGGCCCGAACACCTCCTCCTGCGCAATCGTCATATTGCGATCGACGCCGGTGAAGATGGTCGGCTGCATGTAGTAGCCGCCGGTATCTGCGAGCAGCCGCGAGCCGCCGGCGGC
>JBFGFX010000071.1:0-14209 GCA_041579335.1 Woeseiaceae bacterium | reverse complement strand
GCGACGGTCACGGTCTCACTGGTGGCGAGTCGAGTGAAGCCGTTGTCCTCGAACAGGCGGAACTCGTAGTCGCCCGGCGCCGTCGGCATCGTCAACGTCCAAGTCGCCGTCGTCGCGCCCGGCGCCACGTAGACCCACTGCAGGTAGGTCCGGTCGCCGTCGTTGACGCCGGCGAGCGCGATCCAGTCATTCTGGTTACCCGGGCCGTCGCTCAGCGTGACCGTCATCACCTCGCCCGGGGCGACGGACGTGGCGCTCACCGCCAGCGACGGCGGATCCGTGGGCGGCGGCGGTGGTGGCGGCGGATCACCCGGGTCCGATCCGACCGTCACCGTGCCGCTGGTGCCGAGCCGGGTGAAGCCGTCGGCCGCGAAGTAGCGGATCTCGTAGTCGCCCGGCGTCGTCGGCATCGTCAAGTTCCAGGTCGCGGTCGTCGCGCCGGAGGCGACGTAGGTCCACTGCAGATAACTGGAGTTCGGATCGTTGACGCCCGCGAGCGCGAGCCAGTCGTTGGTGCCGCCCAACGCGTCGTCCAGCATGACCGTGAGTGAGCCGCCCGGGTCGACGCTGGTCGAGCTCAACGTGAGGACCGGGTGCGCCAGGGATAGCGGCACCGAATTCGAGGTGCCGCCGCCGAGCGGCGGGGAGTAGACGCTGATGTCGAGCGACGTGGCGGCAGTTGCCAGGTCGCTGGCCGGGATCGTCGCGGTGAGCGTCGTGCTGCCGCCGTACGCCGTCGTCCGGGCCGTACCGTTGACGAGCACCTGCGACGTCGGAATGAAGTCGGCGCCTGCGACCGTCAACGTGACGTCCGGGCCGAAGCCCAGCACCCGCGACGGCGACACGGAGGTCACGACGGGAACCGGCGATTGCACCGTCACGGCAGGGCTGGTCGTGATGCGGATGGACGTGTCGTCCGAGAACAGGCGGAACTCGTACTGGCCCAAAGTCTGCGGGCCCGTCACGGTCCAGCTGAACGTCGGCGATCCCGTCGGTACGTACGTCCACTCCAGATAGTCGTTGTTTGCGGCGCCAACGACCGCGAAGGCCAGCCAGTCGTTCGCTCTGCCGGGCACGTTGTCGAGCGTGACGGTGATGGAATCGCCCGGGAGCGCCGCGGTCGTGTTCACGGATAGCGACGGCTGCGCGACCAAGAGCGTGAGCGAACCGGACGTCCCGCCGCCGAGCGGCGGCGAAAACACGTGGACGGAGATCGAGGTCGCGGAGGTCGCGAGGTCGTTCGCCGACAGGGTGGTCGTCAGCACCGTGTCACTGACGTAGGTCGTGTTCGTCGCAACGCCGTCGACGAACACCACCGAGGACGGCACGAATCCGGAGCCCGTGATCGTGAGCGTCGTGTCGGGACCCCACGCGTTGATCGACGATGGCGCGACCGAGGTGAGCACCGGTGCGGGATTCTCGATCCCGGCGGCGCCTCCAAGTCGCACGCGCGGTTTGGTGATGCCGGTCGAGCCGCGGTTGTCGGTGATGGGGCGGCCGGTCAGCTCGAGGAACGCCAGGTTGTCGTCGACCGACGCGGTCGGATCGACCTGTTCCAGCACGGCCCAGGCGCCGGCGACGTGCGGCGTGGCCATCGAGGTGCCGCTGTAGCTCGCGAACGTCCCGCCCGGCATCGATGAGACGACAGACGTGCCCGGCGCGAACAGATCGAGATCCTGCGATACGTTGGAGAACCACGCGACAGTGTCGCTCTCGTCGACCGCGCCGACGCTGATCGCGGTCGAGACGCAGGCCGGCGACGAGATGCCATCGATGTAGGCACCGTTTCCGGACGCAACGACTGTTGCGATGCCGGCGGCCTTCAGGTTGTCCATTACCGCGAGGAGCTGCGGAAAATCCGCGTCGCAGGCGCTCGTGTAAACGCCGCCGCCGAGGCTCAGGTTGACCGCAGCAATCGAATACTGATCGCGAATGTCGTAGACGTGTTCCAGCGCCGCCGCGATGTCGCTCGTGAACGCGAGCGCACAGGTCGTGCCGCAAAAGACCGACGGATGGAAGACCTGAATCGCGATGACGTCGGCGCCGGGCGCGACGCCAGTGGAGTTGCCGTCCGAGCCGGCGGCGATGCCCGCCACGTGGGTGCCGTGGAAGCAGGAATTCGGGTCATAGGTACACGGCGCGGCTGCGCCGCTGCCGATCTGCGAGGTCTGGCCGTTCGGGCAGGCGCCGGTGACGCCGTCATCGTTGACCGCGAAGCAGGCCTCGTGAACGACCTTGCCGGCCAAAAACGGATGGGCGCCGTCAACGCCGGTGTCGACGATCACGACGGCGGAACCGGAACCGTCCAGTCCCGCCGCGAGCGTCAGGTCGCCTTCCATCTGCGGCACGCTCTCGGCAAGCAGCGGCTCGAACAGGTGATCGAGGTAGATGCCCTCGACGTCGGTGCGCGCGGCCTCGAGTCTCGCGAGGCCCGCCGCGTCGACGTTCAAGGCGACGTACGGTACCGACTTGAATTCGCGTTTGATGGTGTGGTCCGTACCGCGAAGGTGACCGCGTAGCCGTCGCTGCACCGAGGCGATGTCGCTGCGCTGGCGCAGCAGCGCTCCGCGCGCCATGCCGATCTCGCCGCGCACGGTGCTCGGCGTCTTGAGCTTGACGATGACGCGGGCACGGCCGTCGCGCCGAATCGCGTCGGCAGCTTCCGGACTGGTTATGCCGTGCTCGGGAGCACCGAATGTCGGCAGAGACACACCGAAAGTCAGGGCGACGGCGAGCGTCGCGACGCTTACGAGGATCGGGTTTCTCGTGTTCACTACGGCGTACCTCTTCGCGGGTATTCCCGTATGGTAGGTCGTTTCGTGGACCGGCGACGGCGCCTTGGATTATGTTCGCGCGTCCGCGAGCTCCGAGATCGACGCGAGGCTCGCAAAACACCGTTGTTTTCCAGCGGCCTAGGCCTCGTCCAGCATACGCCCGGTACCGGAAAAGCTCAAGCTAACCAAAGCCTTGCGCCTCGTTATGTCACAGCGGACGCGGCCCTCGAGGCGCCGTCCCGAAAAGGCCCGTGATCGTCGCGCTAGCGCTGGTATTTTGCGGCGGCCGGCGTCAGCACGCCTGCCCCCGGCACATGCTCGTAACGCGACGACGCCGCCGCATCGAGCTTGCGCATGCGCCACTGGTCGAGCCACTCCACGATCGCGTCGATGCCTTCGACATCCTTCTTGACCCGGTAAGCCGGCATCTCGCAGATGCCGATACCCTCGGCGGCCGCGTGGACGTAGTTCTGGCTGTCCCGCAGCTCCGCGATCAACGGTATACGCAGGCTGGTCAGGAAGCGCATTAGCATCCGATAGCTCTTCGTGTTCTGTCGCGTGCGGTTGGCGACGACGGCGAGCTGCCGATCGCGCCGATCGATCTGGGCATTGAGCAAAAGCTCCGCGATGAAGCGCGATGCCGCGTAGGCGTCGATTGCCGACGGCAGCACGGGAATCAGAATGCTGTTCGCATCGTAGGTGAAATCGTAGATGTCCTCAGGCGGCATCGCCGCCGGCAGATCCACGATGACTTGCGTCGACTCGGGCCAAATCCGACGATCCACCGAATGCGGACTCGTGATGTCGTGATCGAAAGCGGCGATGCCGTGGATTCTGGGACGTTCCTGCGGGCGCCGCTCGAGCCAACGCATGGCATAGCCCTGCGGGTCATAGTCGATCAGAGTCGGTGGCGGTCCGAGACTCGCGTAACAGCTGGCGAGATTCGTGGCGAGCGTGGTCTTGCCCGCGCCGCCCTTGGCGTTGATTACGACGATCTTGTGGCGACCGTCCGGTTCCGGTGAAGTCATCATCGTCCTGCGCCCCATCGTGTCGATACGTGGCGCGAATGCCCACCGGCCGCTCCTCGAGTCCTTTCCACGCCCAAGCGGAAACTCGCGAGTCTCAATGATGGTACTCCTGGACGAAGGGCTTGTCGAGCATCAAATGGTCTCAATGAACTTGAAACGACTGTCGCCAAACGGCGACGCGTCGAATTGTTCGGAAAAGACCGTATAGATGGCACGCCCGGTGAGGCGCGCGCGATCTGTGCGGCCGAGCGTCAATGCGTCATTGCGTACAACACGTAGTTGACGCCGAAGCGATAGGCGAGTGCGGTGTACTGCTCGGGATACCAGGGCTCGTCGGCCATCTCCCAGGCGTCGCCCAAGTCGACGTTGAAATTGATGATCACCATCAGCCGACCCTGGTCGTCGTAGATGCCGCGCCAGGTCGGCGTGTACCCGTCGTGCTCCCAGGTGACGCCGTAGCGCAGCGCCATGATGCCGGGAATCGGCTTCGACTTGTCGACGTCGAAGTGCATGCGAAGAATCGCATCGTCTTCGTCGATGTCCACGATCGGCCGATCCGGAAAGACTTTGCGCATCGAACGCAGGAATCCCGACCACTGATAGCTGCCGTGAAAATCGTCGACCACCAGGAAGCCGCCGCGTAGGAGATACTCGCGTAGGTTGTCGGCTTCGTCATCCGACAACAGCCAGGTGCCCACCTCGAGCGCATAGATCCAGGGTCGGTCGAAGAGCTGTTCGTCCGTCAGTCGTATCGCACGGCTGCCGTCTTCGATGTCCACCGTCGTCAAGCGCTTCACGCCGTTGATGAAGTGCATGTCCGATTCGGGCCAATCTCGCCAGGCGGTGTTACCGGGACCGGGCAGCGCCTGGAAGCCGGACTTGAAGATCACCCGAGTAAATGCGAATTCGGCATAAGAGGCAGGATCAGTCGACAGCTGACCCTCGCGCTGCCAGGTGTACTGCGCGGAGGCCGCGCCCGCGCACAAGAGCGCGATGCCGATGCCGAGCTTCCGCCGATGAGTCATGCGTCGCAACGTCTCCGTTTACCGATTCGTAGAGATACCTTAAGGATAGCAGGCGCCGTTCGTCGTCCAATAACCGAGCTCTTCAGGCCATCGCGCGGAACCATCCGGTCAGCGAGTAGCGCGGCTCCTTCGCGAACGGCGTCACGAACGTCACCGAGTGCACGTGCCGGACGTCGAACAACGCCATCGCATTGAACGTCGGCAGCCACGCATCGCGCGGCGTCCCATCGTCCTCGAAGAACTGCAGTAGACCACCCCAGTCGGGGTGCCAACCCTTGCTCAGCGAAAGGACATAGGCGAGCCGGCGCATCTCGGTGCTGACGTCGTCCTGGTGCCGGGTCAAGAAGTGACCCGACGTGTACCGAGTAAACTGCGCATCCGCGCTTTTGAGATCGTCGCGGCCGGTGACCTCGCTCGCAAGCGCGAGCATCTCGTCGCTGTTCAAGTAGTCGAACACGCTGTGCAAGAACGCGAGGTTGCCGCTGGCCGCGTCCTTCATGCGCGTCATCTTGTAGCCGCAGTAGAAGAATCCGACGCCGTCCGACGCCGCGGAGATCATGTTCTGCTGTAGCTCTTTGCGCTGCGCCAAGTCGAGACCATTCATCTCCTGTGCCGAGATCGCGACGTTCTTGCCGTCGACGTGGAACAGAAACTCGTACGGCACGTCGTTGACACAGCAGCTACGAATCCGCTCGGCGACCGTTGGGTCGAGCACGTTCTCGATGCGCACCCGACCGTCCTTCCGATAGCGGGCTGCCAGCGCGTTCCTGTCGAGATTGGGATTCAGCATCGATTGCACGACCGTCGGTAACCGAGAATCAGTATACAGGACGGCCGATGCGGCGAGAGCGGCCCGTTTTCTCTACCGAGGTGTCGCCGGTCGCCGCGCCAACTGTCGATGATACCAATCGTCTCCAGATGGCGCAGTCGGGCGGTAGCGAAACCACTCGACGTCGGCATATGCGTCGGTCGGCGCGCCATGCGAGGAGCCGTAGAGCCCGATGTAAACGCCGGTGTAGTTGAAACCTCCTATCATCGCCGGTGATAGCAGCGTTCCGTCGACCTCTTCGGCGAGCGCGCTCCACGTTTCGCCGTCCAATGAGTAAAGGAAGTCGTAGGCCAGATAGTCGCCGGCGACTTTGAGATGCACGCGATCTGCGTCGATCGCGCGGCGGGCGAGCACATCGTCATTACGTGGCGCATGATAAAGCCGCAGCTCGGTGCCGGCGGCACTCCGGCCGAGCGTCATCACGTACGCGGAGCGATCATTCTGAATGACGACGAGCCCCGCCTCCTCGGTGGGCCGACCGGCCGTGAACGTCATCGCCGTCGCGGCCTCGAACTGAAAGTGGCGCTGCCGGATGCCGACGAAGCTGTACTGCTCGTTCTCGGCGATCTCGGCCGGCGCGAGATAGAGTCTGAGCGCGCCGGGATTGTCCGTGAGGCTAACGAACGATCGCTTCGGCGTACGGCGGAAGTTCCACTCGAGTCCGAGCTCTGCGGCCGTGAAATCGTCCTCGAAGCCTTCGTGCGCCGACTGCGCGGCGTCGTCGAACGGCAACGGATGGCGGAGCTCGATCTTGCCCGTATCCGGGCTGACGACCGGGAAGGCGAGTCGCTCGTCCTTCCACGCGTGGCGCTCGGTCTCCCAGACCACCGGCACGAGAAACGTCTCTCGACCGAGTATCCCGTGGCTGCCGTCGATCAGGCGCCAGCCGAGCGCCGCCGCGTACCATCGGCCGTCGTCGAGCTCGACCAAATCGGCGTGCCCAACGCCGGTGATTGGATGCTCGTAGCTCAGCTGCCGGTGAGTCAGTATCGGGTTGCGGGGATTGTTCCGATAAGGGCCAGTGATCGACTTGGCGATCGCAACCGACAAGGCATGCTCGTAGGACGTGCCGCCTTCGGACAGCAGCAAATAGTAGTAGCCGTCTTTCTTGTACAGGTGCGGTCCTTCCGCCCAGGCGCCCTGGCAACAGCCACGCCATAGATAATGCTTGTCGCCGACGAGTCGCATTCGGTCGAGATCGAGCTCCTGTAGCCAGATCTCGGCCTGACCCGGGAATTCCGGATCGGGCGGTAGCCAGTTGCCCGTGTACCAGACGCGGCCGTCGTCATCGAAGAACAGCGACGGATCGATGCCCGGCGCGTCTTCGAGAACATATGCATGCGACCACGGCCCGCGGGGATCGGTCGCAGTGACAATGAAGTTGATCGGCGCGCCGTCGACGATGTTACTAACAATGACGTAGTAGGTGCCGCCGTGATAGCGAAGCGTCGGCGCATGCACACCGCCGCTCGAATCGACGGACTGCAGGTCAACCTGAGCCGCCTCGTGCAGCGCGTGGCCGATCAATGACCAGTTGACCAGATCTACGCTGTGATAGATCGGGATGCCCGGGAAATACTCGAAGCTCGAGTTTGCGAGATAGAAATCGTCGCCAACCCGAATGATCGATGGATCGGGCGCGAACCCGCTGATGACGGGATTGCTGAACGTCGCGTGTGGTTCGGAGGGCGCGTCATCGGTGGTCCAACCGCACCCCGCGCCGAACCCGATTATCGTCAGCGCGGGCAATATTGCGATCACTGTCCTGGTCACGGCAACTCCACTCGAGCAGGTCGTCGGTTAGCTACCCTCCGAGCGCTGTCGGACCGTGGCAGCACGAACGCTGATATTATGCGGCATGATCGGACTGGGAGAACAAGCGTGGCTTTGATGCGACTTGTGCCGCTGCTGGGCTGGCTGCTGCTTTCGAGCTGTACCGACGGTGTCTCGAACGACGACCCGCACACGTTGCGGGTCGGTGTCTTGCCGGAACGCCTCGATCGCATCGATCGTGCGATCGACGCGGAGATCGCCGCGGGCGGGATTCCCGGCGCCGTCGCGCTCGTCGCCAGAGGTGGCGAGATCGTCTATCACAGGGCCTTCGGCTACGCCGATATCGCGTCGGAGACGCCAATGCGGACCGACACGATCTTTCGCATCGCTTCGATGACCAAAGCGATCACGACCGTCGGAGTCATGATGCTGCACGAGCAAGGCCACTTTCAACTGAACGATCCGCTATCGGAGTTCCTGCCCGCGTTTGCAGACATGCGAGTGGCGGTAGATGTCGACGAGGACGGCGTCGTCGTCGAGACAGAGCCCGCGACGTCGCCCATTCGCGTCATCGATCTCCTGTCGCACACGTCAGGGATCTCGTATCCCTTCATCCCGAGCGACGTGCAGAAGACCTACGTCGAAGCCGGAGTGATCGACGGGCTCACCGCGAGCGATCGGACACTGGCGTCACAGATGGCGCTGCTCGCGCGGCAGCCGCTGCTGTTCGAGCCGGGCACCGCGTTCGCTTACGGGCTCAACACCGACGTGCTCGGTCATATGATCGAAGGGGTCTCGGGCCAGCCGCTCGATGAGTTCTTCGCCGAGCACATCACCGGTCCATTGGGCATGACCGACACCCATTTCTATCTGCCGGCTTCGAAGAGCGACCGGCTTGCGACGCTTTATGCGTACGTCAGTGGCCGTGGCCTCGTCGTTTCCGACGGAACCGAGGCGGATATCAAGTTGGACGATCCCGCGTTCCCGATCAGGGGCGCCAAGACATACTTCTCCGGCGGCGCCGGTCTGTCGTCCACGGCCTATGACTACGCCCGTTTCTGTCAGATGCTTCTGAACGACGGCGAGCTCGAGGGCGTGCGTATCCTCGGGCGCAAGTAGGTTGAGCTCATGCGCTCGGCGCGCACCGACTGGGACGCCGATCAGATACCGGATTTCGGGCTCGGCTTTCGCATCGTAAGCGACATCGCCAAGAACGGCATGCTGGGCTCGGCCGGTTCGTATTCCTGGGGCGGCGCGTTTTACAGCAGCTACTGGATCGATCCGGCGGAGGATATGGTTGCCGTGTTCATGTCGCAGGTGCGGCCTGCGGAGTCGGATATCGGAGACAAGTTCGTGACGCTGGTTTATCAAGCGCTTCCGTAGGATCGGCTTCAGCCGCTGACTTTTAGGATCATCACCGTCTTTCCGGAGCAGACTTGGACACAGCGCCGATCGGTAACAGCGACCTGCACGCATCGCGCCTCGTCTACGGCTGCATGCGCATCGCCGAGCGCAGCCGGCGCCGGGGATTCGCAGCGATCCGGGCCGCGCTGGATGCAGGTTACACGCACTTCGACCACGCCGACATCTACGGGGGCGGCGCGAGCGAGACGCTGTTCGGCCAGTTCCTCGCTGACAACCCGGGCGAGCGCGAGCGTCTGGTCATCACCAGCAAGTGCGGTATCCGCCTCGAAGGCGATCCGAAAGAGCGGCATCCCAAGCGCTACGATTTCTCAGCCGCGCATATCCGCCGCTCGGTCCACGGCTCGCTCCGCCGGCTGAACGTCGAGCATCTCGACCTGCTGCTGCTGCATCGGCCGGATTTCCTGATGCGCGCCGACGAGGTGGCCGAGGTGTTCGGCTCCCTCAAGGACGCCGGCAAGGTAGGACACTTCGGCGTCAGCAACTTCTCGCCGTCGCAGGTGGAACTGCTGCAGTCGCGGCTCGACGACCCGTTGCGCGTCAATCAAGTCGAGATCAATCTGCGCAACCCGAGCGCGCTCACGAACGGCACGCTCGATCAGTGCCAGCAGCTCGGAATCACGCCGCAGGCGTGGTCGCCTCTCGCGGGCGTCGTCCACGCGGCCGATGCGCTCGACCGCGATGCGGCGGCGCGGCTTCGCTCGGAGATCCGGCGGCAGTCACGGCAGTACGACAGCGCCGGCTGGATCGTGGCGCTAGCCTGGCTGCTGCGACATCCCGCCAACATCTCGCCGATCATCGGCTCGACGTCACCGGAACGGATCTCAACCGCGAAGACGGCGCTCGAGCTCGACTATCGGCGTACGGATTGGTACCGGCTCCTCGAAGCGAGGCTCGGCGCGCCGGTAGCGTGAATCGGCCGAGCGATGCAGGTTCGTCTACAATCGAAACAGGTGCCCTGCGAGGCCGGCAGAATCCCAATCACGACCATTCGGTCGTTCGCGATCCACGCAACGACTATGGCGAAGACTGGCTAGAGCACCATTACCGCGAGCCCCACCCCGACTGAGCGCCCCCTTCGGCGGCTAGGTAGAATTCCGAATTGGCTGCCGGAACCGCTGCTGCTATTTGTCTGTCGACGGAGGGAGGCGCGATGGCGACCGAGACGGGCAGGAACACGCGAACGATCCAAGGTTTCGTCGCCGAGCTGCTCGACTATCCGCGCTGGCTGATCAGCCGCGAGGTCGACTTCAGCGGCTGCTGCGCCGGCGGCCACTACAACGAATTTTTGAGTGTCTGCGTCGAATGCCGCTTCGGCGATGGCTGCCGCTGGCTCGATCGCCATCGCACAGTGTCCACCGCTCGGGCCTCGCTCGACGAGTTGGTCGAAGCGCTCGAAGGCGCGGTGGACTACGTGGAGTTCGCCGACGGCTGCGAGACTCGCAACTCCGCCGAAGCGCGCGTTTGGCTCCGTGACGCTCGGCGCTTCCTCAATTCGCGGCGCCGCTGAGCCGATCGCCGCCGCGCCGGCGGCTAAAGAATTGCCTGCCCGTGCCGACAACATCAGCGAATGTGACATAAGCTCGCGCAGATCCCGCCCGCCCGCAATCGGGGCGCCGGACTGCGCCTTGCGGAGAATGGGCGATGGAGATTGGTGCGATTTCAACACAACCCGGCAGCAGCACGGGCGGGCCGACGGTGCTGAAGGAACCAGCGGGTTCGATACTACCGGTGCGGGCGACGGACGCGGAGCCGGGCGTGCAAGGCGAGCCGATTGCCGAGCGGCAAAGCGGCAGGGCGCTCGAGATCTTTCGGCAGGAGCTCAATTACGCGCTCTACGCGAAACTGGGTCTTAAGCTCGCGGCCGAGCGGCCGGTCTACGATGCGGTCAAGACGGCGCTTACGGCCGGCGACATAGCGACCGACACACTCGGTACGGCATCGCGCGTCGTCGCCGAGAATCCGGACGTCAGCAGCCGCGCGTTGATTCGGTTTCGTCAGAGCGTGCAGGCCGCTGCTGCCTACACGCGCGAGACCGTCGGCGGTGACGACGACATCGACGGTCTCGAAGATGCGCTCGGCAAGCTCGACGGGGGTCTCGACGAGCTGGACGAGGAGACATCGCGGAACGTGCGGTCCGAGGCGAGCGTCCTGTCGGTCGACACCCGCCTCAGGCAACGCTCGACGATCCGCATCCGCACCCAGGAAGGCGATGTCGTCCGACTGGACTTGAGGCGGGCCGAGCGCCTGTCGGCGGAGGACGTTGCGGTTGCCGACGAGCGCGGTCTCGCTACCCGCACCGAGGTGTCCCTGTCCAGCCGCTCGCGTTTCACTCTGAGCGTTCGGGGTGACTTGAGCGAGGCCGAGTTCGCCGCGATCCGAGGGGTGTTTGTGCAGGCCGAGGCGGTCGCCGACGAATTCTTCGGCGGTGACCTGTCCGCCGCGTTTGCGCTCGCGTCCAATCTCGAGATCGACACGGAGCAGCTCGCCCGCGTCAATCTGCGGTTTCGCAGCCAGGAAGTCTCGAGCGTAGCGTTTGCCCGCATTGGCGATACGCGAACCGACGCGGAGCCTCCCAGCGCGCCGATCGCCGCACGGCTGAGACCGGTGGCCCCGCCCGGCACGCCGCCGGGCGTGAATCCGGTGCTCGATGATCCTCGGCCGGCGGCTCCGGCGTCCGACAGCCCGAGCGGGGCGCGCACAGCGAGTCCGGCTGCCGCCGCACCGGCTGCGAATAGCGCGGATACCGACACGCCGGTCGCCGCGCGCACGGTGGACACCGCCGGCGCCGTCGATGACGGCCCGGTCGTCGATGCCGCGGCCGGCCCCGTCGACCTGGCGTTCTCCGACCTGCCGTTCCTGCGCTTCTTCGAGATGCTCGCGGAGTTTCTTTCCAGCGTTGCCAAGGGCTTCGAGCGTCAGGCGAACGAGGCCAGCACGTCGTTGCGCTACCACTACTCCGAATCGTTCAAGCTGCAGATCTTGAAGTCGGTCATCGAGGTTGCAGCGCCGGAGGATTCGCTCGGCGCCGCCCGGTTCGCGGGGACGCTGATAGACGGCCTCGTGGAAGCCGGCGAGGCGGAGCAGGCCGACGGTTGAGCGAATCCGGGAGCGTTCGCGGGCCCTACGATTTGACGTGCGGGCAGGCCTATAATGACGGCACTCGATTAGGTCTTAGAACGATCCCGGAGCTCACGATGACCAAACCGCTCTTCGCCTGCCTGCTGGCGAGCCTCGCCGCCGCGCCCGCCGCCGCCGACTGGAGGCTGGACAACGACAGCTCGCGGATCAGTTTCGTGTCGACCAAGGCGGGGACGGCTGCCGAGGTGCATCACTTTGACACGCTCGACGGGCGCGTCGACGACGACGGCAACGTCACGCTGAGCATCGACTTGGACAGCGTCGATACGGCCATCCCGATTCGCGACGAGCGCATGCGCGAGATGCTGTTCGAGACCAAGCGCTATCCGACGGCCACCCTGGCGGCGAGCGTCGACATGGCGGCCGTTCAGGCACTGCCGCCCGGCGGCTCGACGACCATGACGACCGAAGCTCAGTTGATGTTGCACGACAACACCGTCAGCCTGACGGTCGAAATGACGGTCGCGCGCCTCAGCGAGTCGCGCATCATGGTCGCGAGCCAGAAGCCTATGATCGTCAATGCGAGCCAGGTCGGGCTGCTCGAGGGCGTCGAGCGGCTGCGCGAGATCGCCGGTCTGCCAACGATCAGCCCGGCGGTGCCGGTCACATTCGTGCTGGCGTTCGATCACGATTCCTGACTGCGGCGCGCCCTGCCGGCCTGTCGCCCGCCGGGCCGGGCTCCTACGACTTTCAGTCCGAGTCTCGGCTCCGCTGCCGCGGTACGAACTCGTCCATCACCGCCTGCTTCAGAATGTCGGGCGGTAGCATGCCCTGCGCCAGGACGAAATCGTGGAAGGCCTGCTGGTCGAAGTCGTCGCGCAGCGCGAGCTCGGTCTGCGTGCGCAGTGCCTGCAGCTTGGTGTAGCCGTAAAAATAGGCGGTCGCCTGACCGGGCATTCGATACGTGTACCGCTCGACCTCGTTCTGCGCCCAGCTCTCGCCGATGACGACGTCTTCCACGATCAGGCGCTTCGCATCCTCCGGCGAGATCAGACCGAGGTTTAGCATCGGGTCGAGGAACATTCGCGCGGCGCGCATCAGGCGGTACTGGAGACTGATGAGCTGTGCCTCGAGCGGCATGTAAGGCTTCGTGATCGCCTCGGCGTAGAGGCCCCAGCCCTCGACGTTCGCGCTGTTGAAGGCAAACAAAGCGCGCGCGGTCGACACGCCGCCTTCTAAGATGCTCGAGAATTGCATCTCGTGGCCGGGCCGCGCCTCGTGCGCCGTCAAGGTCCACGAGCCCGCGACGTAGGTGTCGTCGGTTTGCGGCCAGCTGCCGTCGTCGTTCTGGACGATTTGCGGTATCACGAAGTACGGGTACTCGCCGGTGTTGCCGAGCATCCGCGGGATGTCGAGATGCGGCGCGGGCTGCCTCGCGGTCTCTGCCGCCGACGCGATGCGGATACCGGCGTCGCGTTTTGGCAGGGAAACGAGGCGCTCTCTTTCGATGATCTCTTCAATCTCGCGCAGAATCGAATGGTAGTGATCGAGCAGCTTATCGCCGTCGATCGCACCCTCTTTCTTCAGCTGTCGGATGACGTCGCGATAGTCCGTCGAGGCGTAATTCTTCTGTTCGGCCACGAGCGCGCCGATCACGTCCATCTCGTTGCGTATGTCCATATAGCCGTGCGTCGCCGTCTGGATGAGCTGTTCGGGTGACGCCTCGACGCCCCAGTTCCGGAGCGCGTCTTGGTACATCACGGCGGGCAGCCGGAAATCGTCGCGGCTCCGCGGCAGAATCTCGGCGCGCAGCCAGTCGTTGTAGTCCCGAAGCTGCTCGGCGAGGACCTCGTAAGGCTCCTGCCAGCCTTCGAGATCGGTCTCCGCAAGGAGATCGCCGATGCCGGCGATGAAGGTCGTGCTGCGTTCCAGGTCCTGCTCGACCCGGCCGCGGTAAGGGCCCTTGAGGCCGTCGACGTCGAAGCGCTCGCGCGTGCGTGCCTTGGCCAGCTCGGTGATCGGCTCGTAGCCGTCTTCGAGGCCCGCGTAGCGCTCGATGCGAGTTACGGCCGCCGGATAGCGTTCCCTCGGCACCTGCGGATCGATCAACGCACGGATGCCGCTGAATATCTGTTGGGTCACGTGGTAGTAGGGCAGCATGTGCTCGCGATTGAGCTCGGCCGTCAAGATGCTGTTCTCGACGGCCTTGATCATGATGCCGAGATCCTGGCGGACCCGCGGATGGGTCTCTCCGGCCAAGCGGCGCTTAAGCTCTGC
>JBFGFX010000070.1:0-14261 GCA_041579335.1 Woeseiaceae bacterium | reverse complement strand
TTGGCCGCGAGCTGGAGATTGAGCGCACCGTGCAGATTTTGTGTCGCCGCCGCAAGAACAACCCGCTCTATGTCGGCGAGGCCGGCGTCGGCAAGACTGCGCTGGCCGAAGGACTCGCCCGCATGATCGTCGAGGAGCGCGTACCCGAAGTGTTGATGGGCAGCACGATCTATGCGCTGGACATGGGCACGCTGATCGCGGGCACCAAGTATCGCGGTGACTTCGAGAAGCGACTGAAGGCGGTGATCGCCGAGCTGCGCAAGGATCCGGGCGCCATACTTTTCATCGACGAGATTCACACCGTGATCGGCGCCGGCGCAGCCTCCGGCGGCGTCATGGACGCATCGAACCTGATCAAACCGGTGCTGGCCAACGGCGAGATGCGCTGCATCGGCTCGACGACGTATTCGGAATATCGCGGCATCTTCGAGAAGGACCACGCGCTGGCACGCCGTTTTCAGAAGATCGACGTGCTGGAGCCGAGCGTCGAAGAGACGGTGGCGATCCTGAAGGGCCTGAAGACTCGCTTCGAGGAACATCACGGTGTGAGCTACGAGCCCAAGGCGCTCGAGGCGGCCGCCGAGCTCGCGGCAAAGCACATCAATGACCGCCACCTGCCGGACAAGGCGATCGACGTCATCGACGAGTCCGGGGCGAACCTCAGGATCAAGCCGGTGGACCGGCGCGAAGACCGGGTGACCGTGACGATGATCGAGAACATCGTCGCGAAGATGGCGCGCATTCCGCCGAAGAGCGTGTCGGCTTCCGACAAAGACGTCATGCGCACCTTAGAGCGCGACCTGAAGCTCGTCATCTTCGGCCAGGACAGAGCGATCTCGGCGCTCAGCTCGGCCATCAAGATGTCGCGCTCGGGCTTAAACGACGAGGAGCGCCCGATCGGCTCGTTCCTGTTCGCGGGACCGACGGGTGTCGGCAAGACCGAGGTGACGCGTCAGCTCGCAATGATCCTGGGCGTCGAGCTGATTCGCTTCGACATGTCCGAGTACATGGAGCGTCATACGGTGTCGCGCTTGATCGGCGCGCCGCCGGGCTACGTCGGCTTTGACCAGGGTGGGTTGCTGACCGAAGCGGTCAGCAAGAATCCGCACGCGGTCGTGTTACTGGATGAAATCGAGAAAGCGCATCCGGAGGTGTTCAATTTGCTGCTGCAGGTCATGGATCACGGCACGCTGACGGACAACAACGGCCGCAAGGCCGATTTCCGCAACGTCGTCCTGGTGATGACGACGAACGCCGGCGCGCAGGAGATGAGCCGCGCTTCCATCGGCTTCACGGCGCAGGACCACTCGAGCGACGGGATGGCAATCATCAAGAAAACCTTTTCGCCCGAGTTCCGCAACCGGCTCGATGCCATCATCCAGTTCGGCTCTCTGGACGATCAGTCCGTCATCCGCGTCGTCGACAAGCTGGTCGTAGAGCTCGAAGCGAAGCTGGGATCGAACAACGTGACGCTCGAGTTGGACGACGGAGCGCGGCACTGGATCGCCGAGCGCGGCTACGACCCGAAGATGGGCGCGCGGCCGATGGCCCGGGTCATCCAGGAGCACATCAAGCGCCCGCTCGCCGACGAGCTCTTGTTCGGCAAGCTCGCAGACGGCGGCCACGTGCGCATCACGGTCGGCACCGACAACGAGCTCGAGTTCAGCATCGAGCCCATCCTCAAAGAGCTCGAGCACCTGCCGGACAAATAGGAGCCCGCCCGACCGCCAGGCACGGCGGAAGTGTAGGTTGCGCAGGAGTGCAGGTGATGCAGGAGGATTCGCCTGCCTGGTGGGCGATAAGCGGGTTGTTATCTTCCCCGATAGACGATGCGGCCCTTGCTCAGGTCATACGGCGTCAGTTCCACCGTGACCTTGTCGCCGGTCAGAATACGGATGTAGTTTTTGCGCATTTTTCCGGAGATGTGTGCCGTGACGACGTGACCGTTTTCGAGCTCCACTCGAAAGGTCGTGTTCGGCAAGGTCTCGGTGACCACACCCTCCATCTGTAGCGCTTCTTCTTTGGCCAATGTACTTCAATCTTCGGTGCTATGGGCCGGCGAATTGTGCAAAAACGGCGCATTGATTGCAATGCGGACCGAGCCGCGGCACGTCACAGCAACGCTGTCACCGACACGGGTGCGTCGGGCCAGCCCCGGAAGCGGATCGGCGGCTCGCAGGCGCTGTCGAGCACCTCTCGGAACTGCCGCCGCGGCATCATCATGGCGCCGAGCGTCAAGAGATGCGGTGAGGCGACCTGACAGTCCAACAGCGGAAAGCCGCGTTCGTGCATGATTCGAGTAAGGACCAATAAGGCCGCTTTGGAGGCATGCTCGACGCCGCTGTACATCGACTCGCCGAAGAACATACGGCCGATAGCGAGCCCGTAGAGACCGCCGGCCAGCCGGTCGTCCTGCCACACTTCGATCGAATGGGCCCAGCCGTCTTCGTGCAGCGCGAGATAGGCGGCCTTCATGTCCTCGGTGATCCAAGTGCCGAGCTGGCCCGGCCGCGGAGCGGCGCAGCCGGCCATGACGTCGCAAAAGCGTCGATTGAACGACACCGTCAGTGCCGCCCGGCGCAGGCTGCGGCGTAGCCGCCGCGAGACGTGAAACGCGTCCGGCCGCAAGACGCAGCGCGGGTTCGGTGACCACCACAGGATCGGCTGGCCTTCGTCGAACCAGGGAAAGATACCGTGACGATACGCATAGATCAGCCGTTCTCGGGACAAATCGCCGCCGGCGGCGAGCAGACCGTCGGGTTCTGCTAGCGCGTTGTCGATCTCCGGGAACGCGTCCACCGGCGCATCGCTCGAGATCCAGTGCAAGCCCGGCGATCTCATCCGTTCGGCTTCCACTTGTTCGGATCGTCGCCGCGGCGATACGGCATGTGCGCGCGGACCGCATCCATGTAACTGTCGATGTGCTCGCGTTCCGTTTCGAGATACTGGCCGATCGCCGCAAAGAATTCGGGCCGCGCCAGCCAATGCGCCGACCAGGTCGTCACCGGAACGAAGCCTCGGCTGATCTTGTGCTCGCCCTGCGTGCCCGGTTCGAATACGCCGATCCCCTGGTCGATGCAGTAGGCGATGCCCTGGTAGTAGCAGGTCTCGAAATGCAGCGCATTGTAGTGCGCGACGGTTCCCCAGTAGCGCCCGTAGAGCGTCGACGGGCTGCGGTAAAACACAGCCGCTGCGATCGGCTCGCGTTCGCGTACCGCGACGACGACGGCGATGCTATCGGGCAGGCGCCGCGACACTTCGCAGAAGAAATCGTAGCTCAGGTAGGGCATCGATCCCCGTCGAAGAAACGTGAGGCTGATGAGGTGATACACGTCATGCCAGATCGCGCGGTCGAGGTCTCTGCCCGTGAACCAGCGAAACCGTATGCCCTGCTCGACGACGTGGCGGCGGTCTCGCCTCGCTTTCTTTCGCTTTGCGGAGTTGAACGTCGCCAGGAAGTCGTCGAACGAGCGGAAGTTTTGATTGTGCCAGTGAAACTGGCAGTCTTTGCGCAGTTTCAGTCCGGCCTCGGACAAGAGCTCGAGCTCATCGGGATGGGGAAACTGGACGTGCAGTGAGGACAGGCCACGGTCCCCGGCCAAGCGAATCGCCGCCTCGAGCAACAACCGGGCCGCATCGCCGTCGTCCGCATCCCGCAGCAGCAGGCGGGGGCTGGGCGCCGGCGTGAACGGCGTAGCGGATACGAGTTTCGGATAATACTCGAGACCTGCTCGTTCGTAAGCGTGCGCCCAGGCCCAGTCGAACACGAACTCGCCCCAGGAATGCGACTTCTCGTATAGCGGCATAGCCGCCCTGAGCCGCCCGCGGTCGTCGCGCAGCGCCAGATGACAGGGCATCCAGCCGCTGTCCACCGAGACGCAGCTCGATTCTTCTGCCGCTTCGAGAAACTCGTGACGCAGGAACGGGTAGCGATCGGCCGTCAACCGATTCCATTCACGTTTGCCGAATCGTGAAATGCGTTCGACGACCTCGACTTTCATCGTCGTAGGTGAAGACGTGTTGTCGTCAGGCGGCGGCGTCGCTCGGGGCGTCGCCGACTTCGAGCGCGTCCAGATACTTCTCGGCATCAAGCGCCGCCATGCAGCCTGCTCCGGCGGACGTGATGGCCTGGCGGTAGACCTGATCCGCGACGTCGCCTGCCGCGAACACGCCCGGGACGCTGGTCGCGGTCGCGTCGCCGGCCAAACCGGACTTGACGGTGATGTAGCCGTTCTGCATGTCGAGCTGCCCCTCGAGCAGGCCGGTGTTCGGCAAGTGGCCGATGGCGATGAACACTCCCTCGACGTCGATTTCGCTTTGCCGCGACGAATCTTTGGTGCTGTTGAGTCTCAAGCCCGTGACGCCGGTGTCGTCACCCAATACCTCATCGACGACGTGGTCCCAGAGGATTTCGACCTTGCCTTCCTGCTCTTTGCGGAACAGATGATCCTGCATGATCTTGTCGGCGCGCAGCGCGTCGCGGCGATGCACCAGCGTGACCTTGCTGGCGATATTGCTCAAGTAAATCGACTCTTCCACGGCCGTGTTGCCGCCGCCGACCACCGCGACCTCCTTGCCGCGATAGAAGAACCCGTCACAGGTTGCGCAGGCCGAAACGCCGCGGCCCTTGAACGCTTCTTCGGAAGCCAAGCCCAGATACTTGGCGGTCGCGCCGGTCGCGATGATCAACGCGTCGCAGGTGTAGGTGCCGTCGTCGCCCTCGAGCCGAAACGGTCGGACCGTCACGTCGGCCGTATGGATGTGGTCGTTCACGACCTCGGTATCGAAGCGTTCGGCGTGCCGGCGCATGCGTTCCATCAACTCGGGACCCTGCAGGCCCTCGACGTCGCCGGGCCAGTTGTCAACGTCGGTGGTCGTCATGAGTTGGCCGCCCTGATCGACGCCAGTGATGAGGACCGGCTTCAGGTTGGCGCGTGCCGCGTACACCGCTGCCGCGTAGCCAGCGGGTCCGGAGCCCAGGATCAGGACCCGGCAATGTCTTGGTTTGCTCATGTATACTTCGCCTTCGAGATTTCGCTTGGCAGCCAACGACCTATTTAGCCTCGAGCCGTCGACATGTGTGCATTCGCGGCATCTTCAAGGAGGGCGGGCCGGTCCAGCACGGTTCGAGCAAGTGTAGGGAAAAGCGTATCCGCGGGCAAAACGGCCCTGGCAGCATCCCCAATCGTATCCAAAAGCTCGATTAAGTTATATTAAAATCAGTTAAATAGATGCGAAAACTCATAATTTGCTTTAACCATGGCTAGAACCCAACAGTCCATCAAGGTCGCGACCGGCTTGTCGGCCCAGGTCGTGCGCACTCTGCGCGAGGGCGCGCTGTGGGTGTTCGGCGCGCTGGCGTTGATCCTGTGGGTGGCGCTCTTTACCTACGACCCGGCCGACCCGGGGTTCACTCAGGCCACCAGCAGCGCCGAGGTCAACAACGGGATCGGCCGCGTCGGCGCCCTGATCGCCGACCTCTTGTTCAATTTGTTCGGTCGCCCGGCGTATCTCTTCACCGTCATGGTGTTCTATCTCGGCTGGATGATCTTCAACGAGCAGAAGACGCAACAGCCGTTGACGCGCGCGGATTTCGCGCTGCGCTTCGGCGGCTTCGTCGCGACCCTGGTGACCAGCTGCGCGCTGGCGACGCTGCATTTTTCGCCGGTCGGCTTTCGTGAGACCGCGGGCGGCGTCATCGGTCAGATCGTCGGTGGCGGGATGGAGTCGGTGATGAAAATCCTCGGCGCGAGCACGCTGTTGTTCTTCCTGTGGCTCGCGTCGATCTCGCTGTTTCTCGGTGTATCGTGGCTCAAAGTGATGGATCGGGTGGGCCGCTTGAGCCTGGCCGGCTACGAAACCGTGCGGGCACGGATCGACGACCTGCGCGATCGTGCGGCGCTGCGCCGCCAGCAGGCGGCGCGCCAGGACGTGGTCGAGGCCGAGAAGAAGCGCACCGCCGAGCGAGCGCCGCCGCGCATCGAGCCGGTCATGCCGTCTCTCGAAGTGAGCGCGAGGGCCGAACGGGAGCGGCAGGTGCCGCTTTTCGAACCGCCTTCGGCGGGCGAGCTGCCGCCGCTATCGTTGCTCGATGATCCGCCGCAGCAGAGCCAGGGGTTTTCCGAGGAGTCGCTCGAGGCGATGTCGCGCGTGGTCGAGCTGAAGCTCAAGGATTTCGGTATCGACGTCGAGGTCGTCTCCGTCTCGCCCGGGCCGATCATCACGCGTTTCGAGCTGGATCCGGCTCCCGGCGTGAAGGTCAGCCAG
Source organism: Woeseiaceae bacterium (assembly GCA_041579335.1). Classification (GTDB taxonomy): domain Bacteria; phylum Pseudomonadota; class Gammaproteobacteria; order Steroidobacterales; family Woeseiaceae; genus JBFGFX01. The sequence continues at coordinate 7,994 of JBFGFX010000070.1, read as the reverse complement.
ATCACGAATCTCGCGAAAGACCTGGCGCGCTCGCTGTCGGTCGTGAGCGTCCGCATCGTCGAAGTGATCCCGGGCAAGTCCTTCGTCGGTCTCGAGATACCGAATGAGCATCGAGAATTGGTCACGCTGGGAGAGATCCTGAAGTCGCAGGCGTATGACAAGCTGGCGTCTCCGCTCACCCTGGCGCTCGGCAAGGACATCAGCGGCCATTCCGTGGTCGCCGACCTGTCGCGCATGCCCCACCTGCTCATCGCCGGCACGACCGGATCCGGCAAATCGGTCGCGATCAACGCGATGGTCTTGAGCCTCTTGTACAAAGCCAAGCCGGAGCACGTGCGGCTGATCATGGTCGACCCCAAGATGCTCGAGCTGTCGGTATACGAGGGCATACCCCATCTGCTGACGCCGGTCGTGACCGACATGAAAGAAGCCGCGAATGCGCTGCGCTGGTGCGTCGGCGAGATGGATCGACGCTATCGGCTCATGGCGGCCCTGGGCGTTCGCAACATCGGCGGCTACAACCGCAAGGTGAAGGACGCGATTGCCGCCGGTCGGCCGATTCTCGATCCCACGTTCACGCCGCCCGAGCTCGAGGACGAGGACAAGCCGGTCGAGCACCCGACGCTGACGCCGCTGCCGTTCATCGTCGTGATCATCGACGAGCTCGCGGACATGATGATGATCGTCGGCAAGAAGGTCGAAGAGCTCATCGCCCGGTTGGCGCAAAAAGCGCGGGCCTCCGGCATTCACATGCTGTTGGCGACCCAGCGGCCGTCGGTCGACGTCATTACCGGCTTGATCAAGGCCAACATACCCTGCCGCATCGCGTTCCAGGTGTCTGCGAAAGTCGATTCGCGAACGATCCTCGATCAAATGGGCGCCGAGAACCTCTTAGGCCACGGCGACATGCTTTTTCTGCCGCCGGGCACGTCGGTGCCGACACGAGTGCACGGCGCGTTCGTGGCGGATCACGAGGTGCACTCGGTCGTGCGTCATCTGAAGAAGGGTGGCATGCCGCGCTATATCGATGAAATTTTGCAGTCTCCGGCGAGTCCAACTCCAGGACTGACGGGTATCGAGCTGCCGGCGATCGATGGCATCGATGCGGAGCAGGATCCGCTGTACGACCAGGCCGTCCAGATCGTGTTGGAGACCCGCAAAGCGTCGATTTCGGGCGTTCAGCGGCGCCTGAAGATCGGCTACAACCGAGCGGCGCGGATGGTGGAGTCGATGGAGAACGCGGGACTCGTCGGTCCCCTGCAGCCAAACGGTTCGCGGGAGATCCTGGTGCCGCCGGTGGCGGAGGAGTAACGATCCGATATGGCTGATTTCGTGACACGTCCGCTGCGGATTCTCGTCATCCTGTCGCTGTGCCTGCCGGCACCCGCCGCGATCGGCGCCGACGAGGGTCGGGCGCTGCTCGACAATTTCTTCAACAACGTCCAGTCGCTATCGGCGACCTTCGAGCAGTCGCTCGTCGATGCGGATGACATCGTCGTCGAATCCTCGAGCGGCACGGTTAAGATCCGGCGGCCCGGCCAGTTCCGCTGGTCCTACACCGATCCTTACGAGCAGGTGCTGGTTGCCGACGGTTTGAACGTCTGGAGTTACGACGTCGACTTGGCGCAGGTCACGGTCAAGGCGCAGGCAGAGGTGCTCGCCAACACGCCGGCCTCGCTGCTCGGCGGGTCGCGCGAAGTGTTGGACGAGTTCGACTACGTCGAGAGCTTTGCCGATCGTGGCACGGTCTGGATTCGTCTGCGGCCGAAGAACACCGACAACGGCTTCAGCGAGGTGGAGCTCGGCTTCGACGACGGCAAGCTCAGACGGATGATCTTCTCGGATAACCTCGAGCAGAAGACTTTGATCGCGCTCCTGGACGTCGCGCTCAACGAGCCGCTCGACGAGTCGTTGTTCGAGTTCTCCGTGCCGGACGATGTCGATCTCGTGGGCGAGCCCGTCGTCGCCGTGAGCGGCGAGATCTAGGTGTTGCCGCTGCGCTACGCGCGCCGCTGGCAGGTCGCCGGCGTCCTGGTTCTGTTGAGCGTCTTCGCCGCAACGGTCATGCCGGCCGTGTGGCTATGGCCGTCGACGAGCCTGAAAATGCTGTTCAGCGCCGACAAATGGCTGCACGGCGTCACGTTCGCCGCGCTCGCGGTGTGGTTCTCGGGCCAGTACGCGCGCCGCTCGTATTGGCGCATCGGCTCGGGGCTCTTGATATTCGGTATCATCATCGAACTATGCCAGCGCATGCTGACCTTTCGGAGCGCCGAACTGGCGGACGTGGGCGCCAACGCGGTGGGCATCGTCGTCGGTCTGAGCATCGCGCTGGCCGGGTTCGGCGGCTGGAGCCTGCGGGTCGAGAGCTGGCTTTCGCGGCGCCGCCAGCCCGGCTGACTTCGTGATGGCGGACCTGTTCGCCAATCCGGACGAGCAGGCGATCGCGGCGAGCCGACCGCTCGCGGATCGCATGCGGCCGCAAACGCTCGACGGTTTCTTCGGTCAGACGCACCTGCTGGCGCCGGGCAAACCGCTCCGGCGGGCGATCGAGCAGGGCAAAGCCCACTCGATGGTGTTCTGGGGACCGCCCGGAACCGGCAAGACCACCTTGGCGCGGCTCATTGCCGCGACGACGCAGTCGCGCTTCATCGCGCTGTCGGCGGTGATGGCCGGCGTCAAGGACATTCGCCAGGCCGTCGCCGAGGCGAAGCAGGAGAAGGCGGTGAGCGGCCGCGGCACCGTGCTGTTCCTCGACGAGGTGCATCGCTTCAACAAGTCTCAGCAGGATGCGTTTCTGCCGTTCGTCGAAGACGGCACGCTGACGTTCATCGGCGCCACCACCGAGAATCCGTCCTTCGAGCTCAACAACGCGTTGCTGTCACGAGCGCGCGTCTACGTGCTGAAGGTCCTGGACGATGCCGCGCTGCTCGACATACTCCGGCAGGCGCTCGCCGACGCTACGCGCGGGCTCGATGGGCTACCGGCCGACGAGGCGGCGCTCGATCTGATCGTGCAGGCGGCGGACGGCGACGCGCGGCGGGCGCTGAACCTGCTCGAGCTCGCGGCCGACCTAGCGGCGGAGGGAACGGCGGGCATCACGGTCGAGCTCGCGACCGACGTGGCCGCCGGCGGTCGCCGCCGGTTCGACAAGCAGGGCGAGTATTTCTACGATCAGATCTCGGCTCTGCACAAGTCCATCCGCGGCTCCGATCCGGATGCTTCGTTGTACTGGCTGATGCGCATGCTGGACGGCGGCTGCGACCCTTTATACGTCGCCCGGCGCATGATTCGGGTCGCGTCCGAGGACATCGGCAACGCCGATCCGCGCGCACTCAGGCTGTCGCTCGACGCCTGGGAGACCCTCGAGCGGCTCGGCAGCCCGGAAGGCGAGCTCGCGCTAGCGCAAGCCGTCGTGTTTTTGGCCTGCGCGGCGAAAAGCAACGCCGTATACGCAGCGTCGAAAGCGGCGGCGAGCGACGCCGCGGAGTTCGGTTCCTTGGAGGTGCCGCTCAAACTGCGAAACGCATCGACGCGCCTGATGAATGAGCTCGGCTACGGCGGCGGCTATCGCTACGCGCACGACGAGGACGACGCGGTCGCCTACGGTGAGCGCTACTTTCCGGACGACATGCCGGAGCGCACGTATTATCATCCGGTTCCCCGCGGCCTCGAGGAGAGGATTCGCGACAAACTCGAGCGCATCAGAGCGCGCAATCGAGAGGCGCGGGCTGAGCGTGTGAAATCAGCGCCGAAGAAAGGCTGACGATGATCGATCCCAAGCTGCTGCGCCAGGCGACTGCAGACGTCGCCGCCAACCTCGCTCGTCGAGGCTTCGACTTCGATGTCGACGCGTATGCGGCGCTCGAGGAGCGCCGCAAGTCGCTGCAGGTCGAGACCGAACGCTTACGCAACGAGCGCAACGCGAGCGCCAAACGCATCGGCAAGGCGAAAGCCGAGGGCGACGACGTGGCGCCATTACTCGCGGCCGTCAAAGAACTCGGCGACCGCCTCGAGTCGAACGAAGCGGTGCTGAGCAAAATCCAGGCGGAGCTCAAGGATATCGAGCTCGGCTTACCGAACTTGCTTCACGAGAACGTCCCCGACGGCCAAGACGAGGCCGACAATCGTGAAGAGCGCCGCTGGGGAAAGCCGAAGGAGACGGGCTTCGCGGCGAAAGATCACGTTGAGCTCGGCACCGGCCTCGGCATGCTGGACTTCGACGCCGCGAGCCGTATATCGGGATCGCGCTTCGTCGTGCTCGCAGGACCGCTCGCGCGGCTGCAGCGCGCGCTCATTCAATTCATGCTGGACGTGCACACCGCCGAGCACGGTTACGAAGAAGCATACGTGCCGTATTTGGTGCGATCGCAGGCGCTCGTGGGCACCTCGAACCTGCCGAAATTCGAGGCCGACCTGTTCAAGACCACCGACGAGAACCCGTATTACCTGATTCCGACGGCGGAGGTGCCGCTGACGAATCTCGCCCGCGAGACGATACTGGAGGCGGACGAGCTGCCCCGACGCTGGGTGGCGCACACCCCCTGTTTTCGCTCCGAGGCTGGCAGCCACGGCCAGGACACGCGCGGCATGATTCGGCAGCATCAGTTCGAGAAAGTCGAGTTGGTGCAAGTCGTTAGACCGACGGAGTCGGCGGACGCGCTCGACGAGCTGACCGGTCACGCCGAGGAGATCCTGAGAAGGCTGGACCTGCCGTACCGGGTCGTCGCGCTCTGTGCCGGCGACTTAGGCTTCGGCTCACACATGACCTACGACATCGAGGTGTGGTTGCCGGGACAGGGCAGATATCGCGAGATCTCGTCCTGCAGCAACTTCACGGACTTTCAGGCGCGACGCATGCAGGCCCGCTGGCGCAATCCTGATACCGGCAAGCCGGAGCTCGTGCACACGCTCAACGGCTCCGGCGTCGCGGCCGGCCGGGCACTGATCGCCGTCATGGAGAACTATCAGGCCGAAGACGGCAGCGTGCGCGTGCCGGAAGTGCTCAAGCCGTACATGGGCGGTGTCGAGGTGCTCTCGGCTTGAACGCTCATTTGCGCGTCAAGAGCTCGGCGAGCTCGATGAGCGCGTTCTGCCACAAGGTTTGCGAGCGCTTGTAGTCCTCTTCCCAGTCCTCGGTCGCGGGGAATCCGGCTACGGTGACCGCGAGCTGCGTCTTGCCGGCCTCTTCGTGCAGCGCGAACACCGACGTGATCGGACCGGTCGACAGCGGCTCCTCGCCCTCTCTCGGTCCTTCGACGAGGCGCATGCGCCGCGGCGGGATGAAGATGTCGATGCGGCCGTGGTGGCGTCGTCCGTCGGGCAGCGCAATGTCGAAGGCGCCGCCGATGTAAGGCGAGAACTGGACCTCGCCGCCGATCCATTTGCTCATCGCCTTGGCGTCGGTCAACGCTTTCCACACGTCGTCGATGCCCGCGGCAATCACGACTTCCTGCCGATGATGACGGGTAACGCTCTCGGCGTGAGCGAGTGCCCGCGTGCGCGCGGTTTCTTCGGCGGCCGGCGCCGTCGGTTCCTCGACCTCGCGTTGCTCGGGGTAGGAAACGATGTGCAGATCGCGCTGCGGGAACGGAATCGTGATCCCGGCCTCGCGGAACGCGGCGTCGATCGCGAAGTTGAGATCGCTGGTCACGCTGAATCGCCGGTCGATTCGATTGATGCGGCAGCGCAGCTCGAAGTCGAGCGACGAATCACCGAAGCCCATGAACAGGGCGCGGGGTTCGGGCGCGCGACCATCCGTGATGACCTCGGGATGCTCGCGCGCCACCTGCTCGAGTATCTCGCGGACCGCCTCGACGTCGGAGCCGTACGCGACGCCGACGACGATCCGCAGCCGTCCATGGGTGTCGCGCAGCACCCAGTTCGTGACCCGGCCGGACACGAGCTCCGAGTTGGGCACCAGCACGTTCTGGTTGTCTAGCGTCTCGATCTCGGTGGCCCGGATGCTGATCTTGCGCACGAATCCCTCGATATCGCCGACCGTCACGAAATCGCCGGCCCGAATCGGCCTTTCGAACAGCAGGATCAAGCCCGACACGAAATTATTTGCGATCTCCTGCAAGCCGAAACCGATGCCGAGCGCAAGGGCACCGGAGACGATGGCGAGACCCCGCAGGTCGACCCCGGCCTGGGTCAGGCCGATCAACAATGCGATGACGAACGCGAGGTAGCCGAACAGCGTGATCAGAGCCTCTCGGGCGCCGCGCTCGATCACGATGTGCTGCAGCCAGCGGCGATCGATCCAGCGCTTGGAGCGGCCGATCAGTATCAGGAGAACGGCGAAAACGAGGATCCCGCCGATGATCTTCGCCGGTACCAGCTCCAGCTCACCGACCGTGCCGCCGCGAACAACCAGCTCGATCAGGCGGTCCAGGGTCGTTCGCGACTCGTCCCAGACGTAGATCAGGTAGACGAAGAAGCTCAGCCACAGCACGAGGTCGGCGATCAGCTGCATGAAGCCTAAGCCGCTGCGCGAGCCACGCCGCGTGGTGCCCAAGGTGCGGCGGAGGTTCGCGGCGGCCGGCGTGTCCTCGCTGCTCAGGTACTCGAACGCCTTCGAGACCAGCCATATCAGGATCCACAGGAGGAATGCAGCGAGCGCCGAGCGGGTGATGCCGTGAATCAAATAGCCCGCGAAGTTCTGGTAGCCGATCAGGACCGCGACGATGCCGACCAGGAGCGCGAGTGTGACGATCACGCGCAGCACCCGGAAACGTTGCTGGAGACCGGGTATGCGGCCGAGGTAGAGGTTCAGGTACACAAGCGCGCAGGCGACGAGAAAGATCATCGCCGCGCGCCCGGTGACCTCCGGGCCGATCAGACGGATCGTCAGCCAGTCGGTGCCGAGCAGCACGAAGCTGGCGACGAGCGTCAGAAGAAGTACCCGCAGGCGGAAACGCAGAGGCTTGACGTGATCGGGAATCAGGCCTTTGATGTCGGCCGACGGAGATAGCGGACCGGTCGCCCAGTCGATCACGACGCAGCCGAGGCCGAACAGGAAGATACCGAGCGCGATGCGGATCACGGCAAGGTCGAGCGACGGTGATTCGATCGCGGCGTAGAGCACCACGATGAACGCGATGCCGGTCAGGAGGGACGGCGAGTACCCGGCCAAGGGTTTCGGGAACAGGTAGCGCATCTGCGGCGCCGCATCCGCGCCACCGGCGGCGGCGTACCAGCTGTTGAAGCGCTGCCTCAAGAAAACGCCGAGAGCGGCGGCGATGACGCCGCCGCCGATCAGGAACCAGAACAGGTCCAGCGGTTCCAGCTCGCCGACCAATCTGAGCTGGTTGGCGTCGCGAATCTGCTCGGGCCAGGTCCGGACGCGCTGTGGGAACTCGCGCACGGCCGACACGATCGTGTCGGCTCGATAGGACAGAAACTGCTGCGACAGCCGGTTCTGGATCTCGGTGACGCGATCGATCAGCCCCGTCGCTTCCGCTTCGACGCCGGCACAGGCGGTCTCGAGCTCTCGAGCGGCCTCGAGCAGCTGGAGCACCTGTGTGCGCTGATCGAACACCGACGGTGCAACGTCGCCGGTGACATCCTCGAGCGGCGCGAAACGTTCTTCGAGCCGCGTGCGCTCGTCGGTCCAGCGGGCGGCGCAGGCGCTCGCGTCGGCGGCGATCTGACCGGCCCTGGCGCGGGTCGTCGTCAGCACCCCGAGATCGACCGGCTCGGTGTCCAGTAACGCGCTCAGGTCGTCGAGCTCGCCGCCGGCGGCGATCGGATCGAATTCGTCGATCTCCTGGCCGCTCGCGAGCGCGGCAAAGAGCAGTGAAAAGGCGGCGATGAAAAGGAAGAGGAGCCTATTCGCTCGGGGACGGGGAAGCGCCGAGGTCATCGCCAGGCCGTGGGGTTCCGGGAGGGCACCGGCGGAGTATACCGTTTAAGAACGGGCAGCAAAACGGCGGAGACCGGTCTCCCGGTCTCCGCCCGGTTAGCGTCCGACCGCTATTCGCGACTCATGAACAGGC